>JANYIO010000027.1 GCA_025362015.1 Gammaproteobacteria bacterium | reverse complement strand
GCCTTTTTCAAACCCTTATGTATGCTTTGATAATTACGGTGCCATTCATTAAGCATCGATAGGCGTGGGTTATAGGCAAAAAACTTACAGAATTTTACTCATGCGCCCACAATCAGTTTGATGGGAGTGGGTATGTTGTTATTGTTTAAAGAGCAAAAAGGCTCAGCGCGAGCAGACATCAAGCTTTGCCATTGCAATCAAGAGCTATCGCAACTATTGCAATGGCTGGGAATGGATAAAAATTTTATGATTCAGGGTACTTCTGGCACAAACAGCTAATACAAGCAGAGAGGATGTAGTACTGCTTGCTAATTGAATAGAAAAGTTTAAAAAACCTGAATTTATATTCAGGTTTTTTTGCCTTGAGGGAGCGCTACAGCGTTTTTAGTACGCTGATCAGTTGTTGCATTTGTGCGTCTGTGCCAATGGTAATACGTAAAAATTCATTAATGCGCGGCGCGTTAAAATGGCGCACCAGAATTTTATGTTCGCGCAGTTTCTGTGTTATTTCTACAGCATTGTTGTTCGCTGGTTTGGCAAATACGAAATTGGCCTGTGACGGTAATACACTAAAGCCTAACGCCGCTAACTCTTTCGCGGTCCAATCCCTTGTGGTGATAATTTTAGCGCGGCAAGTTTGAAAGTAACTATCATCTTCAAATGCGGCAATTGTTGCTGCTTCGGCCAAGCGGTCTAGCGGATAAGAGTTAAATGAATTTTTTACGCGATCGAGGCCAATAATTAAATCGCTATTGCCAATTGCAAACCCTACGCGTGCGCCTGCGAGTGAGCGCGATTTAGATAAGGTTTGCACTACTAATAAGTTAGGGTATTTGTTTACTAAACCAATGGCTGTTTCGCCACCAAAATCTACGTAAGCTTCATCGACAATGACTACTGATTGGGTGTTTTTTTGTAGCAAAGTTTCAATGTCTGTCAAGGGCTTGCCAATGGCGGTCGGCGCATTAGGGTTTGGAAAAATAATACCACCATTTGGTTTTGCATAATGTGCAAAGTCTATAGTGAAATCATCAAGCAATGGAATTTGTTGTGCATTAATGCCAAATAATTTGCAATAAACGGGATAAAAGCTGTAACTAATATCGGGGAACAACAATGGTTGCGACTGTTGAAAAAATGCCATAAAAGCAAGTGCCAAAACTTCATCAGAACCATTTCCGACAAATACTTGCTCAGTTGTAACACCGTAATAGTTGGCGATGGTAGTTTTTAGTTTTTTGGAATTGGGATCGGGATAAAGACGTAAGCGCTCAATCGCATCCTGAGTCATCAACTTCAATACTTCAGGTGACGGAGGGTAAGGGCTCTCGTTAGTATTGAGTTTGATTAATCCATCTATTTGGGGTTGCTCACCGGGAACATAGGGTTCCAGCTCGCGTACCACCTGGCTCCAAAACGTCGACATAATTATTCCTCTAAATTTGTATAAAGCGATTGATTGCTCGCAGTATAACCCGCCAGCAATAGCCCGCCTACATTAACTGAGCGCCAGTAACCCAGTTATATCTTGTGACTGAAAGTTTTTCACGAAGAATATAAAAAGGTACGACTTTTGCTGAACCCATTAAAATTAATCCGCTAAACTTGTCGTTCAGTCATCATCCGAAGGGGCAATAACCATGATCAATCCTAAGCTGATAATGCTCGATTTAGATGGAACACTATATATTGGTAATGAAGCGATTCCTGGCGCAGTTACCGCAGTTGAGCAGTTACGTGAACGCCGGTTTTTGTTGCGATTTCTCACCAATACCACCACCAAATCCCACGTTGAATTGCTCCAGCAATTACGCAGTTTAGGTTTTACCCTTGCCGCAGAAGAATTAATTAGTGCGCCTATTGGCGCTTGCCTGGAATTACAATCATTACAACGACAAATGGATCGTCCTTTGCGTATTTGGCCGGTGGTGGCTGGTGCCATCAAGTCTGATTTTAATGCGTTTGAATGGGATGAAGTTAATCCAGATTTTGTGGTGTTAGGTGATATTGGTGAGCGTTGGGATCTAGCTTTAATTAATCAGATATTTAACATCATACATAATGGGGCGGAATTAATTGCGTTACATAAAAATCGTTTTTGGCAAACCTCTGACGGTCTAAAGGCGGATATAGGATTTTTCGTTGCGGGGTTGGAATTTATCTGCAATAAAAACGCTCGTATTATGGGTAAACCCAATCGCGATTTTTTTCAGCGCGTACTAGATTCTGTCGGTGTAAATGCGAGCGAAGCAATAATGGTCGGCGATGACATAGATAGCGATGTTGGTGGTGCACAACTTATGGGTATGCAAGGCTGTCTGGTCAAGACGGGAAAATATCGGAAAATTTATTTTGAACAGTCCGGCATCAAGCCGAATATGGTGTTGAGTTCAATTGCGGATGTATTATCCATTTTTAGACCTTAATTTTTAGCGGTAAAACGAAACATTCGCAGCGTTAACAAACACGCTGCGCAGCTTAATCCCACAATTAATGCTGTCCAAAAACCTGCGGCACCGAGCGGTGCATGTAGCCAGTCTTTAAAGGTCAACACATATCCTAGCGGTAAACAAACTCCCCAAAATGAAAATAACATGAAGAACATCGGCAGCTTGGTATCTTTGTAACCGCGCAGCAAGTTAATCATCGTGACTTGAATAACATCAACTATTTGAAAAATCGCACCGAGGGTGAGCAATTGCACTGCTATGGTTTGTACGGCGACATCATCGGTGTAAAGTTGGGCGATAAACTTGCGGCCAAAAAATAAAAAGGGTGCATTAATACAGGCAATGCCTAGCGCTAAAAATATTGCGCTGCGCGATAGCAAGCGGGCTTTAACATTTTCTTTAGCGCCTAATAAAAAACTCACGCGTAAAGTAAGTGCCATACCTAAACTCAGTGGTACCATAAAAAATAATGAAACGGCGTTGAGCACGATTTGATGGCCAGCAATAACGGTAGGCCCTAGTGGTGATAAAAATAGTGCAATCATGCAGAACATGCTGACTTCCACAAACATCGTTAAACCAATGGGTAAGCCTAAATGTAAAATATGTTTGATGTCTTGCCAGTTCGGCTTTGCCCAATCGCTAATTAAATGAAAACCTTGATAGGCTTTGCTGCGATTGAGGTAAGCCAGTAGCGCGAGCAGTGCAATCCAATTAGAGAGTGTCGTTGCCCAGCCACAGCCTACACCGCCCATGGCGGGTATTCCTAACTTGCCAAAAATGAAAATGTAATTCAGTGGCAAGTTGAGTAAGGTGCTAAGCAGTGAAAATGCCATGATGATTCGTGTGTGACCAAGGCCATCGGTTAAGCCGCGCAGTGCATTTAGCAGCAGTACGGCAGGCACACCTAACACCAGAGCATTTAAATATCCTTGAGCAATATTGGTAGTTTGAATATCCAGCTGCAGTATTTCTAGGATTGGGCGCACATGGGTGAGCGGTAATGCTGTGATCAGTGATCCAATCAATGCCAGGTAAATGCCTTGCCATGTTAGCGGCATTATGCGAGAAAAATTTTCTGCCCCGCGATGCCCGGAGATGAGAGGTTGCATTGAGCTCAATGTACCAATAAAAAATAGCAGCACAGGAATCCATAGCCCTGTGCCAATACCTACTGCCGCCAAATCACGCGCGCTGGCGTGCCCTGCCATCATTGTGTCGATGACTCCGTTCGCCATCTGCGCTAACTGTGCGATGAGAATGGGCGCACCTAATTGCGCAAGTGTTTTCCATTCTTGCAATGTTTGCCTGATGAGGCTTGGTGATGGAGTGTAGGAAGTCGTGGTCACAACAAAATACCGAACTAAAGCGAGGTGCACGGGCTATGCACTTAAGTCTGGGCAATATAAAGCATCGGGGCAAAATTGGAATAGCCGTGATGAGCTTTAGTTATTCGCAGTAAGCCTTTTCAGCAAGCGAATAAGTTGTTGCTGCGTTGTAAAATTTGCTAATGTATTCTGCTGTGTCGGTATAAAAACGGCGAGCTGAGCTGGCCTTTTACATCGTTCTTGGGGATGGCGCTTGAATGTTGTTCTACTTCGTCAGCAGTAGACTTGGTATGGCTTCAGAAAAAATATAGATGAGTGGGATGTAATATTTTTCTTGTTTTCAACTAAAGGGAGTCTTGCTCCCTTTTTCTTTTTAAGAGTTGATGTTGTATGGCTGATTTACAAAACTATCAATACCTATTGATAGCGTTAATTTTTGTGTGGAGCGGGTTTGTGCGCTCTGGGTTAGGTTTTGGTGGTGCGGTAATGTCACTGCCATTCTTGTTAATCATTGATAATCATCCCTTAGTGTATTTGCCGATTATTGCGGTACATTTATTATTTTTTTCATCCATTACTGTGTGGCAAAATTATCAAAAACATCGCCAACAACAGCAACTGCTAGAGCGTGATGGCACGACAACAAATCAAGACAATGGCACTATTGATTGGGCTTATCTGAAAAAATCCCTGAAGGTAATGATCATTCCCAAATTAATTGGTGTGGCGGGTTTGTTAACTATTCCTGCAAGTATTATGACGGGGATTATTTTCAGTATTGTTTCGGTCTACTCTGTTTCTTATATTTTAAATAAGCCCTTTAAAAGTAAAAGCCCGTTGCTGGATAAAATATTTTTAATTCTCGGCGCTTATATCAGTGGCACATCACTTATCGGTGCGCCCTTAATTATCTCGGTATTTGCAACTCATGTTGCCAAACACCAATTGCGCGATACTTTGTTTGTACTTTGGTTTATTTTGGTTGTGATAAAAATGAGTGCATTTTTGTATGTCGGTGTAGATTTGCAGCTTATCCATCATTTGTGGTTATTGCCTGCGGCAACGGTAGGGCATTTGCTTGGTTTGCGTTTCCATCAAAAAATTGTCGATGGC
>JANYIO010000006.1 GCA_025362015.1 Gammaproteobacteria bacterium | reverse complement strand
GAGGCAGACGGGCCAGAAACATGTCTCTGCGGACATCATCCAATTGTAGAAACATGCATTTTGCAAAACAGCAACAATAAAAATTAGGCAACCGTAGGCTATCCGAATAGGGCGATTGATCTTAACCGTTTAATGCGGAATATAGATACGTGGTATAAGTTTTGAATGTCACATTTGTACTGATCAAGCAAAAGTGCATAATCTTGGTCAATTTCCCCACTCATTCGCATTGGCGTGGCCCAGCAAGATGATTGTATTTACCCATTTTGCAAATACGGCTTTCGGCCAAGAGCAGACATTGGGGATATCGACAATCTGATCGAAATTAAATCCCTCCGCCGCCTTTTTTCCAAAAAACTTCTATTTTAGGTATTTGTAAATAGCAGAGCGCTATTGATGACTCATTGATGTTCTGCAATTGATTTAAGATTGACTAGACCAGCCTCGAAATCAGCACCGATCATTTTGTCCATGCTGAAAAAAATTGTCATCAGTTTATGTAGGTAAGGCATTGATCCCGTCATTGTCCAAGTAACTCTGGTGCTGTCACCTTTTGGTTCAAGTGTAAACTCCACCTTGTTTATTGCTCTCATAGGCTCTGAAAACTCTAATCGCATAACAACTTTTGAGGGTGACGTAGATTCGACCACCTCCATACGACCAACACCAGCATTCTCACTGCTCCATGAATAGGCCGCCCCTGATCCTTCTGATCCCCCCTCATATTGCAATGGCATTGTGGGGTCTTTTCGCACATAGGGATTCCAAGTATTGAATGCTCTCATATTGTTGATGAGCGGGAATAGTTTGCCTGGCGCAGCGACTATCGTTGTGGTCCGTTGAACCTTGAAGGAGTCGGGCTTGAAGGCTGCATAAATCATCAGGCTAACAACCAGCGCCGCAATAACTAACAATACATTCTTAAGCATAAAGTTATTCCATTTATTAGTGTTCAGGTAGCTTGCGCTTCCATTAAATGTTGACTGCGACTCCTGATGGGAGCCATTACTTGGCATACTTCCAAAATCGCCCCTTGCCTTTCGCAATCCACGCAAGCGCTTCCTCGATGCGCTTGTCCCGTGTTGCTTCGGTCTTCGCATCGCCAATCCAGATGTTGTACTCCTTCTGAAAGGATGCAGATTTACTCTTGAAAATCTTTGCAATGTTCGGGTTAGCTTGCAGCTTTTCGGCGAATGCCGCAGGCATGCCAACTTCTTTGGGTGTCTTGGATTCTCGTGCCGGGAGCTTCAGGCCTTGCTCATTGAGCGCCATGGCTTCCTTTATCCAGGCCTTAAGCTCTTGGTCTGATGGTAGATCAGCAACACTCGTCAGCTTGCCCATAAAACGCTTCGCGGCTGGCATGCCATCGTTAGCCTTGAGGCGCGCATCCGTCATCAGCGCGTCCTTATAGAACGTGAACGAGCAGTGCTTCTTGTAAGCGGCAAAAATACTCATCATGTCGCCTTTATAGTCGAAATGCGGATTCCCCCATTTGATCTCCTCGACTACCTCTGGGCAGGTTTTGTGAACAAGAGTGCGCAGGTGAGCGAGGATGGGTTTAGCAAAGTCTTCGACCTTTTCAGCATAGGAATCAACCTTGGGATTATGTTTTGGCTTGGGCATCGGATGGGGTCCGTTCATTACTTAGTTAAGGATTAAAAGAAGCTCATCCAGGCGTTCCAACGTCGAGGTCAGCCCTTCCCTCAGCCCCATGTTAATGACTTGCTGGAGTGCATCAGGTGATGCATAGGAAACAACCGTTTCTACAAGAGTATGCGTCGCAACATCCGCGAAGGAGACATTCCATTTAGACCTAGGTAACTCTGGGTTTAGTGTGCCGGTGCCATCGCAAAAGCCATCGAGCGCGGTGTAATTAGCAATGGGCTGAATAGTTTGATAGTCCATGCGCCCCCAATATTCTTGTCCGTTGGGTTCAACCATCGCGTAGTGCCAATGCCCACCTTCACTGAAATCCATAACCCTGGTTTTTGTTGTTAAGGGTTTGGGCGCAAACCACTGATCAAGCAGTTCTGATTTCGTGTAACAGTCCCAAACCAATTGTCGGTTGGCAGCAAATTCTCTTTTGATCGTGAGGGTGCTATTTACCTTGTCAACAAGGAAGTCGAATTGAATACCACCTTTCATCTTTTTTCTCCTTTCAGATTAATTAATAAATTATCAAGATTTTCGTATCGGCTTTCCCAAGCCTTGCGCTGCTCGTCAAACCACTTTTCGGCAGCGGCTAACTTTACAGGCTCTAGTTTGCAGGTTCGCACTCGCCCTATCTTCTCTGACGTAATGAGACCGCTACTCTCGAGAACTTTGATGTGCTTCAAGAACGAAGGTAGCCCCAAACCAAATGGTTCGGCCAGTTCCTTGATCGATGCAGAGCTGCTGCCGAGCCGCGCAATAACAGAACGCCTCGTAGGGTCGGCCAGTGCGTGGAATACATCGTTAAGAGATGAAGAATAGTTTCCCATGTGGAAAACTATACATAATAGTTTTCTATTTGGCAAACTATTTGTGAAAGGCTTGGCTAGCTGCGCAATTGTCTGCTGCCTAAGCGCAGTCACCACTTGAAGAAATCAGTTCTAAAAGATGTTCAGTAAGCGTCCGAAAATTTGACATCAATGAATCAGAAATTTCAATGCCCATGCGTTTTAGAATCTGTGAAATGCGATATAAAGGTAAATGATCTGCGTATTTGCACACAATTAAAAACGCAATCAAACTCGGTGATGCCATGCCTTTGGGAAACAGCGGTGGGAAATCTTTTTTGGCGCGTTTAATTTCATCGTGACAACCATTGCACGCGTATTTTTTTGCGGCGTGTTTCAATAATTTTCAACGTTGCAGGAATAGGGCAATAGAATTATCACTAACAGCAGGCTTAGTTGTTTTACGCAACTTACTTTTCCAGAAACTAAAATATTTAATCCCCAGTTGGTGTGCGCGGCAATAATCTGATTGCGAAAGACCAGAAGTTGCTTGGGCGTCGATATGCTTTTGCCGTGCGGCTTGAAATGTACGGGATAAAGGTTTGTTCATGGGATGTCTCCACTGGGTTTCGGTGGAGATATTAAAGTCATATTTTGCGGATTAAGCTATATGCGGGTTTCCGGACGATGACGATAGAATATTTTTTATCAACATAAAAACGATAATAATAAATTGGTAAGAATCAGAAATGGTTTCCATCGATTTTTAAAACCATTAGCTGAAAGACTAGATATAGCATAACTACAAAGGAATATTTTATTTTTCCAAACATGATTAGGATTTACCGCTAGGACAATCAAATTGGAATTGTTGGAAGGGCTGACAAGGATACGCCTCCTAATGAATAATGGGTTGAAATAGAATCACTTGTGCGTGCAAAATTATTAATAAATCTCCATTCATTAGTTGTATCTAATTTCAAAAACTTTCTATTGACCAAATACAGTAAATGCGCCGCTGTCTCACCGAAGGCGAACATCAATTGATGTTTTGGTAAATCCCTTGTAAAGAGAATTGGCATTGCCTCATAAACGGTAATGGGTTGATGAATACTATTCATTAACAGTGCTAACTTATGTTGATGATGAAGAATAATTTCATGAATACGTTCATGATAATTGACCAAAATAGGCCCGTGTGCAGGAAAGCAATTGTTGCAATTGAGCTGTAGAAAATCTTCCAGCGAATTTAGATAACACTCCAATGGATTATCTAAGCCTACTGGATGATAACTAATATTTGGAGTGATTGTTGGTAATATGTGATCGCCACTTATTAATATTTTCCGATCAGAATTCCACAAACATAAATGCTCTGGTGAATGCCCAATGCCAGGCAATAAAATCCACCGGGAATTATTGATGAACAACTGCTCATTGGGTTTAATAAACGTTACTACCTCTGGCAAAACCTTAACCAACATTTTGTATTGCCCGCGAAGAGCTACCATGTCAGAAGCCAGTGGCTCAGGCACTCCAAAGTTCTTCCAGTAATGACTATAGATTCCCTCAGAAAGAGCCTCATCATTTTTCCATAAAAACTGCGCCATCTTCCAATCGCCTTGGGACATAAATACCAAAGCCCCTAGCCGCCCAGATAACCACGCAGCCATTCCAATATGATCCGGGTGAAGATGTGTTAGCAAAATTTTTTTAATCGGCTTAATAAAAAAGCCACTAGTAATAAACTTTTCCCACAACACTTGGCTGGTTTCCGTATTTAAGCCCGTATCAATAAGAATCCAGCCATCATTGTCTTCAAGCAAATAAAGATTGATATGATCAAGGCGAAATGGTAACGGCATTTTTAATTGATAAATACTAGATGCTACTTCATGAATGCTATAGGTAATATCCTGCATTTAAACAACCTCGTTAGTCGCAAGATGCATTTTAGGGTTGTCCTTACTCGCAACGCTCATACGCTTATCGTGTAAAATAGCAATATCCCGTAATATAGGTTTCATCACCTTACCGGTAGCGGTTCTCGGAAATTCATTTTTGATAAGAATATAGTTTGGCAGTTTGTGATGGCTAAACATATTCTTTAAATCTACATTAATACTTTGTGATAGTTTACTATCGCGATCTTGCGCAATAGCATTAATATTGTTAGCAAGATATTCTGCATTAGGGGTGATAAATACTGCTGTCATTTGTGTGCCTAGTGAGCTCATAAATACTACCATGGCTGCATCTGCAACATATTCCAATTGCTTCAAAGCGGATTCAACCTCAACCGTTGAGACCCATAATCCAGATGACTTAAATAAATCATCACTGCGCCCCAAAAAAACAAATTCATTACATTCATTTAGACGATAACAATCACCTGTCTTTAATAAATTATTTTTAAATGCTAATTTACTAGCGTCGGGGTTATTCCAGTAGCACAATGCGATAGATCCTCCTGAAACCGCAAGATTTCCGTGCCGATCCGGTTTTGTAATTGAAAAATTATTGTCATCCAAAATAAATAATTTATAGCCGGACACCGGCTTCCCAGTGGCAGCAGATTTATCGGAATTGTAGAAATTGCAACAAAAAATATGCAATGCCTCAGTACTACCAATACCATCCACCAATTGGCATTGCGACTGCTCTACCCAGCGCTGTGCAATCATTGGAGGCATAGGCTCACCTGCACTTACACAGACTTGTAAATTTGGTAGCGAACCTTGCTGAGCATTCAACTCTGCTAAAAGTTGAGCATAGATAGTGGGTATTGAGAAAAAATGAGTAATTTTGCTTTTCCTCATTAAATCTAACGTGGCGTCAGCTCCCAGTTTGTGCCTAGTCAACACACTAGTGCCACCAAAATACAGCGGAAAGGTAAGACTATTACCTAAGCCATACGCAAAATACAAACGAGAGCTAGAATAGAATTTGCTATCTGGTACTGGTCGCAATACCGTCTTTGCAAAATGCACTGCGGTAAATTCGATATGTCCATGGGTATGTACAGCGCCCTTGGGGCGCCCGGTACTACCGGATGTATACAAAATAAAACCAATCGTTGATTCAGTAATCGGAATACAACGACTAATTTTTCCTTCCGACAAAGGATAGATATCTTCCAGCATTGCAATACGCGTGTTATTTTTATTACACAATTGACTGAGATCTAATTTACTTAACAAGTGTACTTCAGTTATCAATAGTGCGGCGTCGCTATCCTCCAGGAAATACAATATATCCTGCTCTTTTGCATATGAATTGAGCGGCACTGCAATAATACCGAGCTGTAAACAGGCTAGAAAAATAGCGATCCAGTGAGGACTGTCATTTAGTAAAATAGCAACGCGATCCCCCTTTACTAATCCCTGCGAAAATAGGTAGTAAGCATATTGATCGACCAAGTCATTTAATTGGGAATAGCTAAAAAATTCGCCTTCGCATTCAACGGCGATTTTATCGCCGTGAAAATGTATATGTTTTTTCAAGAGAAAAAATGCCGCATTATTTTTCTCCAGACCGATATCTGCAATTGATTTTTTCTGATGACTATTCACAATTAAATCAAAAATATGCGACTTATCCACAAGATAACCGGTTATATTTTGAGAAATTGCGTCAAATGCACAAATAGTTCTCATTCTCTGAAGCTGATAATCCTCCTGGGAGTAATCAGAACGGAAGAAACAACCACGACTCTCCTTGCGCAAAATGGACGATTGCACAACAGCCTCTGCCATTAACAGATATGCGTAGGCGTCATCCACGGAACATCCTTGCTGATCGAGTAACTGACGCTGCTCCGTAAGCCAATCTCGCAATACAAGCAACTGAGTTTCATCACGCCCCTGTTCAATAAATTCAAATAATTTGAGCTGTATTTTACTTAAGATGTCTGGATCAAACCTGGCTAATTTAGCTACCACTTCAGCTTTTCCAGGCAGCAAGTCACCCCGATCTTTTATTAAAATAATATGATCAGCAATTTTTCTTGCGGCACTTAAATACAATGCCCAAGGCAACCCACCAACACGATGAGCACCGTAGTCATGCATGGCCTCGCCATTCACAAAAACATGCTTAAGGTTGGTTTGAAAACCGTAATGCATAATACCTCCCATTGAGAAATAGGCGATTTGTCGAATACGATGTTTCATACCGGAGCAAGTTGATGTAAGAAGAGGTTTAATTACATTGAACATTTGAAAGCTATATTCAATGGTTCCATTCAAAATTGAGTTAAGCCACTCATAAAACTGTTGATAATTGTGCGGTAAAACGTAAGTTTCAGCCAATGCATATTTTTTTTCTTCGGTGCAATGACAATCTCGAATCATACTTTTCATTTCGCGATGAAAATCACAGTAACGAAAATCAACAAAATATTTCTTTGATTCATCTTTTCGCCAGGTCATGAATGCTTGAAAATGATTGTAGGTTCCACGGCCATTGAATAGCTCTTCCTCCAGCCAGCTAACATGGTTTCCTTCATCATCTACAATTTCAACACCCGGCAACTCTTCTGTTGGCGTTAACTTGCCTAAATCTGGCTGGCCATAACCATGTTTAAAAATAAACTCTACATTACTTAACTTTCCACCCGCTTGTAAAAAGCGCGCGTGAATTGAACCATAGGTGCCAGTTTTAACCGCTCCATGAAACAACCCAGAATACCCGCCACTCGCAATCACAATACTCGATGCGTTTATTAAACCCACTTTGCTGTCTTGTTGATATTGAATACCATTGCATTCAGTTTCTGACGCATTAATTTTTACAACCCATGCGTTGGACAAAACAATGGCGCCATTTTCTCGTAAATGAGCTAACAAAATATCAACTAATTTTTTGCCAGAACACGACAATAATGCAACGCCAATTTCAACCGATTTTAATGGGTCAAATTTTGTTAACTCAGCAAGCTCTTCGGATAAATAATCGATGGGAGTTTGGCTCACAGAATGTTGTACCTGCCCCCGCCCCAGCTCATCAAGCCATGAGGGATAATCATCGCGCAATATGGGCGAGGTATTAATCGCACCCACCGATAATTGGGTAGAACCTAAACGACCCCCACGATCAACCCCATCGTAATAAACCAAGACAGTTGCAATACCACGCTCAAGCAATTTAAGGGCTGTCCAACAGCCTGCAATACCGCCACCGATAACAAGTGATTCGCAGCTAATAGACTCAAGAATTTCGGGTACTCTAACTATCTCCGGCTCGCTCATCATCTATTCTCCTTAATTAACTTACGCCAGTTCCAGTGGCAATACACTTACCACTGATGTCGATTGAGCGATTGGGTTTACACCTACTGGCTTCATCATGGGAACGCGTTTGTGAACGCCGCCGTAAACTGGATTTCCGTAATCTCTAAAATTGTAAGGCTTCATTTCAACTTGAACAAAATTACGCATGAATTCAATTGTTTCCGGCAATATCTTTGTTTCTCCATGCAACGCAATTACAATATCGTAAAAGTGATCGAATTTTTTCATGAAATCAACATCTCCTGCATTCAACAGTAGGCTGCTCATATCATGCGGGCGTGCCACACCGCCACGATAAGCAAAAGTCTCAGCCCCCATAAAACAGAAAAAACAATAGTGTTTAAACACCTCAAAATGTTTAAAGCTTTTGTAAATACCATTCACCATGACACAAGTAGTTTTCCATTCTTTAAACAAAGCAACTTCATAGTTCTGCAACAGAGATTTTTCAAAATTTTGCTCGGGTAAAATCTTGGTGTGCAAAATATCCACTAATCGGTGCGCGCATATAAGCGTGAAAGCCAAACCAGTACTAAACCAGGCATCGCCACCTACGGCAGCACCCGGTAACATTGCCCAACGATCGCCTACCGCGTCACGAACACAATGTTGTATTCTTCCGGTTTTAATGAACGGAAATTTTACTTTTTTGCCGTCCAACATTTTATAAATAATTGGGTAACGAGAAACGATATCCCAGAATTCAGTTTCAGCAGGTAAATCATTTTCACCAAAGATATCAATATCAAGATTTAAACCAACGCTGGTAACACCATTCTCAAATGGGATAATCCATACCCATCCACCATCAAAACAATGATGTTGTGTGGCACGCTCGCGACCAGCTGGCGAGCGTCCAATAAAGTCTTCGGATGCATTGGCAACGGTTTCGAAATTATTGATATTTTCAAAATGGGTAAATATTGAACGAGAATTTAGCGGGACATCTAACTCTGCGGCAGGGACTGCCAGGTTTAATTTTTGCGAAATCAAGGATTTGAATCCTGAAGAATCAATAATGAATTTTGTCGCAAGCTGATAACTACCCTGTAGCGCCGATTCACAATCAAGAATGACACCATCATCATTAAACTGGATATCATTGATAGTGGTTAGGTCGCGATAATCAACACCATAACGGATGGCAACATCCACCAGATATTTATCGCATTCACCACGAAGTAATTGCGTATCAACTTCCGGGGTTTGCACAATAATTTCACGAATCACATTATCTTCTACTGCATTAAGTTGACCGGGTACCTGCCAAAAATAATGAAACAATTCTTTGGGACCGCAGGTAATGGGCAAGTTATACTCCTTGATGCTGTCGTATGTGGCCAAATACTCAAATTCCGGGATGCTGTAGGCCTGCCCCAAATGACGAATTTTTTTGCTGAATAATGGCGTTGTAGATTCACCAATAGCAAACCGTGGCAATTGTCCCTTCTCTAACAAGACAACACTGTAACCAAGTTTTGCCAGCATGATTGCACACACGCTGCCGCCCATCCCAGATCCAATAATTGTTACATCAGCCATAACGTCACACTCCAAAAAATAAACATTTATTGATTCGCATAACGCAACATATAATTTTTTCCAAATTGCGTATTTAAGAATTTAGTGGGTAGTACAGTCGCCAAATAGTTGGCGTATATTTCAGATGCTATGGGCTTACCCTGTGTGTCATAAGCTTGCATTGATGAAACATCGTCAACAGCAGAGCGAATTCTTAAGAAGCGCGGCGACGGAAGATAAAGCGCAACTTCAAACTCCATAGCATCAACAGCTTCAGTGCGTGTCATATCAGGATGTATTGCCTGAATAATTTTTGTATT
>JANYIO010000305.1 GCA_025362015.1 Gammaproteobacteria bacterium | reverse complement strand
AACCTGGCAAGGCCCAAGGTAACTTATAGGTTACTCCGAGACCAATACTCTTTGAAGAAAATTGGCTTAACTCCTTATCGCGCGCAAGAAAAGTCTGTGAATTTTTATAGGGAAATAGGTCGCTGTAAAAATCGGCTTGTGTTTGACTGTATACCCGATATTTTACTTCAACTAAAACATCTTTATACACTTCCTGCGTATATCGCAGTTCCGCATTTTTTGCCTTTACTCCCCAGCTATCAGAAAAGTTACGCACATCTCCGCGAATTGATGCATGAAACGGTAAATGATAAATGGCTCGCAATCCAACAGCATCAGTATTGTGTGTTAGCGGATATATTTCTGATTGCCATTTAATACCTAAGGGCGATTCATAACGAACGAAACGTTGCGGATTGTTAAGGCAACTGTCATGCTCAAGTGCGTTAGTACAATGATCCGAACCAGTATCTACACTTAAGTCAACGATAAGATTTTTAGTCAGTATTTGTGAAAAACCAAGCGTATATTTCCGCCGCTCTTTTGCCAACAAACGGAATGCTGGATCTGGTTTACCATTGAGATTTTTGCCAACCAGATCCTGCCCAAAACCCAAACCAAAACTTAAGGTACTTAAATCGCCAAAAAATGCTTGGCTCACACCAAAACTATAGGTTTTTGCGTTGTAGTCATTTTCTGTACTGGTGGTATAACCCATGTCAAATGTCGTGCGATCGTGAATATATTCAAGACCAATATTTTTTTCAACGCGCTCTTCACTGTAACGACTAGCGCCTGACAATAAATCGGCTGTTGATTTACTGTACTGCACATCAATTGATGCACTACTTACCATATCGACATAATAATTAGCGGTTACTGAAACCGCACTACCGATATTTTTTCTTATCAATATAGATGGCCCAGAAACCTGTACACCGCCGCCGTCATACATATGCCCTAACACATCTACACGCTCATCGGGCAACACCGTTGCATTCACAGAAACAATACTGCCTGAAACTATTATCGCTGCGCTCATCAAAACAGCGGGAATACAAACGTAGCTTGATATTATTTTTTGCATTGCATTAATTACAACCACAACCGCCTCCCGCACCACCATCTGCACCACTAGCACCTTCGCGCGCATCACGCACATGAGAGAGGTAACTGTCCGCCACCGGATCGCGGCTAAAACTCATAATCGGATCTGCAATATTTTGGCGCTCGTAAGGCTTTACCCATGGCTTAATCGGCTTGATGTAACCGCAAGCAGAAAGCGCGCTGAGCAATGCCAGACTGATGGCGAATCGCTTTAAATTCATTCGCGAATTAACTCCATAATTTGCGCGCGATATTTATCTTCATCACCCGTTTTATAACCTTTATCGATGTAACGGATTTGGCCTTTTTTGTCGATCATGACACTGGTAGGCATAGCTTCAACACTATACAAACTGCTTAATTTACTTTCAGTGTCGAATAATATAGGAAACACAACACCGAGTTCTTTAAGCATTTTTTTAGCGTCCGTATTGTCTTGCTCAACATTAATTCCATAAAGCACAAAACCCATTTTTCCGTATTTTTTAGCAATACCATCTAGTAGAGGCATTTCTTGACGGCAAGGGCCACACCACGAAGCCCAGAAATTTAGCATTACCACTTGGCCATGTTGTTCGGCAAGGCGAACGTTTACACCCGTTGAACTTTTCAAAGTGAAATCTGGTGCTGGTGTTGACGCTGCATGTGCAAATACGCTCAATAGCAACACGGTTGCTAAACTACTAACTATTTTTTTTACCCAGGATGTTATTAACATAAATACCTCAAAATCAAATGTTGCGAACAATAATTTTTTCACTCTATCAATACGTGATTACTAAAAATAAATCGACATGCCGAAGCGGCCTTCCAAATTATTTGTCTTTTTGCTAATACCAAATAATTCATGTGTAAAGGCATAATCGCGCATGCTTAAGTCCATCGAAAGCCAATCGGTGGCATAAAAACGTAGCCCTGCGCCAAAGTTGTAAGTAAAAAAATTCTTGTCCGCAAAATGCGTATTACCGGCACCCGCCATAAAATAAATATTGGTATCAAAATGCCAATTTTTGGTGATGTAAACCTGGCCCGGCAATAAATTATAACCAAGTGATAAATTATAATAAGTCAGATTGCGCTGATTATCTGTTAACAGTTGAATGCCGCCACTCAACAATTCATAACTGGTTTTTTGTACCGTGCTAATGCCATAAGCTCCTTCGGTAAAAAATCTTTCAGTGATGTGATAAGAAAAACTTACACCAGAAACTTCGTTAGTGCCGAAATCTTCCACGGTAAGCAAACCATAAAACAAGCCTAATTCAAAATTTTCGCTATTCAAATCTGCTTCTTTAATGGTGCGACGTTTGATATCGGGCGTAATTATTTTTCCTAATTCACCGTCATCATTTTTATCATTTGCTTCTCCTGCAAAAGCAGGTGCATTAAATGCAAATAACACACTGAACAATAATGATGCTATTAGAAAAATACGCTGAAACCGACTTTCCATTCCTTAACCTCTTCGTTGGTATTACGGCTGGTGAGTATGTAATCGTTAGTAAGTTCTATGCGCAGAAAAAATCGACTGGTTATGTGCGCATAAGCACCTATGCTAGCTTGCAATAAATGATCTTTGCGATCTTCTGTTTTCACCAGTGTTGAGCTGGGAGTGGTTTTTATAGTCCCTGCACCTATGCCAATAAAGGGGGATACAGTTCCATCCGGAAATGGTTGGTGCAAAATCGCCAATGCAATTATTTGATTGTCAGAAAACTCGCCCGTATTTTGCGCTAATCTCATTTCTGCTGACAGGTTTTTAGTAAAACGATAACCCAAATTTAAATCAAATGCTTTAGCGCCATCAAAGTCTCCAAACCCAGCGCCCAATTCAAAGCGATCAACCACATAATCTGATTGATTGTCGTTTTTAAATTCAGGTACTGCGCCATCAGGACTGAGTGTTAATGAAATATCGCCGCGGTTAATCCAACCGGTGAGACCGCGCGCAGTTTTTATCTTAATCCAATCTGTATGCATTTTTAGCAGAGTGATAACCTCACCGCGTTCAACAACATGAAATATTGGATAGCCGCTTCCCGGGCCATTGTGGACGTTAATAAATGCGTCATTAACAGTGACCTGCAATGGCTCCGACGCGAGGGCCGAAAAGCTGAACATTAACGAAAAGCTGAGCATTAAAAAGAGAAAGCCAATAAATGGCTTTCTCCAATACAGCATCTTTTTTAATTGTTTTTTTAAATCACTCAACACACTTCAACTCATTTTGAGATTAAGGTTCAACCGAATCGAACGGGTTATTATAATAATTGGCACTTAAATCCAACCATTCAGCTAAGAGTTTAAGTTCACTGTTATTAAGGTAGCCGTTATGTGTGCCAGTTGCATTAAATTTACTAAAGAATTTTGCACTTGCTCGCGCGCCACCACGACTCATAGGTGAATTGAGCTGTGCAGTCGTCGTCAAAGGTATTGGTTTTCCTGTCGCACCATCTATTAATACGGCTCCTGTTACTGCATCCTGCTCAAATTGACAAGTAGTCACTCCTACGCAGGTTGGTAAATTATTCGCATCCAAAGTAACAACGCATTCTGGGATTTCATCGTTATCAACGACAAATTCGCACACCGGGATAAGCGTAGTCAGTGCACCGCCATCATTCAAAATCTGCTTGTCGCGCGCATCAAGTAACTGTTTATATGAGAGCATTGGTTGATCTGCTGCAGTTTTTGTTCGACCAAACTCTAATTGTCCTGCAGGCACTATAGCAGTGGTATTGCCGCCTGCATCCGTAACGGATGAAGCATGGCAACTGATACACGCACCCGTTGTGCGATCCCGCTCCCACATGTGCTGTATATTTTGCTCGTAGTTAATAATGATGCGGCACAGACTTGTCCAACCATCAGTTTCCATACAAGCTGCTGATGTTGGCGCATGCACATCCGGTAGAGTAGGTGCCAAATCTGTATAGCGGTAAGCAAAGCCAGGGGTTTTTGCACGCACATTGATATCCGTCCACTCATCATCAAATACCAAATCCACACTTGAGGCGCGCAAATTGGTGCCGGCTTTACTGCTGAACGGCGTGCAAGTACTCGCATCACCAGGGGTTAAACACCAAGTCGTACGGCTCGCAAACTCGGCCATGGTTTCGCCCATGGTGGGAGTTTCCGGGGTTCCTAACTTATCAAAACGCACGGTATTAGTGAATTGCACTCCGCTTGTTGCAGCACCAGAATTAATAGAAGCAAGTTCTGCATCTACACGACCATGACCAGAAGTTAGATTAGTAGCAACATGGCAACCATTACATTCACGCACTTCACCAGGGCGTAGTTGCAGCCAATGATTTTTGGTTGCACCAATGCGTTTACCATCTTTATCGAGAACTTCAAGCGTAAAAGCAACATCAGCCGGTACTTTTACTTTTACTGACCCATCCGGTTCAACCGGTGCATAACCCAAAATTTCTTTGCGGCCATTGAACTTTTTAATCAAGCCGCCATAGGTTTTCATAGGGTCAAGGGCATCCTGAGTATCTTTATCTGGGATAGATACTGCTTTTACAAAACGAACAAACCGCGCAGGGCGTTCGTCGGGGGCAGCTTGAGTCATTGCCGCTACGCTTGTCGGTGCAGTGGTAAAGCCATAATTCGTGAAAACGCCATCCATGTCATAAACACTACGAATATGCAGCATCCCTACACTTTCTTTGGCTAAATTCACATCTATGTTTGGTTTCTGGTAAGTGGAAGGGGCGCGCACTTCTATGGTCACAGGATCAGTGAACATCTTCCCTTCTTGCGCAAGAACTACGGGTTGTTGTGATTGGTCAGTAATGTTGTAAATCCAAATTCCATAGAGCGCTGGAGCCTCTAGAATTCCGGGAAGCGCTAAATTTGCATCCGTACAAGCTACAAATTTTGTGGGTGTCGCCGGAGCAGGGTCCTTAGGATCAATTAAACGACACTGACTCCAACTAACGAGTAAACGGTTAGTGCCGTCATGCAGCGGTGCAAGTGCAGAAAAGCGCCCATGCTTGGAGAATTCTGGCGCATCGACTGTGCCTATTTTGATATTAACCGGCAAGATAGAAATAGGATTTTGTGCAGTGCCAGTACCACCTCCAGCAGGAATTTGCAGATCATTTTCAAAGAAATGCGGCACATCCACCACCGCCATATCACCACCCAGAAGAGCGGCATCAGGCTTGAGAATGGCTGCTATGCGGCCATCATCCATCTCTTGTGGTTTAAAAAGGCGATTCATTGGGTCACCCATCATGGCGGGTGTTGGGTTCATACTGAAATACCCATAGCTACGTTCGACTTGAGTACCATCTGGGTTGGCAGTGTAAAAACTGAGTTTGTCACCCCCAAATTGATCCCGGTGAGTGTAAAGCACACGTCCATTTTGTAGTACTGTCGGCTGTAAGTCATGGCTTTGGTTGTAGGTAATTTGCTGAATATCTGTGCCGTCGTCTTTCACGGTGTGCAGCTCATAAGCGGGCATATCGCCGCCTTCTTCCAACGCTGAAAATTGTGGCTTGCCGTCATCAAGCAATATTGCCTTGCTGCGGGTTTGACGCGTAGAGCTAAACAGAATAGTGCCATCTGATAAGTAATGGGGGCTTAAATCCTGCCCTGCTTCGGCAACTATATCGGAGCTAAGGATACGGCGAAGCACTTTAGTTGCCAGATTATATTCCCAAATATTCCAGGTGGGTTGATCTGCAGGATCGGCGCCTTCAATATTGGGGGCATGCATGGAGAAGACCAGCTTCTTACCATCGGCGCTAGCTGACAAATCTTTTACGTCGTAACCTTTTTTGGGGTCTGCCGGGTCAAAATTAGGATCATCTTTAAAGGCATTTTGAGTAATATCAACGGCAACAGCCTGTGCTGTAGCGCGATCTTTCAACAGGATTTTTGCGCCAGGGTTGAAAGCTGCTGGATCGAGCAGATCAGGAAACACCGGCTTACCGTCTTTATCTACCGGAATCGGCCGCTCAATATAAGCAATGGGTAAGTCGACAGCCACAGGATCAGGCTTTTGGTTACTGCCTTTGCCGCTGGATCCACCTCCTCCGCAAGAAGAAAGCATTAAAACTCCCGCGATTATCAAGAGCGGCTTGATGATTAATAGCGGCCTGATGAAAAATGTCATTTGCGAGAGTTTCATACACATTACCTTGTTTAAATAGCTTGTTGAAGCATCGTGAAAGAATAGCGTAATATTTTCCATAAGCCGATTATTTACGGCTTATGGCGTGATTAGCTTGTATTGTCAGCTAACTCAACTGTTCATTCTCTCGATTTAATCACGAAACATCTCACTAGCACGGCAATAAACTGTTGAGCGGGCGAAAGAGACTATTGAGCGGAAATAATAATGAGGCGGCGGCTAAGACCTCATTAAAATCTACAATTCCTAAATGAATGTCGCACAATTTGGCTTTGGTGGCGGCAAAATATCAAATACTTTCCATTTATGTGATTCAGTTGACAAGTACATTTACTAGTCGGCCACAGGTTTGAACCGTTCAGCCGCCTATAATTAATTATCGGCGTAATAGCCTGCTAAAATCAAAACCCAACGCCACATTATTTAAACCTATTGTACATACCTATTTCGGGAGCAGTCGTGACTCTACCAATTATCACCAGAGCCCTCTCATCCGCCTTACCGCAATGGCTAAATTTTCAGCGCGTTGGGCTTAAATCAATAATTTTAGGTGCCGGATTATTAGCTGCCGCGGCCTATGCCGGTCCGCGCGAACAGGCGCTGCAAATCCATAATCGCGTTGCGGGAGTTCCCCCGACCGAGACAGTCCTGCTGCAGATGACGACTTTTCTGGAAGCTGGCAACAAAGCAGGTGCCGTTAATCTGGCAATGCAGAATGAGTCCTTTTATAGCGTAGTGCTGAAAAACATGGTCACCCCCTGGACCAACCGCGATCAAACGGTGTTTGCACCACTCAATGATTATACCGCTACCGTTATTGGCCTTGTGCGCGACGACGACGATTTCCGTAAAATCCTGTTCGATGATGTACTTTATATTGGCAAAAATGCCGGCCTACCCGCCTACTCAAATAGCAATAACGATCACTACAAAACCCTTGAAACTATGGGCTATAGCCTACGAGATAACTTAGAGCGTCATACTCAATCGTCGCTCAATGGCTTACCCACTGATGCAACCGTAGGTGTTATTACCAGCCGCGCCGCCGCCGCTGCCTTTTTCAAAGCGGGAACTAATCGCGCCATGTTCCGCTTTACTCTCATTAACCACATGTGTCGCGATCTCGAACAAGTACATGACACTACCCGTGTCCCGGATTTTATTCGTCAGGATGTAAGCCGCAGCCCAGGTGGTGATAGTCGCGTCTTCCTAAACGGCTGTATTGGTTGCCACAGTGGTATGGATCCTATGGCTAAAGCCTTTGCCTATTATGATTACGTGTTTGATATAACCAGTGATCCTGAAGGCTTAAACGGCAGCATTAGTTACAACACCGAAGGCACTATCGATCCCAAAACCGACAGCCGCGTGAAAGAAAAATACCGTATTAACAGCACCACCTTCCCTTACGGTTACGTTACTCAAAACGATGACTGGAAAAATTACTGGCGTGCGGGTGTCAACAGTAATTTAGGCTGGGATACAGCAACCTTACCTGGTAGCGGCTCAGGGGCTAAAAGTATGGCTAAAGAGCTGGCCTACAGCCAAACATTTGCCAGCTGCCAAGTCGAAAAAGTCTTTAAGCATGTGTGCTTACGCAAACCCGCAGATGCTGTAGATCGCAGCAAAATCGCAACCATTACCAGCAACTTTGCCGCTAGTGGTTACAAATTAAAACAAGTCTTTATCGACACTGCCGACTACTGCAAAGGTGAATAAGGTGACTATTGTGAAATCAACATCATTTTTCGTTCGCCCAGCCCATATTTCTTTCGTTATTCCAGCTTTGCTGTCAATGAGCTTGTTGATTGCAAGTTGTGGCTCTGGCAGCGCGGCTAAGAACACGCCCAAACCCGACACCAACGGTGGCGCTACTAGCGGTGGCTTTGTCTACAAAGGCGAAAAACCAGCTGCCAGTGAAGATGTACTAAAATTTCAAAACGAACTGTGGATACATCTCGCCCCGGAAGATCGTTGTGGTGGTTGCCACACGGCTACAGGGCAAGCACCTAATTTTGCGCGCACAGATGATATTAACCTTGCCTACGATGCAGTTATTAATAATGGCTTGGTAACACTGGCTACCCCCTCCGAATCACATATGGTGGATAAGGTCAGCAAAGGCCACAACTGCTGGCTGGCAGACTCAGTTGCTTGCGGTGATATTATTACGACTTACATTACTGCTTGGGCGGGCAATACAGCGACCAGCACTAATACCGTTGTTCTCAAAGCACCAGCAGAGAAAGATGTTGCTAGCAGCAAAAGCTTCCCTGCAGACCGCGGCAATTATGCAACAACAGTTTACCCACTCCTGACCCAGTACTGCTCACGTTGTCACTCTGAAAGTGCACTAACCAAGCAACAACCTTATTTTGCCAGCAGCGATATAGCAGTCTCTTATGATGCAGCTAAAACCAAAATTCGCTTGGATACCCCCGCTGCTTCACGCCTTGTGCAACGTTTACGTACCGATTTCCACAACTGCTGGGATGATTGCACGGCTAACTCGCTAGAAATAGAAAATGCAATTGTAGCCTTCGCAGCAGCTATTCCTGCTGTGCAAGTTGATCCTGCATTGGTTATTAGTAAAACAGTTGGCTTAGCCGATGCCTTCGTATTGAGTAGTGGTGGTCGTGTTGATACCAACCTTATCGCCAAGTATGAGTTTAAATCTGGCAAAGGCTCCATCGCTTACGATACCAGCGGTATTGAACCTGCAGCCAACCTCAATATCTTTAGAGATGTTGGCTGGAGCAGTGCTTGGGGCATAAAGGTTAAGAGTACCGGCCTTGCACAAGCCTCTACCTCTAGCAGCCGCAAGTTCTATGATTTGATTCGTGGCTCAGGCGAATACAGCATTGAAGCCTGGATCATTCCTGATAATGTTACCCAGGGTACAAATGACTCAAATCCTGCACGAATAGTGACTTTTTCTGGCAGCGATAAAGACCGGAACTTTACTTTGGGCCAATACGAGTATAACTATAGCTTCCTCAATCGCACCGACAAAAGTGATGGCAATGGCCTGCAAGAGCTTCACACCAAAGACACAGATAAACGTCTGCAAGCAACGCTACAACACGTAGTAGTTACTTTTGATCAAACCAATGGCCGCCGTGTGTATGTTAATGGTGAATTTACCGGTGACGTTGACCCGGATAAAGGTGCGGCATTAAAAGACTGGAGCCCTGATTATGCCTTCGCGCTCGGCAACGAAGTTGGCGGCGTTACTGGCCAATGGCAAGGTAGCATTCGCTTCGTGGCAATTCACAAGCGCGCTATGAGCCTTGAAGATATTAAGGCCAATTACAAAGTAGGCGTGGGCGCCAAGTACTTACTGTTGTTTAATGTCTCTAGCCTGGTTGGCACACCCAATAGCTTTGTAGTCTTTGAAGTACAACAATTTGATGATTATGGGTATTTGTTTGCCAATCCCTTCTTTACCAATCTGGACGGCACAGCCATTAACACCGACATACCGTTGAAAGGCATCCGCATTGGCATCAATGGTGAAGAAGCCTCAACGGGCCAAGTGTTTGCCAATCTAAATACCAACATTAATTCCAACCAAATTGTTAATGGTCGGCAGCAACTATCAACCTTGGGCACCGTAGTAGAGCTTAAAGGTGGGCCAGACCAGGATCAGTTCTTTGTTACCTTTGATCAACTTGGCACTCACTCTTACACCCGTGCGGTACCTGCCACCCCACCGGCAGCTGTTCCCGCCGATATTACTGGCCAGCCACTCATTGGTGTACATACCTTTGCTGAAATCAATGCGAGCCTCTCCTATTTGACTGGTGTACCGCAAACGAATAGCGCAGTTGCTGCTACTTATCTCAAAGTACAACAACAGCTACCGACGCTGGCCAATATGGATGGTTTCCTTGCCGCACAGCAAATGGGTATCACTCAGCTTGCCGTAGCTTACTGTAATGCCTTGGTAGGCACTTCAACTGCACCCAATAGCTACTTTGCCGGCTTTAATTTTGCAGCACCCGCGTCAACAGCTTTTGATACGACTGGACGCAGCCAAATTATTGAACCGTTGCTAAAACATCTACTCGCACATGAAGTTGGCCAAACTGGCGGCGGCACGGCAAGATTAAATAATCAGGCAGATCCTGCTTTATTGCGCACCGAATTGAATAATTTGATCACTAAAATGGTTAGCTGTACCAGCAATAACAGTTGTCCAGCTGGATCCAACCGAACCTTAACCACCGTGACCGCTACTTGTTCAGCAGCACTGGGCGGCGCAGTGATGTTAGTGCATTAATAACCCTGTAGGTCAGGCCATGCCTGATCCACAAACACATAGAACATGAACACTAGATACCAACGTTTACAGTAGGTAACAACATGGCTAAGTACAAAGCTCCTCTTCACCCAGACGCACCACTATTGCTCAACGACCATCGCCGTCCGGTAACGCGCCGCGAACTTATTTCCCAAGGCTTTAAAGCTGGAGTAGGCACGGTTATCGGTGGCTCGCTCATGAATATGCTGGCTAATCCCATTGCTTTTGGTGCATTGTCGGCTGATCTGGCCTTGGCTCGCACTGACTGCGGAATTGCCTCGCAAGGAGCAGGCAAAATTCCATTTATTTGTTTTGATTTATCGGGCGGAGCCAACCTTGTTGGCTCTAATGTGCTGGTAGGCCAAAAAGGTGGCCAGTTAGATCTCCTCAGTGCAGCCGGCTATAACAAACAAGGCTTACCAGTAGACATGACACCTGCATCATCTACCACTAACTTTGTTAACCAAAGTCTTGGCTTGGCTTTTCATAGCGACAGCGCGCTTTTGCGTGGTATTACGGCAAAAATTAATCCTATTACTGCTACCAAAACCAACGGTGCCGTAATCGCAGCTCGCTCCGAAAACGATACTGCGAATAACCCACATAATCCTATGTACGGCATCAATAAAGCCGGTGCTGATGGCTCCTTGCTGACACTTATAGGATCACGCAATAGCGATTCCGGTGGCAACTCTATGTCGCCTGCATCAATGATCAATTTGGAAGTTCGCCCAACTAAAATCGACAATCCCAACGACGTTACTGGCTTGGTAGATGTGGGCGATTTAGTGAGCTTGATGACCCAAAGTGATACGGTTTCAGTCATGGAATCTATCTATCGAATTAGCGACCAGAAACTTAATTATGTTGCACCTGGTACCAGTGTTAGTCGCGATGCTGACCTCAAGAAACTGATGCGTTGCGGTTATGTTAAGAGTGCTGATCTCGCCGACCGCTTCGGCAACCCCTCTGCCATTAATCCAGCTGCCGATCCGGATATTGTTGGTGGTACGGGTATTTTTACCCAAGCTGAATTTGATAGTGATGGTGAATTCCGCAAAGCCGCATCAGTGATGAAACTCGTTGTTAACGGTTATGCAGGTGCAGGCACCATTCAAATGGGCGGCTTCGATTACCATACTGGCGACCGTTCTACTGGCGAGCAACGCGATGAACGCGCCGGCAAATGCATTGGCGCTTGCCTTGAATATGCAGCCCGCAAGGGTATGCCAATAATGATTTACGTGTTCAGCGATGGCTCGGTGTTTAGTAATGGGATGATGGATAACTCCGTTATGGGTCGCGGTAAAGGCGTATGGACTGGCGATGATCAGCAAACAGCTTCGGCGTTCTTCCTTGTTTACAATCCTACCCGACGTGCAGTATTGATGGATGGCACTAGTTCAGACCCACTCACCATCACTGCGGCACAAAAAGTACACCAACAAATTGGTTACATGCGCGCCAGCGGTGATGTAGAGACAGCTTCGAGTCCTGCGGGCAACAATGTCAACTTACTGGTAGAAACGGTCATCCTTAACTACATGGCACTGCATAACCAACAAGGTCAATTTAAAATTCTGTTCCCAGGTAGCGGCCTCGGTAGCAGTACCATGCTGGATAAACTCACTGCATTCCAACCGATTTGTAATGGGGTTATTTCTCCTCCTTTACCTTTAGTTTAATATACTCGGCCAGGGATGGCTGCTTACTGAAAAGGATGAGGCAGCCGTTCTGAATCTTCACAGTAAATATCCCCTTGAACTTTTCCCTATACGCCCCCATCAATGTTGCTGACCTGCGCAACTCGCGTTTAATTCTTTTTCAATGCTCATAAATACTCTATTGGGTGTTTTCCCTAGCGACTAACGAGTAAAGCCGTTTTATGAATCAGACTTTTATTCTGCAAAATCAAGACAAGCTTTTTTTTGGGAAAAGTAAAGAATGGGTAGATGGCTATGATGCCAACAGCCTGTTTAAAACCATTTATAAAGACGAAGCAATCAACCAGATGGTTGAAATTAGCGCTAAGGACTATCAGCAACGCATCAAAATTATTTCCTGCGATCTCGATGACAAAGGCCTACCTTGTATCGACATCGAAATAATGCCTTCGCCAATAGCGAAAGCACCCAAAACTATCAAAACCGCTGAAGATCTTTTAACAGTAACCCCCTAAGGAGTAGATTTTGTCATTGACTCATTCCACCCACTGGCAAGAGTGCTTAAATGCTTTTGCACAAGCGCCAGCTAATGCTACTTTCACCGGCATTTTGCGTGGGCTGGAAAAAGAAAGCCTGCGCATTACACCGCAGGGAAAATTGGCACAAACAGGCCACCCCCTAGGCCTTGGCTCAGCACTCAAACACCCTCATATCACCACAGATTATAGCGAAGCATTACTCGAATTCATTACCGAGCCATTTGACAATATCAATGCGCTTTTACAGCAATTAAGCGATATTCACCGCTTTACCTATCAACAACTCGCCAAAAACAATGAGCTCCTTTGGCCGGCAAGCATGCCTTGCGCACTGCCTGCTGATGCGCAAATCCCAGTCGCACGTTATGGCAGCACCAATAGCGGCATCATGAAAACCATCTATCGCGTTGGACTTGGCTACCGCTATGGCCGCAGTATGCAAACCATCGCCGGCATTCATTACAACTTTTCAATGCCCGATGATTTTTGGCGTGAGTTACAAGATCTGGAAGGCAATAATCAACCGTTACAAGATTTCAAAACCGAGCGATATTTTGCCCTAATTCGCAATTTTCGCCGTAATTTCTGGCTACTGATTTATCTGTTTGGTGCGGCGCCAGCAGTGAGCGATAGTTTTGTTGCAGGTCGCCCACATCGACTGAAAGCGTTTGGCGATGATTCCCATACTCAGCACTTACCCTACGCAACCTCATTGCGTATGGGCGATCTGGGCTATCAAAGTGACGCCCAACAAACATTGTTTGTCTGTTACAACAACCTCAGCAGCTACCTCAAAACCTTGTGCAGCGCTATCACCCAGACTCACCCCGCGTACGCTGACATAGGTGTTAAAGACGCGCAGGGCAATTATCGTCAGCTCAACACTAGCCTGCTGCAAATTGAAAATGAGTTTTACAGCAGCATTCGCCCTAAACGCACCACCCAATCGGGCGAAACTGCACTGCAAGCTTTGCGATTGCGGGGCGTAGAATATATTGAAGTGCGCTGCGTGGACCTAAACCCTTACGAGCCTCTGGGAATGACCGCCGAACAAATGCATCTCCTTGATGCCTTTCTCCTATATTGTTTATTTAGCGATAGCCCACAAACCTCCGATGAAGAGCATGCAGAGGGACAAGAAAATCAAAAGCGGATGGTCTACTTTGGACGTGATCCAGGTTTACACCTATTACGCGCCGGGCAAGAAGTTAATTTTCAGGAATGGGCAAAAGAGATACTGGATGGATCATTAGCCTGCGCTAGTTTACTTGACCAAGCCAATGGAGGAGACGCTTATATCACTGCAGTTAAACAGCAATATGCAAAACTGATTAACCCGACATTAACACCCTCGGCACAAGTATTATTGGACCTGCAAACACAACAAAAAAGTTTTTTTGAACATACCCTATCGCTTGCCGAACAACACCGTGCTTATTTTGCTGAGCATCCATTAAATGCTGAAAAAGCAGCGCAGCTCCATCAACAAGCAGAAATATCGTTAACAGAGCAATATCAATTAGACGATTCGCCGCAAATTGCATTCGATGAATATCTTGCAAATTATTACGCGCAATACCGCGGTTGTAGCTGCGGATAAATTAAACCCTCACTTGCGAATAAATTATTTTTGCACCACTAAATTGTCAAAAAACAAGTCTGAAACCGGCTCGGGTTTGGCGTGAGCATTTGTTACTTTGCTATGCTCATTTTTTGCGTGATCATCTTTCGTTGGCGCTGAGTTTTTGTCTCCTGCTGCCGTATGGCCAGCGTTAATTTGTGCCTCAAGCGCCTCGTTAACCTTTGCCAACGCCTGCTGCCGCATAAGCTCTTTGCCTTCGCTACTGCTAATTTGCTCATCCGTCATACTGCTGAGTAACATAATCAGAGTATCTCGAATAAGAGGCATGTGATGCGCCACTTCTACCGCTGAATGATTATCTTCAACGCGCATAGAAATCTCGGCTTTAATATATTTAATCTTCCCTACCCCGCCGTAATTAACAATCAATGAAGGCTTGATAGGCAGATAATTGACCCCTTCCGCAAAGGTTTCACCGCCACCGCTATTCGCGCAGGCTAAAGGCGCGACAAAGGCCAAACCCAATGCAATAATTCCTGTTTTGATGCTACGAACAAAGCCAATTTTCATAACCTTTCCACACCCATGAAATATTCATTGCCACCACGACAACGCTTATTAACAGCATAGACGATTTGTCGAAAACGTCTGGTACTTCCGCGGGTTTTTTGCTTACTATAGGCGTTTATATTTGCCTAAGGTAGAACCATGAATCTTTCCAATAGCACAACAATAATTCCCTCTATTCGCAAAACCAATTTCATCATCTTTATCGGTTGCGTGTTATTGATACTCGTAGGCGTTTATCTGGAACATGTGATGCGCTTAATTCCCTGTCCGCTGTGTATTACTCAGCGCGCATTTATTGATTTAATAGGGGTTTTAGCGCTCGCTGCATTTATTCATAACCCAAATATCAAAGGCCACCGCGCCTATGCTGTCGCCGGTGTTCTTGCCGCACTCGGTGGTGCGTATTTCGCGCAGCATCACATTTGGCTCCAGAGTTTACCGACGGATCAAGTTCCTGCCTGCGGACCTGGGCTCGCCTATATGTTTGAAGTATTTCCCTTTATGGAAGCATTCACGATGCTGCTGCAAGGCGATGGCACTTGTGCGCAACCGCACATTATTTTCGGCCTGAGTATTCCCAAATGGACATTGATTGCTTTTATTGGCTTAGGACTTATTAATATTTACCAAGTAGTCCGCAAGCATGATGCTCTAGTTAATTAACTATTGCCGCTCTCACTAAGATAGCCTATTGTGGCAACTTGCCATTTCACAACGGACTTACACCCCAAACCAGATAGCCAGTAGTCATCAGGAATAATAAGTATGTTAGAAAATTGTCAAAACGCCAAAGAACGCTGGGGAGGGGTGAGTGAAATCATCGACCGCTGGCTCCAGGAACGCCAGGATATGCTTGTGCAATATTGCGCACTGAGTGGTCTTGATCAAAGTGCAAGTAACAATGATTTACGCGGCGAAAAATTGCGTAAACTCTGCCAAATTTTGGTGGATTATGTTTCCGCTGGACACTTTGAGATTTACGATCAATTAATGAAAGAAGGGCGTGAATTTGATGACGATGAAGCCCTGCAAGAAGCTGGCAATCTATTCACAGCTATTGATAACACGACCGAACAAATACTCGACTTTAACGATAAATATCTCGAGACTGACGATTTAAATAGCCTGGATACTGACTTATCCGAGTTAGGTCAAACCCTGGAGGTTCGTTTCAGCGCTGAAGATCGTATGATCTCTGTATTGCATACATCGCACAAAGATTTGGTTAGCTAATCGCACAGTGTTTGCAGTTAGACCAAACCATTATTTATTTTTAAACAAGTCAAAAAAAATCCCGCATTGCGGGATTTTTTTTGACTCATATTTTACAACAACTTACTTTTTAGCTGGTTTTGCAGTAGCTGGCGCAGCTGGTGCTACTTTTGCTGCGGCTGAAGCAGCTTTCACTTCCAACAACTCTACTTCAAAAATCAGCGTTGCAGCTGCTGGAATTGGGCCAGTACCTGCTGGGCCGTATGCTAATTCAGAAGGGATATACAATTCCCACTTAGAACCTTGTGGCATCAATTGCAGAGCTTCAGTCCAACCTGGAATTACACCACCTACTTCAAAAGTAACTGGTTGATCACCGTGTTTACGTGAGCTATCAAATTCAGTTCCATTTACTAATTTACCAACATAGTGAACGCTAACAGTGTCAGTTGTTTTTGGTTTAACGCCAGTACCTTCAGTAATTACTTTGTACTGTAAGCCACTTGCAGTCACTTGAACGCCGGGCTTGGTTTTATTTTCATCGAGAAACTTTTTGCCTTCGGCAAGATTAGTTTCACTCAATTTTTTATTTTCTTCTTCTTTTTTAGCCATCACTTTTTGTTGCATTTCTTGCATCACTTTCTGACCATCTTCTTCAGAAATACGTGTAGGCGTACCGCTTTTAACATCGTTAACGGCCAACAAAAATGATTCAGTCTCTAATACAACACCATTTTGTTGCAGGCTTTTTGCCATATTTTGGCCAATTAAATAGCTCACTTTTTGTTCGGTTGTTGCAATTTTTGTGCTGTCGTCTTGTTTTTTAGCATCTTCTTTACAGCCTGTAACCAGCACAGCAGAAGCTACTAAACCGGCAATTATTAGATGTTTGTTAATCATGTTGCACCTTAGTCGTATGGATTTTTTGAAGGAATATTTGGCTTAAGTAGCGCCACGTTTTGTAATGGGTAACCAGTGGCTAAACCACCCGTGTGACAACCCTAACGGGCGCTAATGGTAACCCAAATATCAGATGTTGTGCGGTATTTTGTCTTATAAATAGGGCTGAAACAAAAAAAATAGTTTTCTTTATCGCCTTAATGACTGCGAAATTATCCAATGGAAATGGTTTTCTCTAAACCCCAAATATGATATTTTTTGCTTCCTGTTATTTATAGGTGGCCTGTTGTTTATAGGTGGGTAGGTTATAGGGATTTTTTGCAATGGCAGTTTTATAATTAATAGGACATATTGCACGGCGAATAATTTTTACACTTTATAGGACTTTATTATGGCTACCATTAGAAACACTTCACTGAGTATTGCGGACCTTGAAAAACAAATTGCAAAAATTGGCGCCGAAATAGAGAAAGCGCGCGCGCAAGAATTAATAACTGCAGAAAAAACACAAATTGCTGCTGAAAAAGCTGCAGCAGCGGCACAAGCTATACTGGTTAAATTAATTGCTAGTGGCGCGACCACTGTTGCTGGAAAAGCACGTTTGCTCGCGGCTAAGGAAGCCTGCGCAACCCATAACAAGGCCGTAACCATTGCCCAGCAAACAGTAGCAATGTTAGTCGCCAAAAATAAAGCAGCAGAAAAATTTAGCAAAAAAGTGGCTAAAACTCTTGCCAAAGCCAGCAAGGGCAAAAAAACCAAAGAAGAAAAGAAACTCGCTAAACACAGCAAAAAAGCTGACAAAAAAACAAAGGCTCGCGAAAAAACCACGGCTTTTGCCGCAGAATCGCCGACAATAGCGCCAGTAGCTGGCCCCGTCAAGCTCGCAAAAAAGAAGGCGGCGCCAAAAACTAAAACTGCTGCGCCCATTGCGACAGTGACACCAATAACCGCACCGGTTAAAAACCTTGTCGATGAAACAACAACCGCACCAACCAATCTCAATGTTCCCGAAAAAAGTAGTGCTATTGAAACCGCTACCACTGCTGAACCTGCAACAACAAATAACATTGAGCTGCCCGATACCGATTCTGCTATCTAACGTGTCTATTTACTGACAACACCTTACTGACAGTACCCATTTTCATGGGTCTGTCAGCTCGCAGCTTTACCATATATTCGTTTCTACTTGCTCGATAATGGCTAGCGGAATTTTCAAATAATCCAAATAGACCTGCAAATTTTCTCCCGCCAGAATTTCAATAGCTTCCACATTCCAGCCTTGAGCCAGACTTTCCAACCATTGCTGTTCTTGCTTCTCAGCTGCCAGCTCCGCCTGCTTAATATTATCGCGCACCACTGCGACCCTCTCCAGATCTTGGGCAAACTCACGTTTCATAGCGCGCCTTAGGTTGCGAAGAGCTTGCACATAATCTGTATTCCAGCGCTGTATTAGTTCAAGCGCCATGGCTAACCTAGCGTCGGTTAATCGAATCTGCTGTTGCTCTAACCAGATCGACCAGAGCAGTAGATTGACATCAGCATCATAATGATCCTGCAATTGCAGGCAACAATCAGCAACGTGTGGCTTGGCATAGGCCGTTAACGAAAATGCCCAAAAATGATTTTCGGTAGAGAGCATGAACATTCAATCCGCTAGCTGAAGGTTGACGCAAGTCTGCTAGAATGCGCGCCATGATTCAATTACAAAATATCTCACTGCAACGCGGCGCCAAATTTTTATTGGACTCCGCCGACTTAACTATTTATCCGGGCCAAAAAATCGGCCTGATTGGCGCCAATGGTAGTGGAAAATCCACGCTGTTCAACATGTTACTTGGCAAACTGCCGAGCGATACCGGCACCGTGGATATTCCCAAGCAATGGCGCACCGCACACATGGCGCAAGAGGTTGGGCATACCAGCCGCAGCGCGCTGGATTATGTGCTGGATGGCGACAGCGAGTTGCGCCGCCTTGAACAGGAAATTGTTGCCGCCGGTAGTAATGGCGACAAGCTCGCACACCTCTATGGTGAAATGGAAAATATTTTTGCTTATGCGGCGCCTTCACGTGCCCAACAACTTTTAAACGGTTTAGGTTTTGCAACAGGCGATGATGCGCGCCCCGTCACCGATTTTTCCGGCGGTTGGCGTATTCGTTTAAATCTTGCCCAAGCACTGATGTGTCCATCCGATTTATTGCTTCTCGATGAACCCACTAACCATTTGGATTTAGACGCTACTTTATGGTTAGAAGAATGGCTTAAGCGCTACGCGGGTACGCTGATTATTATTTCGCACGACCGCGATTTTCTCGACAATATCGTTGATCGTATTGTAAATATTGAAAAACAAAAACTCGATAATTACAGCGGTAACTATTCTGCGTTTGAACGGCAACGCGCGGAAAAACTTGCGCAACAACAATCAACTTTTGAAAAGCAACAAGAGCGTATTGCGCACGTTGAAAGTTACATTCGTCGCTTTCGTGCTTCTGCTACCAAAGCGCGACAAGCGCAAAGTCGCATCAAAGAATTGGAGCGCATGGAAAAAATTGCGCCAGCGCACATTGATTCACCGTTCAGCTTTACGTTTAAATGTTCCGACAAAATGTCTGTGCCATTAGTGCATATTGCCCGTGCCGACATTGGCTATCGCGAAAAAGATGGCAGCGGCGAAAGATGTATTTTACAAAAAGTTGAACTCAGCATTCGCGCTGAAACTCGTATTGGCTTACTCGGCCCCAATGGTGCGGGAAAATCCAGTCTGGTAAAAACTCTAGCAGGTTTGTTGCCACTGCTAAAAGGTGAACGCACTAACGGCGAACATTTTAAATTGGGATATTTTGCGCAACATCAATTAGAAGCGCTCGACATTAACGCCTCGGCAGCACTGCATATTCAACGTATTGCTCCCTTGGCACGCGAGCAAGAAATTCGCGATTTCCTCGGCAGTTTTGATTTTCATGGCACTCGTGCATTTGAACCCATCACCCATTTTTCCGGTGGCGAAAAAGCGCGGTTGGCATTAGCGCTAATTGCATGGGAAAAACCTAACGTATTATTACTGGATGAACCTACCAACCATTTAGATTTGGAAATGCGTCACGCACTTACCATGGCGTTACAAGATTTCGAAGGCGCAGTGATTATCGTATCCCACGACCGTCATTTATTACGCAATACAGTCGACGAATTTTTATTGGTTGCCGATGGTAATGTGAATGAATTTGATGGTGATCTGGATGACTATTACAAATGGTTGCTGCAACAGCGCCAAACACAAATAACTGCCGAAGAACTCAGCGCTTCCGACAGCGATAGCAAAGTCGATAAAAAAGTTCAGCGCCAACAGTCAGCAGCGCAACGGCAACAATTAAAACCGCTCACCAACAAATTAAAAAATATTGAAGCGCAAATGGAAAAACTGCAAAAGCAAATGAGTAATATTGAAAATCAATTAGGCGATAGCAGCATTTACGACGATAAGAACAAAGCAAATTTGCAAAAATTATTACTAGAGCAAGCAAAAGTACAACAAGCGCTGGATGAAGCCGAAGAAAGCTGGCTATTGCTCAGCGAAGAGATAGAAGCGACTAACCTCTAGCAAATATAATTTTTCTTGCTTTCAATATTTTTAACAATCACCAAAAAATACGGTCCGCATAACATGTATCAATCCTTGCAACCAATTCCTTTTCGCTGGGCACGACTTATCATTATTCCGTTTGTTGTTTTTGCTGGAATTATTGCGTTGTTTGTAAAGTTCGATATTGATAAACAATTAGCTTATTTTTTATCGCATCAACCTGGCGGTTTCCCCTATGCAAATTCTGATAGTTATGAATTTTGGTTTCACTTTTTCCCCAAGAGAGCTATTTCTGGCCCGCTATTTGTAGCCATGCTGACATTAGCAATTGCCTTAATACCCTTTGCCACCTGGTTAGAAAAAATTTCCAACGCGCGCTGGCAAAAAATCTTCTCGCGCTTTACTCAATTGAATGTTGTGTGTAAATCACGCCTTTGGTTAGCCAGCCTACCCAAAGTTACAAGGGCTGTACTTTGGCTGACTGTTATTGCCATTGTTTTTTCGATGGAAATGATTGGTCATTTAAAGCGTGCGTCTAATGTCTATTGCCCCATTACCATTCAGGTCTACGGCGGCAGTGAAGTCGTTCCGCTTGACACTATTACTGAACCTTTCCCCACCTTTGCGTCACATGGAGGGCAATGCTGGCCTGGCGGCCACTCAATTACTGGCTTTATTTTTGAAGCTTGTTTTTTTGGTTTTTATTTACTGGGTATGCGTCGGGCAGCGTGGACTAGTTTGCTAGTAGCCTTAGTCTATGGGAATTTTTTAGGTTTAACCCAAGTTCTTCGTGGCCAACATTATTTATCGCATCAACTTTGGTCATCAATTTTATGTTGGTATTTTAGTATAGTAATTTTCTGGCTAGCAGAAAAATTTAACCATTACCGACAAAGTAAATTAATACAAACTACTAAATTATAACTATTTATTGTCATTGCATCTGATCAATAAATTTTGACAAAACTTCAAATTTGTCGACGTCATTATCGACAAAACGAATGACAATTTTAACAATATTGGATTCTGGCCTACTCTCACCAGCCATAATACTGTGTACGTAACCGTTTACACGTGCAAGACCCTGCTCTTCGCCCATATCAATATCCACCACGGTCGGATCAAATACGCGCGGTAAATTTTCGCCGCGCTGCATCACACAGCTCATTACTTGCAGTGACATTTCACGCACCACACAGGAAAAGGTTAGATTATCGGCAAAACGCAATTGCGCTTTGGCTTTAGCCGTTTTACCCGTTGTGGGCGGCTTTGCAGATTTCGCAACGGGTGCACCACCCATGAGTAGTGCGGCAGAAGCTGACGGTGAAGCCGCGGGTTTCGGTCTATTACCACCGGTAAGTACGTCTACTGATGAGCCGCTAATGCCTTGAGTGTTTGCCTGACGGGTTTGATAGGAAGGCAATTTGCCGATAATTTTTAATTGTTTATTAACTTTGCCCAGCAGCTCCTCTGCCGTAAATGGTTTGGTTAAATAATCTGATACCCCAGCTTGGGCTGCCTTAATAACGTGGTCACGATCCCCTCGGCTACTTATCATCACAAATGGCGTTTTTGCACCTTCTGGCAAAGCTCGAACATGTTTTAAAAGCTCTTCCCCCGTCATCATGGGCATTTCCCAATCAGACAGAATAATATCTATTGGGTTGTGTTTGAGTACAACTATTGCTCGAATGCCATCCGTCGCTTCAAATACCTCGACCCCGGAAATATGGTCTCGCAACTGCTTTTTAACTAAGTCGCGGATGAAACTAGCATCATCTACTATCAATATTTTGAGAGCCATGCACATTATTCCTAAAAGCCTGGCTTAAAGATTAGCTTAGGATTGTAATATTGGCGAAAAGGCTTTTAAGCTAGTTTAGCGGCTGTGTAAATGGCGAACTGGCGTATTCGTTAATGACTCATCGTCATCTACAGAATAGGCGTTTTGTGCGGCTTCTACTGCGATCCGCATCCAATGGATCAATTCGGGAGGATTATTCAGTACATCGTCAGGCAACTGAAAAAAACTAGGCTCCAGGGCGGCCGTGGCGCTGGGCTGAAAGGCTGCCATTTTTTTAGCGAGATATAAATCGCGCGAAAAATTGTCCGCGCGAAAGTAAAGGTGGTCGTTGATGATAATCGCAAACTGTACGCCGTGGTGGTAAATTCCGTAACCATTAAAAATACGGCGATAAGACACGGGTGCTACGCTAGCCATACTCTCTATCGCATGCAAAATAAAATGATTGCTTACCGTCATAGCCTTCCTTTTATTATTGCAGGGGTAGTATTGCTTGGAATTACCACTGCATTATTGTGAAGTACATCGATAAAATATACAGTCCGCAAACTGTAAGTTTCTGAGTCAGTGAATGCAACCTAATTCTAAGACTGATTTTTACGATAAACCAAGCTTAGTTGATATTTTGAGAATATGAAGATGAAATCAAGTATATATTGAAAGTCTGTTAATTTTTGTACACTCATTGTTACCAATTAACTTATGTGACCGACTCTTCTCGTGTAAAAATAAAAACATGTTCGCTTGACTGTGATTGATTAAAACTATATCCACCTAAATTAAACTGCTTGAGTTGGTCTGGATGAGTAATTTTATTTTTAATAATATAAGCACTCATCATTCCACGCGCCTTTTTAGCAAAAAAACTAATAATTTTATATTGACTATTTTTTTTATCTTTAAATACCGGCGTTACAATATCTGCATTTAATAATTTAGTTTTCACTGCGCTGAAATATTCGTTGGACGCAAGGTTAATAACCACTGTCGATTTAGATGTCATCAACTGTTTATTAAGCTTTTGTGTAATGGCATCACCCCAAAATTCATACACATTTTTCCCGCGCGAATTTGCAAAGCTAGTGCCCATTTCCAACCTATAGGGCTGGATTAAGTCCAGGGGCCGCAACACACCGTAAAGGCCTGATAAAATGCGTAAATGTTGTTGTGCAAATTGGATATCATCCAGCGAAAATTGCTCGGCCGCCATGCCAGTATAAACATCACCCTGAAAAGCAAACAACGCTTGTTTAGCATTTTTTTCCGTAAACGGAGTATGCCAATCGACAAAGCGTTGAAAATTTAACACGCCGAGTTTCTCGCTAACATTCACTAATTCTGAAACATCCGCTGACGACAAACCACGCAACTCCTTAACGAGTTGACGCGATTGCTTTAAAAAATCTGGTTGCGAAAATTCTGCGGTGGGTGATGGTGTTGTAAAGTCGAGTGTTTTGGCAGGAGAGATGAGTAATAGCATAAAATATTTATTTCGCAATTGTAGCCTGGGAGTAATACTAAAAAATTATTCTGGTTTTAAAATATCCTGCCACCAATTTAACAAGGTTTGGCCATCGGTGGGATCATATACATTGCCGTACATCCAGCTGCTGTTTCCATTGTCGCCAACGTGTTGATTTAAAATTGCTTCGATGGTGTTAAAACCGCAGCTAACATGAATCGAATAAACCAACATGCGTGGCGTTTCTACATCAAGCTCACCACCTAATTTTTCTATTTCGGGAGTGAGTGCGTCAAGCAGCGACGCAATATCGTCACGGCTAAATACACGCACGCTTAAATTGCCACTGTGCTGTACAATTTCAAATTCTTGATTAGGTGAATCACATTTTATTACATCACCACTCGCAAGGCCCTTAACAAACGCGGGCGATTGCACCAGTTGTAGCTGACCATTATCTAATTCACGAACTTGTAACTTCTCTACAATCGGCTGGCCTTTTGCGCCTAAACCAGCAAAAAGTTCTATCACTTGCAGTGCTTTCATTGCTACATCTCAATTTAAAAAAACTTGTGGCATTATAGCCGACTTAAACATTGAAATTTGGAGGAAGTATGAAACATCTATTTTGTTTATTGGCCAATACACTGGCAGCGCTTAGCGCCGTAATGATGCTCAGCCTAGCAGGCTGTGCCGTAAACCCCGTAACGGGCAAACGGGAAATGATGTTTGACTCACCCGCGCAAGATATCGCCACCGGCACACAAAACTACCTGCCTAGCCAACAATCCCAAGGTGGCCAATACGTGGTTGACCAAGGCCTAACCGCCTATGTAAATAAAGTGGGTAAAAAGTTAGCGGCTGTAAGCGATGCACCTGATCTGCCCTACGAATTTGTCGTACTAAATAACGACACGCCAAATGCATGGGCTATGCCCGGTGGCAAACTCGCTATTAACCGTGGGCTACTAGTGCAATTAGAAGACGAAGCCCAATTGGCTGCTGTCCTCGGCCACGAAATTGTTCATGCCGCCGCACGCCATGGCGCCAGCGCAAAAGCCCAACAGGTCTTAGTGGGCGCAGGGGTAGTTCTTGCAGGCGTCGCTATCTCGACTAAAAAGCCTGAATACGCCGTACTTTCAGTGGGCGCATTGGGTGTAGGCGCAAATGCTTGGAACTCTAAATATTCACGCGATCACGAATCCATCTCCGACAAATACGGCATCAAATACATGGTTAAAGCCGGTTACGATCCTCAAGCCGCCGTTGAATTGCAAGAGCTATTCGTACGTATGTTTGAAAAGCAAGATCCCGGCTGGCTGCAGGGCCTCTTTGCAAGCCACCCACCATCTCGCGATCGGGTAGCCGCCAACCGCGCCGAATTAACGCAATACCCCAAAGGTGGCGCACGAAATAAAGCAGCATTTGAGCACGCCATAGCGCAAATTAAAGAAGATAAAGCGGCCTATAAAAATTACGAAGACTCTATGAAAGCTGCTAAAGATAAACAATATGACAAAGCCATGAGCTTGGTAGACAGCGCGATCGCTCAACAACCAAAAGAAAATTTATTTTGGGAAATGAAAGGCAAGCTGTTATTGCAACAAGATAAAAACCAAGAATCAATCCCCGCTCTTGATAAAGCAATACAAGCCAACCCTGCGTATTTTAGCCCCTATATTTATCGCGGTATGGCTTACAAAGAATTAGGTAACAGCAACTTGGCCGAACACGATTTAATTGCCAGCCAACGCCTGCTGCCCACCCAAATGGCCAGCGAACAACTAGGCGATATTGCCCTCGCTAAAGGTAACCGCAGTGCTGCCGCTGCTTATTATCAGCAAGTGATTGAAGGCGGTGGCGAGAGCGGTGAGCGCGCTAAAGCGAAGTTGGCGCAGATACAGCAATAGAAAAAAAGAAAAAATCTGAGTAGCTTTTGCTGCTCAGATTTTTTATTTTAATCAAGATGGCAGAGTAAAAATTCTAAGGATTAACTATTTATTATTTTTGGATTCAGCGTCCTCTTTTTGCTGAACGCCATCTTTAAAATTGCACCATTCTATATTTTTTGTAGCCAGATTTTTACAAACACCCCTACCATTGCGTTGGCCTGCTGCATTGATGGAACCTACAAATTGAATGCCATCTGATCCTGGCCATTCATAGCGCCCTTCAATCCATTTTCCTTGCAGTTTAGTTTTACTCTCACGCGTTGTAAAAGTTCCCTGTCCCTGCGGCAATGAGTACCAAAATTCACCTTCATATTGGCCATCTTTACTCGTCAGCAACCCTTTGCCATGAGGGAATGTGTATTCATTTTCGCCTTCGTAGGATCTAATGTCGAAGTTCTCCGGGAAGGTAATTTTAGCGTTGCCACGCGCTATACCATTCTGAAAATTACCCTCATAAACAAAACCATTATAAGTCACTATTTTTCCGTGACCTTGCATCATACCATTCGTAAAGTTGCCCTCATAATAACTACCATTAGGTCGAGTTATTTTGCCAGCACCATCGGGTTTATTATTCACTACGGCACCGCTATAAATACTGCCGCCGTTATAGGTTAGTCCTGATGTTGTCGCTTCACTTTTTTCTTCGGTTATGCTGTTTAGTAATTCCAGATTATCAAGAATAAGTATTGTGGAAGATGTTGTTTTATCGTTACT
>JANYIO010000294.1 GCA_025362015.1 Gammaproteobacteria bacterium | reverse complement strand
CGGAATACATAAACACTATGTAGCTGTGGTGGCAGGCGTGGTTGAACTGGATGAGGGTGAGGTTAAGCTACCGCTTATTTGTGATTGGCCGAATCGACCCTTACAAAAAGTGTGTTTTGAAAGTGGTAAACCTGCGCACACTCGTTACACGGTTTTGCAACGTGATCCGGCAAGCGATAGCACCCGTGTTTTACTCGAGCCGGTTAGCGGCCGGACACATCAACTGCGTGTGCACATGCTTAGCCTCGGCCATCCTATGGTTGGCGATCAACTTTATGCCCCGGCTGCGATTCAAGCACAAGCAACACGCTTAATGCTTCATGCACAGGATATTCGGTTTACCCATCCCATCACTCATGTGAATATCGAGGTGGAGTGTGCAGCGGAGTTTTAAAAGCAAATAACACACGATCAATAGCCCAATAAAAAAGCACAAGATTGCAAAATCTTGTGCTTTTTTATTGGGCTATTTAAATGACTATGTTCCTATCAACAAGGTTCCGAATAACAATGTTCCGACCAACAATGTTCTAACCAACAATTATTTAACAGCCTGTTGAAGTCAGCGTAATAGTCGGTGCAGTACCCGCTGCCGTTGGTTCCGTATATACAACTGCACAACTAGCCGGCGTTGTCGCACCAGAGGGGCTCACTGTGAGCGTAGTCGCTGTAGATGTCAGCGTATACTCAGTAGCAGATAATCCTGCCGCAGCAGCCATTGAAGCAGCATTGGAATAACCAAACGCGTAAGTAACAACGACACCAGTTTCAATAGTTACCGTTGCAGCCACCGGATCTGTTACGAGAAATTTGGCATGAATCATGGAAGAGGTAGACATAATTGAAGCGACCGCACCATTCAATTTTGCCTTGCGAGCATCGCTGGTTAAATCGACAAACTTGGGAATTGCTGTCGCAGCCAAAATACCTAAAATCACGATTACAGCAATAAGTTCGATAAGAGTAAAACCTGATGTTTTCTTGATATTCATATGGCCACCTGTTAATGGATTTATTGCAAAAAAATTTGTGGTAAAGAGTTTAGTTGAGTGAGTTAACCATCAAGCCGCTATATACATCCACTAGCATCCGCCAAGTAATAACTGCTAATAACTACCTATCTTTACTCTAGTTGCATATCTCTCATTAATCAAATTGGTGCCATATAAAGTGCCAGAACAACTAAACGATTGACCAAAAATCTCCTAAAACCTTGTCTAAATCTGCCTGTACCTTAACCAGGGTTTGCCCTGCGTTGATCACGGCATACTGTGCCGGAGCCGCAGCTGCCCTTGCACGATAAGCACTGCGTACGCGCTCAAAAAAAGTAATAGTTTCACTTTCAAAACGATCCAGCTCCCCACGCTCGCGAGCTCGATTCAAACCTAGCTCAACATCAATATCCAAAATGAAGGTTAAATCCGGGCGCAAGTCACCTTGCACCAAAGTCTCGAGTTGCGCGATAGTCACAGCGTTCAAACCTCTGCCACCGCCTTGATAAGCATAAGTCGCATCGGTAAAACGATCACATAACACCCATGCACCACGCGCCAATGCAGGTTGAATAACCTGTTGCAAATGTTGCGCGCGCGCGGCAAATATCAATAAAAGTTCAGCGGTTTCATCGACTGATTCATTGCGTTTAGCTAACAACAATCCGCGAATTTCTTCCGCCAAAGGCGTACCACCCGGCTCACGACTTACCACAACCTCAATACCACGCAGATTAAGCCAATCACGTATATAAATAAGGTTAGTACTTTTACCCACCCCCTCAGTGCCTTCAACAGTGAGAAATTTGCCGCGTTGCATAAACCACTCGCTATAAAAAAAATTAATAGATAGAAAGTTCCTTCACCCTCGGTGAGCGCGTATCATACCTGCTTTTTGACCAACGGAGCTTTACCATGATTACTCTACATACTAATTACGGCGACATTGTTATCGAGCTGGATTTCGATAAAGCGCCTAACACCGCCGCCAACTTTAAACAATACGCAGAAGAAGGATTTTATAACGGTACTATTTTTCACCGTGTGATTGATGGCTTTATGGTTCAGGGTGGCGGCATGACTGAAGATATGGAGCAGAAAAAAACTCGCGACCAAATCCAAAACGAAGCGGACAATGGCTTAAAAAATGTAGAGGGCACGCTCGCTATGGCGCGCACTGGTGACCCACACAGCGCCACCGGGCAATTTTTTATCAATGTCAAAGATAATAGCTTTTTAAATCACACCGCTAAAACATCTCAAGGCTGGGGTTATTGTGTGTTTGGTAAAGTGGCCGAAGGTATGGATATCGTCAATAAAATAAAAACTGTAAAAACTGGCAGCAAAGGCCATCATCAGGACGTACCGAAAGAAGCAGTTATTATTCAAAACGTTACTATTGCTTAATAAAAGTGACCATTACTGAATAAAAGTTGCCCAATCAATATGTACACATTGTTTATATCCGATTTGCACTTACACGAATCACGCCCGCAGATTACGCGGGCGTTTTTTCATTTTTTGCACGCACAAACCCATGACCTGGAAGCGCTCTATATTCTGGGTGATTTTTTTGATGCGTGGATTGGCGATGACGATGACGCGCCCTTAAATACACAAGTTGCAAGCAAATTAAAACAACTGAGTCAGCACGGCACACGGATATTTTTGATGCACGGCAATCGCGATTTTTTACTCGGAGAAAAATTTGCAACGGATTCTGGCGCGCACTTAATTGCCGAAGGGACTGTCATTAATTTATACGGCTGCCCCACGCTCCTACTGCATGGCGATAATCTTTGCACCGACGATCAAGACTACATCAACTTTCGTCAACAAGTTCGTTCGCCACAATGGCAACAACAAATACTCGCACAACCGCTCGCCGCTCGCCGCGCACTCGCCGCACAACTGCGCGAAAAAAGTCAGGCAATGAATAGTTTAAAAGCAGAAGATATTTTAGATGTCGCGCCAGATGAAGTTGTTCGAGTAATGCGCGAAGCTGGCGTAGCCCGCTTAATTCACGGCCACACCCATCGCCCTGCCCGCCATGCATTAATCATTACAGGGGAACCCGCTGAAAGAATTGTATTGGGTGATTGGCATGACCAGGCATGGGCAATTACTGCAACGCAAAATAAAATAGAATTAATTAATTGGGATATTTGAAAAACTTCTTGCCCACCCGCTGATTATTACAAGCAGATTAAGAGAACATGGATATCCAGCCCATGGGTAATTTACGCTTTCTGAGTGGATTAGAAGCCTTGACAGGATTGGTACTTATCGCATGGACAGCATCATTTACGTTTATAGAAATGCAGCAGTTATGGAAGATGTAATAACCTGTGTTAATTCCGCAAAAAATTCCGCTTCATATTTTGGATAGCCATCTATACTAGAAACATCATTTCCCTAGTCGACCATAATTCATTCCATGCATCCCGGCATTTATCATTTTTGCGTTAATGGCGGAAGCCACCATTGAAGCGCAATATATTGTATCCCCGCACTCTACAATGGTGGCTTCTGCTCGCCAGTCTGACATTTACCGTCCTTTTTGCCTCAGCAACTATCAATAACGATGTTATGGAACACATAATGCAAGCGCATTACGGAATTGGGGGCGTTCAAAAATTACATGCCTGGCGTAAATTACTGGATGACAATCAACTTCAAGCTGAAATTGACCAGGTAAAACGGGTTAATGATTTTTTTAATGTGTATATTCGTTTTGAAGAAGACAGTGTGCACTGGAAAAAAAATGATTACTGGGCAACCCCGTTAGAAACATTAGGCAGCGGCGCAGGTGATTGCGAGGATTACACTATCGCTAAATATATGTCGCTGTTAAAACTCGGCATACCCACTGCACGCTTACGTTTAATTTATGTTAAGGCCCAAATTGGTGGGCCCTCAAGTCATGTTTTTCAAGCCCATATGGTGCTGGGGTATTATCCACAACCGAATGCAATTCCAGTGATTTTAGATAGCTTGATAACAAATATTGAAACGGCCGATAAACGCACGGATTTACACCCGGTGTTCAGTTTTAATAGTGATGGATTGTGGGTGGGCGGCCAGGCGCAACCACAGATAGACCCAACAGCACGTTTATCGCGTTGGCGCGATGTGCTGATGCGAATGAAGCAAGAAGGTTTTTAATAAAAGCAGGTTTTTAAAACAGGTGGTGTGTGTATGTCTTTAATTAAACAATTGTGGATTGGCATTATCGTCATGTTATTGCTGGCGATGGGTGGAAGTTTTGCTATTAGCATTCTCTCCGCTAAACATTATTTAGAAGAACAACTCCACCTTAAAAATTTAGACAATGCTAACTCGCTTGCACTCTCACTCTCGCAAATGGAAAAAGACACTGTCACCCTTGAATTACTGATCAGCGCCCAATTTGATACCGGCCATTACGAATATATTATTTTGACTGACCCGCAAAATAAAACATTGCTTGCACGCCATTATGATGGCGCAAAAAATACTCCGGACCCACAAGACACACCACAATGGTTTACTCAGCTCGTAAATTTTGATGCGGCGCCAGGTATCGCCCAGGTTCAAGATGGCTGGCATCAGTTCGGCACATTAACGGTAAAAAGTCAGTCGCGCTATGCATGGCAAGCATTGTGGAGTAGCACCACACAATTATTTGAATGGTTTTTTATTGCCGCGCTAATCAGTGGCGCATTAGGAACCGTATTTTTAAAATTTATTTCCAGCCCACTCGATATTGTTATTAAACAAGCTGAAGCCATTAGCGAAAGGCGTTTTATTACTTCCGACGAACCTAAAACAAAAGAGTTTCAACGCCTGGTTCGCGCTATGAATGTACTTTCTCACAGCGTAAAAATAATGCTGGAAAAAGAAACCAAACAATTAGAAATCTTACGTAGAGAATCACATTTAGATGAGTTGACAGAGTTACCGAATCGCCGTCATTTTTTAAATTTACTCGAAAGCTTTTTAAAGCGCGAAGACAGTGGCAGCAGTGGCGTTATAGCTATAGCACGCGTATTAAATTTATCAGAACTCAATAATCAATTAGGTCGCGCTGCTACTGATCACGCCCTACTCCAGATTGCGGGTGTACTACATCAATTTCTTGAGTACTATCCCGGTAGTTATGCCGGCCGTTTAAATGGCAGTGATTTTATGGTGGTGATTTCAACGAATCCATCTGCTGAAGCAATAGGAGCTGAATTAGCCAAACAATTAAATGCACAACTACAAAGCTATAATTTATTGATGTTGCAATTACCCATAGCTGCTTGTGCCTTCACCAGCGGCGCACAACCCAAAGAACTTTTACATAAACTTGATGGCGCCTTAGCTCAAGCAGAGTTAAAGGGTAACCGTGCACTTATTACACTCAGCAACAACTATCACCCACTTGCACATCGCAATCTCAATGAATGGCGTGAGGCCATTACTACTGCTTTACAGCAAAACCAATTACAACTAGCAGAATTCCCCGTAAAAAATGCACTCGGTGAAATAATTCACCACGAGGCACCCGTACGTTTATATCTTGATGAGAAATGGCAACCCGCAGGCTATTTCATGCCTTGGGCGGCACGACTTGGCATGATGCCTGCCATTGATTTGGATGTGATTAAAACTGCTCTGAATAAATTAAAAGATGCGGTCGCGCCCATTGCCATTAATATTTCTGCTGAAGCATTGTGTAATGCAGTTTTTCGTGAACAAGCATTAAAACTTTTATCCACCTCATTACCCAAAACCTATAATTTATGGATAGAGTTTCCGGAATCATGCGCATTACGACACATGGCAGAGTTGCGCAATTTTACCATTGCTTTGCGCAATGCAGGTTGTTATGTGGGTTTGGAACATGCAGGTATAGAATTTACTAAAATTCGTGAACTGCAAGATAGTGGCTTTCATTATTTAAAAATAGATAGCGCGCTCATTCGCGACATTCATACCAACCTCGGCAATCAAACATTTTTACAAGGGCTATGTAAAATTGGTCACTCACTGGGCATGATAATGATTGCGGAAGGTGTTAGTTGTGAAGCAGAAAAAGAAAAAATTATTAAGTTGGGGGTTGATGCACTAACAGGCCCGTGGATTTAAATGGGATTGAAATTAAAATAACTATCTTTGGATTAAAATAATTGCCTTTGGATTTAAATATCTAAATCATCACCATCATCCAACAAGTCCATCCCTTGGCGCTGGCCGCGCAGCTCACGACGTGACAATAATTTAGTTTGTGCCGCGTCAGGTAAATCAGTAAATCGAATGGCACCTTGTTCTACTAACAAATAAATTACATCTTCTAAAACACGAGCCATCGCTTGATCAGAACGCTCAAGTGTAAGTTGCTGTTGTTTTTTGGAGGCGGTTAAAAATTCTTGTAGTTCAGCAGCATCATCGGCAATAAACTCCTTGACGTCACCTACAGCGATGTCACTAGCATCTAAAAGTTGCCCTTGTACATTTCGTTTTATATACATATCAAACCTACTTTCTTGAATACAAATCAATAATAGAGGGAGCGCTGTTGCCACTCCCTCTATTATTTTAGTCCGTAATTAGATTACCGTTGTTTTTTAACTGATCAATAATAGCGGCGTCACCACCGGTTAAGTTTAAATTGCTTAAAACAATCGTTTGATCAGTAGCGGTAGCATAATTACTGCCATTAAATATCCCTGAACTACTAATGGAAATAGTGGTATCCGCACCAGATACTTCAAAGTGTAAATAATGTGTAAGATCTGCACCTGCTTCATTTTGCAAAAGGTCGGAAAGATTAATTGAATCGCCCTGAGTGCTATTAAAGTTTGTAAGCACATCATGAGCTGGTGTTGTCACAGTACCTTGATCACCGAAATTCCATTTAAAAGTATCCGCTCCAACACCTCCCGTCATAGTGTCATTGCCTGCGCCACCAACGAATAAATCACCACCACCATTTCCGTCAAGCGTGTCATTACCGTTTAAACCAAACATTGCGTCAGCGTGTACCGACCCTAATAAACTATCATTTCCTGCGGTGCCAATACTGTGTGCACTACCATTATCAGCAGGATTAAGCGTCACCGTTTGTACACTTGATGCTGTACTTGCACCATCTGTAGCAGTTGCTGTGAATGTCACATCAAAACTAGCAGTTTGCCCAGTCGCAGGAATCACTGTTAACTCAGATAAATTCCAGGCACTTACATCCGCAGATGTTAAACCGATCGTCGCGACAAAAATATGCGCACCATCAGTGAGTGTTGTTCCTACGGGAATACCAGCAGCATTTACGGTTAAAGATTCAGAACCGTCAGTATCCGTAAGTGCGGCAGAAACATTTAAGGAAAAATAACTGTAATGAGTACTGAGATTTAATGGGTAAAAACCGCCATCACCATTACTCACAAAAGTACCGGCAGTTCCCGAATTAATCACCGTAGTTGCATCAGTATAAAGATTAAAATTCGCGGTGCTAATATCCACTACTGGTTGACCATCCACAGAAAAATTCAAATCTAAATTACCAGGACCATCGCCGTTATACATAACAACTTCAAGCGAATAATAACCGGATACCGTAACAACTTTGTTAATCCTATTGCACCTATTCCTAAAGTTGTTACG
>JANYIO010000277.1 GCA_025362015.1 Gammaproteobacteria bacterium | reverse complement strand
AATAATATTTACGGGGAAACTTTTGTAATACCGGAAGCAAGAGTAGACAGTCAGTTAATGACCGTACCTGGTATTGATGGAAGAAAGATGAGCAAATCTTATAATAACTATATTGATATTTTTCTGCCTGAGAAGGAATTAAAAAAAGTAGAAAACTCTCGCAACAATGTGCAGCAAGAGTTGGAAAAAAATCAATCGCACATGAATAGTTTACAAAAAAAAGTTGATGAAATTCAGCAAGACATTAACGGCGAAGATACCAAGCTCGATAATTTAAAAAAAGAGCGCAGTGATTTGGAGAAAGCCCGAGCAAAGCAACAAGCCCAAGCCGCTGAGCAGATTCGCGCTGCTTATCAGCTTGGGCAACAACCTGAGTTTAAAGTTTTCTTAAATCAAGAATCACCGGAACGCGTATCAAGGATGATGAAATACAACAGTTATTTCATGGCGGCACACGCCGAAAAAATGAAAGATTATCTCAACACCATCACACAGCTGAACGATTTAGAGCCGCAAATCGCGCAAAAGACCGCCGAGCTAAATGAAATAAAGCAAGCCTTAGATGCTGAGCGAACAAATTTGCAATTAGTACAATCACAACGCAAAGAAACACTCGCCAAAATCAACGTTACTTTTTCCAGCAAAGATAAAGAGCTACAAGATCTTCTCGAAGACCGTCGGCAATTACAAGCTTTATTGCTGCGTGTTGCGCGCGAAGCAGAGAAATTAAAAGCGACACCCAATTACGCAACATTAGCTCAACCTGGGGAAAAGTTTAGCAACCGCAAAGGTCGCCTACCTTGGCCAACCCAAGGACATATTGCGCATGGATTTGGCAGCAGCCAAATCGAAGGACAATTGCAATGGAATGGCGTTTTAATTTCGGCAGCGCCAGGGCAATCTGTTATTGCCGTTCATTATGGGCGCGTTGTTTTTGCAGATTATTTTCGCGGACAGGGCTTGTTGGTGATTGTAGATCACGGCGAAGGATATTTAAGTCTCTACTCGCACAATCAACACTTGCTAAAAAAAGCAGGTGATGCAGTTAAAGCTGGTGAATTAATTGCTAACCTCGGCGGCAATGATGATCAAACCAAGGCTGAATTGTATTTTGAAATCCGCTATCAAGGCAAAGCTATTGATCCAGCCGCATGGTTGGCGCACGCTTAAAAAATCGGTGATATAAATGAATAAAAAGAAAAATATTATTTCTTTTATGTTGCTCGCATTGGTAAGCACGTCAACATTAGCTACTGATAAAAAAAAATCATCATCCGATGAAGGGCCTCTACCGCTAGATGAATTGCGTACCTTTACGCGAGCATACGATCAAGTGCGTACAGGTTACGTTGAGGAAATTTCTGATTCGCAATTACTTGAATTTGCGATCAAAGGCATGATCGCTGAATTAGATCCGCACTCCGCTTATCTCGACAAAGATGCTTATGCAGAACTTTTAGCAACAACCAGCGGTGAGTTTGGCGGCGCCGGTTTAGAAGTGGGTATGGATGAAAATGCCATTAAAGTAATTACACCACTCGATGGTTCGCCCGCGCAAAAAGCGGGAATAAAACCTGGCGATATTATTGTGCGCATTGACGATCAATCGATGAAAGGTAAATCGCTGAGCGATGCCAGCCGTTTGATGCGCGGCCCCAAAGATTCCACCTTAAAAATCAGCGTGATGCGCAAAGGCATTGACGACCCCGTTGAGTTCATCATTGTACGCGATTTAATTCACGTGCAAAGCGTGAGTGTTCGACTCATCGCCGAAGAATATCTCTATATTCGTATCGCGCAATTTCAAACCAATACAGCGCACGATTTTTCAGAAAAATTACATGACGCATTAAAACAACATCCAAAAACCAAAGGTTTAATTTTAGATTTACGCAATAATCCGGGTGGTGTTTTACAAGCATCTGTAGAAGTCGCTGATGCATTTTTGGATTCAGGTTTAATTGTTTATACCCAAGGGCGAATGGAAAATAGCAATATAAATTACAGCGCAACAACAGGCGATATTAGCAATGGTTTACCACTGGTGGTGTTGATTAATAGCGGCTCTGCCTCTGCGTCGGAAATTGTTGCTGGGGCACTGCAAGACCATAAACGCGCGGTCGTGATGGGCACACGCAGTTTTGGTAAAGGTTCTGTGCAGACGATTATTCCTATTACGGACGATCGCGCCATTAAGCTAACCACT
>JANYIO010000268.1 GCA_025362015.1 Gammaproteobacteria bacterium | reverse complement strand
TACTTAACCTAATAGTGCGGAAAGTTTGCGAGGTAAAATGTTGCGTAAAAGACATTAATATTCTCCATAATAATTGACATTGTAATGAGTGAATCACCTGCGCTAAAGAAGCTCTAACAGGGCCGCGCACTTTACCGCATTCCAAAGCCTGTCGCATATACATCATTCAGCCACACAAGCGTTTAATTGGAACTCACAGCTACCCTCATTACATTGACTTGCCTGCCCCCCAGGCGCGTGCGGCGCATAATTTCCCAGTCGCGCTTTTCATAGTAATCAGTGTATTCAACTGCCGACAACCACAATTCTTCTGCACCGAAATCGCCTGCATATTTTTTTGCTGCTTCAATTAATAAATTACCAAAACCTTGTTTGCGTTTATTTTCAACAACAAATAAATTACTGAGCCAAACTGCCGCAGAGTTGCGGGGGATTAATACACTAGTATCTACACGATAGGTGTAATTCACCAAACTTACGCAACCGATTAAGTGCCGGCCTTGAGTGATAATAATGGTTTTAGGGATCACGTCATTTTGCACGTGCAACAGTAAACGCTGCTGACGGGTAGCAAGTGTTGACTGCAAACCCTGGCGCTCACATTCTTGATGATGCCAACTTGCAACCTGCGCAAAATGCTTGGGCGCATTTTGTAATAGCTTAATGTGAATTTCTAATTTTTTAGACACTAATGGTTTGCCGCAAAGAATTGCGCCACTAAAGAATATCTTTAGTGGCGCTAATTTTAGAGAAAATTTTAATTATGTCGTTTACATATGAAGAAAAACTTAAACTTTTTTAACATCACCCAGCCATTTCATTTCTTCACCATGAGCTTGTTTGTCGGCATGATAACTAGAACGCACCAGCGGGCCACAAGCGGCGTGTTTAAAACCTAGCTCTTCTGCCATTTTTGTATATTCAGCAAACTCATCCGGGTGAACATAGCGTGCAACGGGCAAGTGATCTTTGGATGGTTGCAAGTATTGACCAATAGTGAGCATGTCGATGTTGTGCGCACGCATGTGTTGCATCACTTCAATAATTTCTTCTTTAGTTTCGCCGAGGCCAACCATTAAACCGGATTTGGTGAGCACATCCGGGCGACGTACTTTATATTGCTTGAGCAATTCCAACGACCATTCGTAATTAGCGCCAGGGCGCGCCTGGCGATATAAACGCGATACGGTTTCCATATTGTGATTAAACACATCCGGAGCTTCTTCATCTAAAATATCTAATGCGATTTCCATACGGCCACGAAAATCCGGCACCAAAACTTCTACTTGCAACTTAGGGCTTAGCGCGCGCGCTTCGCGAATACAGTCAGCAAAATGTTGTGCTCCACCATCGCGTAAATCATCGCGATCTACCGAGGTAATTACCACGTATTTTAATTTCATTTCGGCAATGGCTTCGGCGAGTTTGCGCGGCTCGTTTTCATCCAAAGGATTGGGTTTGCCGTGGCCAACATCGCAGAAAGGACAGCGCCGGGTACAGATATCGCCCATGATCATAAAAGTGGCGGTGCCGCCGCTGAAGCATTCACCGAGGTTGGGGCAATTAGCTTCTTCGCACACCGACGATAATTTATTTTTACGCAAAATACTTTTAATGCGTTCAACTTCGGGGGAGGCGGGAATACGCACACGAATCCAGTCTGGCTTGCGCTGGATTTCAGCGCGGTCGCTGGCAATCACTTTTACGGGAATACGCTCAACCTTTTCTGCATCGCGCAGTTTTTCGCCTTGTTTGTGGCGCTCAGTACGTTTAACCGGCTCTAGGTTGGGAGTTTGTGGCTCGAACATGGAAATTCTCTGGTGGCCTAAAAGATAGATCTAAAATTAAACACCTCGCCGCAAGCAGCGAGGTATATTTTTGTCCCAAAAATCTATTTCGTGGCAAGCCACGGGGAATTTAACCCTCGCTTGCAATCAAAACAGGTTCGGCATTCTACAGGTTTCGTAACCCAATTTCTGCGAAAATTGATTAATCAATTGCTGTTGCACATCTGCAAACACTGGCGATTCAGGTAATAAATCCCGCATTTGTGTCATTTCCAGCCCTTGATAACCACAGGGGTTAATACGTGAAAAAGGCGCCAGATCCATGGCCACATTTAAACTCAGGCCATGGAAACTACAGCCCTTCCTTACCCGCAACCCAAGGGAAGCAATCTTATTGCCGTTAACGTATACCCCGGGGGCATCGGGCTTTGCGGAAGCGTCGATGTGATAATGCGCGAGGGTGGCAACTATGGTTTGCTCAAGCGCGCTAACCAAATCACGCACCCCCATTTTTAAGCGACGCAAATCCAAAAGAGGATAAGCAACTAACTGCCCGGGGCCGTGATAAGTGACTTGTCCGCCGCGATTGCTCTGCACTACAGGAATATCGCCAGTCATCAAGAGATGCTCTGCTTTACCCGCCTGCCCTTGTGTAAAAACCGGTGGGTGCTGTACTAGCCATAGCTTATCGATGGTTTCTGGCGTGCGCTGATCAGTGAACTCCGTCATTGCAGCCCAGACTTTTTCGTAAGGGTTTAAGCCAAGATCAGAAACTTCCAACAGACGCGTGGCAGGCACCTCACATCACCATTCTAATTTTTTTGCTAATACGCAAATCATCATTAATGGCACGCAGTTGCGACTCGCCCGTAGCGGTAATCCAAACTGTTAGCGATTGAAAACGGCCTTTACTGGATTCGGCAATGGTAATGCGGGTTTGGTCAAATCCGGGAGCATGGCGCTCCATTATCTCCAACACATAGCTGTGCATTTCGTGGTCGGCATCACCCAAGACCTTGATAGGATAATTTTCACAGGGAAATTCAATTTTAGGCGGTTGTTGTTCGGTCACGAGAGAATATCTCCAAAACAACGGGGGTGATAATCACCCCCGAATAAAGCAATTAACTGAACAAATTGCGAAAGAAAAGTTTAATGCTATCCCAGGTGCGCTCGAATAAGCTTGCTTGCTCTACTGCTGTTAGCGCGACCAAAGGTTCATCACTGATAACTTTGCCATCCAACTCAACACTTAAACTACCCAAGGCCTGACCAACAGTAATCGGAGCTTTAATATTTTCTTGTAAATGTACATTAGCGCGCAGTGCGTCGATACGACCACGAGGCAAGGTTAACCGGACATTATGGGCTAAACCCAATGAAACTTCAGGTGCCTTTCCAGACCAAATACGGGCTTTAGTAATTTGGCTGCTGCCCTTGTAAAGATCAACGGTTTCAAAATAGCGGAAGCCATAAGCAAGCAATTTCTGCGTTTCAGTCGCTCTCGCCTCATCGCTCTTAGTGCCCATAACTACTGCTATCAAGCGAGTATTTTCGCGTTTGGAGGATGCCACCAAACAGAACCCGGCCTCGTCAGTATGTCCCGTTTTCAAACCATCAACTGTAGGGTCGCGGTATAACAGGAGATTGCGATTAGGTTGACGAATATTATTGTAGATAAAAACTTTTTCAGCATAAAGACCATAGTGCGATGGGTGATCATTGATGATAGCTCGCCCCAAACGCGCCAAATCACGAGCGGTACTGTAATGGTCTTCTGCGGGCATGCCCGATGAATTTTGGAAATGAGTATCCTTCATTCCCAATACAGCTGCTCTTTTGTTCATCATGTCAACGAAGGCATCTTCATTACCACCAACATATTCCGCCAGAGCAACCGTAGCATCGTTGCCCGACTGCACAATCACGCCGCGCAATAAATCTATTACTGTTGCTTGTGTTCCCTCTTTAACATACATGCGCGAGCCATCCATTTTCCATGCTTTCACGCTAATGTTAACCAAATTGCCAGGCGCTATTCGGCCGCGCTCAATTTCATCCACCACCAGATAACTGGACATCATTTTAGTTAAGCTGGCTGGCGGTAAGCGTTGATCTGGATTGTGCTCAGCGAGCACCTCTCCGGTAGTGCCATCAATAAGAATAAAACCTGTCGCGGCTAATTGCGGTGCAGCGGGAATAGCGACTGCGGGCTGCACTGAACTCTGACCCGGTACGCCTTGACCTAAAGTAGGTTTCGGCTGTTGCGCCTGAACCAGCGATACACAGCAGGCGACCCCAACCAGAGCTAGGGACTTAGCAATACGATAAAAAGAATTGAACAATGGAAATGTGTTGCGCATAGAAAACCACTTTGAATATAAACAACGACCAATAAAATTGGGGCGAATTGTAGCATTGGCCAAGGAATAAAAACTTATTGATAAACGATATGAGCCTGGAAAATATCGATTTTTTGCAATTGTTCGCGCGCAACTTGCAAGGCTTGCGCATCATTAAAGGGGCCAATCCGCACGCGAAATAAATTAGCGGGATTTGTGACCACACTAATGATGACAGGATAGGTAAGCTTGCTGCCAACACTCGCGGCAAATTGTTGCGCAGATTTCTCTATAGCAAAGGCGGCAATTTGCAAATAAGTTCCTGGCGGTAAAACGTTATCGGTTGCAGTTACGCCCGTACTTTGCACAGTTGGAGCATTGTTGACATCTGTTTTACGCGCCGCGCGCAATGGTGGGCGCGGATCGTCATCAGGCACAACGATTTCCACTTCGACATCACCCGTTCCCACTTGCGTAATACCGAGACGCTGCGCGGCAGCATAACTCAAGTCGATGATACGATCATCGTGAAAAGGACCGCGATCATTAACACGCACCACAACGCTTTTATTATTAGCGATATTGGTGACCCGAACATAAGACGGAATCGGCAAGGTTTTGTGCGCTGCCGTCATACTAAACATATTGTAAAGCTCGCCGTTAGACGTGAGCTCGCCATTGAATTTGTAGCCATACCAGGAAGCCTTACCGCGCTCTTTATAACTGCGCTCGTCCTCTAATAAGTTATAAGTTTTACCCAATATGGTGTAAGGATTTTTATTGCCGGCAATGGTACGTATTTCATAGCGAGGTGCAGCATCAGGCACATGCGACATATCAATTTCATCCGCTGGCCCCCAATCGTTATCCTTGCCGGGATAACGCCCACTCGTTGATGATGTCGACGGAACAGATGATGAAGGTTTTTCCGGCGCAGACGAACAAGCATTGAGCAAAACAACTACGACTAAAAACAGCACGGAAGGGTTCATTACACGCATGACGAAACTCACTACTCTTTCTCCATCGCTAACTTGATGGACTGGCTGAGTTGGTGCACCACCATGGCATACATTGGACTGCGGTTATAACGTGTAATGGTGTAAAAATTTTGCAAACCAAACCAATATTCCAGACCATTTTCACCTTCAAATTGAATTGCAATAGCTTTTGTTGTAGGAGGTAGCCATGCGATAGGATTAATACCGCGCTGACGCCACCGATCAATAGTGACTTCTGGTACAACAATGTTATTGAATTGGTCCGGCTGCGGCTCACCGGTAACATGAGCACCCACAGTCACCGGCTCGCCGGTCTGCCAGCCGTGCTGCTTGAAATAATTAGCGACGCTACCTATGGCATCCTCGGGGCTTTTCCAAATATCGGTAAAACCATCGCCATTAAAATCCACTGCCCACTTACGATAACTCGATGGCATAAATTGGCCATAGCCCATAGCCCCCGCATAGGAGCCTTTAAATTCGATGGGATTGTGCTTTTGTTCGCGCATCAGGAGAAAATAATTTTCTAACTCGACACGAAAAAATGGCGCGCGCGGCGGGTAATCAAACGCAAGCGTAGCCAGCGCATCAATCACATTATAATTACCCGTATTGCGTCCGTAGTTAGTTTCAACACCGATAATAGCTACAATAACTTCTGCAGGAACACCAAATTCTTTTTCAGCGCGAGCAAGCTGCGCACGATTATCGCGCCAGAAGGTCACACCATTTTCAATGCGCAAAGGCACCATAAAAAGCGGGCGATATTCTTTCCAGGTTTTTGATTGTTCTGCCGGGCGAGAAATTGCATCAAGGATGGCTTGTTTTTTTTCTGCTTTGGCAAGCCATGCTTGCAATTCAGTGCGCGTAAACCCATTTCTCACCACCATTTCATCCACAAATTTTTGTGCTTCCGAGTGCTGTCGATAATCAGCCATACAAAATGTAGAGTTACCGAGAACCAATAAAAAACTCAAACTTACAATCGTACCTGCACCATTAATCAGGTTTATGAAACGCTTACTTTCCATCCTTAATACCATTTTCAATCTCATTTTTGCGAACTCATTATACGTTTTTGCTCAGTGGCAATAGCCATTAAAATACCAAATCCAGCCATCAGTACCACAATTGCCGTTCCACCCTGACTCACAAATGGCAGCGGTACACCGACCACGGGCAGCATACCGGCAACCATTCCCATGTTGACAAAAACATAGACAAAAAAAGTGGTGGCAATACTTGCCGCTAACAAACGACCAAACGTTTCTTGCGCATTCAGCGCAATGTGCATACTGCGTGCAATCACTAATATATAAGCAGTGATTAATAATACTACGCCAATCAAACCAAATTCCTCTGACATCACTGCGATAATAAAATCCGTGTGCCCTTCGGGTAAAAAATCAAGCCGCGATTGGGTACCCTCGAGCCAGCCCTTACCGTGCAACCCCCCGGAGCCAATTGCCGTTTTTGACTGGATAATATTCCAACCCGCGCCCAGGGGATCACTCTCAGGATTGAGCAGCATAAGAATACGTTTTTGTTGATAATCGTGCAGCATGAAATGCCACACAGGATACAAGCTTGCACCAAATGCGGCGACTACCGCCGCTATGTACCACCACTGTAAACCGGCATAAAACAACACCACCATACCGGACACCAGGACCAAAATTGCAGTACCTAAATCCGGCTGCTTAATAATTAATGCAGTGGGTACAGCAATCAGTAAAAGGGTGAGCACAATATGTAACAATCGTGGCGGAAGAACCTGACGACTTAAAAAAGCAGCAACAGCAAGGGGCATCGCCAACTTCATAATTTCAGAAGGCTGAAAGCGAATACTGCCCACCCCCAACCAACGCTGCGCACCTTTTGCACCAATCCCCATCACTAGCACTAACGCCAAAAACACGACGCCAAGCGAATAGAGCCAGGGCGCAGCGCGGCGCATAAAATCTACCGGCACCTGAGCCATGACAAACATGGCGCCATAGGCAATCAGGAAAAATATTCCTTGTTTATGCATAGTTTCAATACTGTTGCCACTGGCGCTATAGAGCACAACCATGCCAGCACCAGAAATAGCCAGGAGCAAAAACAACAACATATAATCAATATGAAAGCGCTGGGCAAATCTATCGCGCCGGCTAAAGCCAGCGCCGGATTCAGGCATCCGCCGTAAGAAATCATGACCGCTCATAATACAAAAACCTTCGCGCTATTCATTAGATCGCACCGAATCTTCAACAGGAACCTTAACATCATCCTGAAGATAGGCACTGTCGTCATAGGTATCGCTTTCATATGCGCCATCAGCCTCAGGATCAGAAATAGCTTTTTGCAACTTGCCAGGGGCAGCATTATTAGTCGGTACCGCATTAATAGCTTCACCTTCTGCGCGGTAAATTCCACGCAAATAAGCATCAAAAATTGCCCGCGCCACCAACCCGGCGTGACCCGTTTTGTGATCGTCGTTTTCTAAAATCACCGCCACCGCTATTTGCGGATTATCGACCGGTGCAAACCCGATAAAAAGAACATGGTCGCGATGTACTGCATTTAAGCCCGAGGCGTTATATTTTTCACCCTGAGCAATTCCGACTACCTGCGCGGTACCAGTCTTACCCGCGATCAAATAATCAGCACCGACACCAAACGCTTTTCCCGTGCCGCGAGCACCGTGAACTACCTCTTGCATACCTTCAAACACAGCATCCCAATGCTCTTTTTTGATGTCGATATGATCGTCAATAATGGGTGCCTTCACTACGCCATCAACAGCTTTAACTAACTGGGGGCGAAAGCGATCGCCACGGCTGGCAATAGTGCTCACCATCACGGCTAATTGCAAAGGTGTCAACAATACAAAACCCTGACCAATACCGATATTAACGTTATCGCCGGGATACCACGGCAGCTTCGTCTTGATGCGTTTCCAGTCCCGCGATGGCCAAATACCAGCACGTTCATTGGGGATATCAATTCCTGTGCGCGCCCCTAAACCAAAATGAGCACCAAAAGGATGGATATTATCGACCCCCATCCGCCAGGCCAGCTCATAAAAATAGGTATCGCAAGACTCAGCGATCGCTCTTTTCAAATTCACACTGCCGTGACCGCCGCCCTGTTTGCTTAGGGTCCAATCCCGATACATATGCGTACTGCCCGGCAACATGAAATAACCAGGATCACTGATAGTGCGATTCACATCGGTAAAGCCCAAATGCAAACCCGCTAACGCCAACATAGGCTTAATGGTCGACCCGGAAGGAAATTGGCCCTGAATAAACCGGTTAATTAAAGGCGTTTCCGTCGACTCATTCAGCGCTTTGTAATCGTTAAAACTAATGCCAGTAACAAACAAATTAGGATCAAACCCAGGATTACTTACCGCGGCGAGCACGCCACCTGTTTTGACATTTAACGCAACCGCTGAACCACGGCGCCCCGCTAGTGCATTAACCACTTGTTGTTGCAATTTCAGATCAAGATTCAGCGTAACGTTTTTACCCTGCTTCGGATCAATGCGAGTTAATACCCGTTGCACTCTACCGCGCGCATTTGTTTCCACGTTTTGACTGCCAACTTCTCCCAAAAGGTCGCTTTCATAGCGGCTCTCAATGCCAATTTTCCCAATAGCATAAGTACCACTGTAGCGGCGCAACTGCTCTTCCGTAAATTGCGCCAATTCCGTCTCGTTAATCCGACTGACATAGCCAACGGTATGTGCAAACAATTCGCCGTAGGGGTAATCTCGCACTAATTCTGCATCTACCTGTACGCCATCCAGGCGATACTCATTGACCGCTAAACGAGCAATTTCATCTTCCGTTAATTGATAGTGCAGGGGTATGGGTTCAAGCGGGTGAATTTGTTGCTTTTTAAGTTTGTAAAATTTTTCTAAATCCGCAGGTGTAATGTCAACTAAGGTTTTCAGGAGTGCCAAGGTGACTTCAAGGTCAGTATTTTTATTGACGATAATCGACAAGGTATAACTAGGGCGATTGTCTGCCAGTATTTCACCATTGGTGTCATAAATCAGACCACGCGTGGGTGGAATTGGCTCCACATGCACGCGATTGTGTTCAGATTGAGTAACATAATTAAGATAATTAACAATTTGTAAATCGTAATAACGGTAAATCAGAACACCAAACAGCATCAGCATAAGGCCAATCATCACCCCCAAGCGCACCTTAAATACCTCGGCCTCTTTTAGGTGATCTTTAAACTGCTGGTTTTCAAACATGAGAGTGAAGACTCAAATAATCTATTTATGATATGGATGATTTTGGAGGATGGTGCAAGCACGATATAGCTGCTCGATCACCAGAATACGAACCAGGGGATGAGGTAGGGTCAACGCCGACAATGACCACTTAGCACTGGCCAGCGCCAAACACGCTGGCGCCAAACCATCGGGGCCGCCAATCAACAAACAATAATTACTCCCGCTCATTTTCCAACTCGCCATGTTTTCGGCAAGCTGCTCCGTACTCCAGGATTTGCCTTTGACATCGAGAACAATAACTTGTTCACCTTTACCAATCATTGCCAGCATGGACTCGCCTTCTTTTTCCATCGCTTTAGCAATATCAGTATTTTTAGTGCGCTGTGCGAGCGGTAATTCCACCATTTCCACCACACACTCGCGCGGCATGCGCTTGGCGTACTCAGCATAGCCCTGCTCTACCCAATCAGGCATTTTAGTGCCTACCGCAATAATGCGAATGCGCATTTAGCTAGGCTCTTTTTTTACAATACAGGTTTTTACAATGCATTTTTACAGCGCACGTTTTTACAATTCACACTTTTGCAATTCACAGGCTTTTACAACTCACGGTTAAGTGGATCATAGGTCGGGTCTTCCCGTGACTTGTCGCGATTAACAGGAACTTTTGACCAGAGTTTTTCCAGCTCATAATAATCGCGTGTTTCTTTTTGCATAACATGTACTACGGTATCGCCAAAATCGACGAGCACCCAATCGCCAGTCTCCAAGCCTTCAACACCTAAGGCACGAAAACCTTGCTGTTTAGTTTCGAGTACCATATTTTCTGCCAGGGAGCGCGAGTGGCGGTTGGAGGTAGCGCTACAAATAATGATGGTATCCATCACATCAGTCAGCGCATGCACATCGAGCGTGAGAATTTCTTTGCCTTTGAGGTTTTCAAGGGCGGTAATAATTGCGTTATTTAAATCGGACATTCATTTACCTATTGGTTATTAGCTTTCAAAAATAAAAAATAAATTTCGGCTTACACTAGCGATATAAATTCTGTTCGCGAATATATTGCCACACCCTATCCGGCACCAAAAACTGCGCAGACTCACCAGCATGAATTTGCTGACGAATCTCTGTGCCAGAAACCGGTAATAAACGCGGCGCCTGTAATACAATCGAACCCGACACCTCATCATTTAAACTATTAACGTCACACTGATAAGCCTTGAGTAAATTTGCCGCATCACCATTCTGCGGCAAACTCCAACCCGTACGAGCAACAACTACAATGTGTGCTAAATGAATTAACTCTTGCCAACAATACCAGCTACTAATTCCTGCAAAAGCGTCTTCACCCATACACAAGACTAAACTTACCTCCCCACCTAACTCTGCACGCAATTCAAGTAGCGTGTCATAAGTATAGGAAGGTCTATCGCGCTGCAGTTCGCGTTCATCCAATTGCAATTCCGAACAATCCTGCAAAGCAATACGCAGCATTTCTGCCCGCTGCTCACTGCTCGCTTGCGGTGCTTCACGATGCGGTGGTTTGTGGCAGGGCAATAGCCGCATCTCATCCAACTCAAGCTGTTGCTTTAACTCCAGCGCCAAACGCAAATGACCAATATGAATCGGATCAAAAGTACCACCGAAAAGGCCAATTTTTTTGCGTTTCATGGCTGCCAATCGAACTCCATTTGACGCGCTGTTTTCAGCGCAAGCTCAGTTGAATGTAGCCGCCGAACCAAATGTAAACTCATGGCAATGCCCGCTGAAATTCCCGCAGAAGTAACAATTGCACCCGCATCAACCCATGGGCTATTTTCTTTCACAGTAAGCTGCGGATATGCCAGACGCAGATCAGCAATATCCTCCCAATGGGTCGTCACCATTTGCGATTCAACAACCCCAGCCGCAGCTAGCAAAAAAACACCCGTGCAAACAGATGCAGTTAAACTCGCGTCAGTCGCTGTGTTTAAAATCCAGTTCAACACCTTAGGCTTATTCATTTCAGCGGTATGCACACCGCCAACCACAATCAGCAAATCTATGGGAGGATGACTATTAAAACTAAATTTTGGTATCACACCAAACCCCCCTCTTGCCGTGATAGCCTCCCCCGTTTCACTTACTAAAAACACACAAAAAGGACTCGGGCTTGCAAGCCGGTTAGCCGTGCTAAACACCTCAAAAGGACCCGCAAAATCTAACACCTCCGCTTGATCATAAACGAAGATAGCAACATTCAACGGGGCGCTACTGACGGACATGCCCATCACCAAATACCACCCATTTCTGCGATGTCAAACCTTCCAAGCCGACTGGTCCCCGAGCATGAATTTTATCGGTTGAAATGCCAATCTCCGCTCCCAAGCCGTACTCAAAGCCATCGGCAAAGCGTGTAGAGGCATTTACTATTACCGAACTCGAATCCACCTCATTGATAAAGCGGCGCGCACGAGTGTAATCCTCAGTCACAATTGCATCTGTATGCTGCGAACTATAACGGGTGATATGGTTAATTGCCTCCGTTAAGCCCGATACAACTCTGATCGACAATATCGGCGCCAAATACTCTTCAGCCCAATCTTCTTCAGTAGCAGCATTCGCAACAATAATGGCGCAAGTTTTTTCGCAACCACGTAATTCAACGCCTTTTTCAGCATAGGCGGCAGCTAAGCGAGGTAGAATTTCTGCCGCAACTTGTTCATCCACCAATAAAGTTTCCATTGCATTACACACACCATAGCGATGTGTTTTGGCGTTGATTGCAATTGCAAAGGCTTTATCTAAATCAGCTTTACTATCGATAAATACGTGGCAAATACCGTCAAGATGCTTAATCACTGGCACCTTGGCATCCCGACTAATGCGCTCAATCAAACCCTTGCCACCGCGCGGCACAATAACGTCTACAAATTGCGGCATAGTAATCAGTTCACCCACAGCTGCACGATCTGTAGTTTCCACTACTTGTACGACAGCCGCTGGCAGACCAGCTACTTTTAAACCTTCTTGCACACAAGCAGCAATTGCACGATTGGAATGAATTGCTTCACTGCCACCGCGCAAAATTGCGGCGTTGCCAGATTTCAAACACAAGCTGGCAGCATCAATCGTCACATTCGGACGCGACTCATAAATAATTCCCACCACACCAAGCGGCACACGCATTTTACCAACCTGAATACCACTCGGGCGATAACTCATATCCGTAATCGTACCGCAAGGATCAGACAACGCTGCCACTTGGCGCAACCCTTCAATCATGCTATCGATAGTCGCTGGCTTAACAGCAAGGCGATCAATCATCGCCGGATCTAAACCATTAGCTCTCGCGGCAGACAAATCTTTCTGATTTTCTGCCACCAAAGTAATGCGCGAATTATTCAGCGCATCCGCAATCGCCAGCAATGCTTTATTTTTTAGTGCCGTAGGCGCCGTAGCAATTACGCGGGAAGCATTGCGCGCATTACGCCCGAGCTCGGCCATATAATCTTTAACATTTAACACTTCTGCCATAACACACAAACCCAACAAAGAACAAAATAAGGCGGCAATTATACCCTGATTGAGGTCAGGTTTTGGTGGTTCATCAACCTATTTATGTGTCCATATAGACAAGAAAACCTGCTAGTTTTCAGCCTCAATTCAGGTTCGCGGACTTAATCTGTGCCTACTGACGCTGTTTTGCGTTACCAATCTCGATGAAGCCGAGGAGATATCATGCAAGCCCACTCATTGAATTTTGTACTGATTCGTACGTTGTTAGGCTTAAGTATTGGTATGTTGGCTGCCAATTCGGCATTTGCCGAGCATAGACATCACCACCACGATATCGTCTATGAACGAACAATCTATTCTGAACCAGAAGGCTATTCCGAACCAGAAAACTATTCCGAGCAAGAAAATTACGGTCACGTAATAGATGCTCGCCCCATCTATCAAAGTGTTGTCGTTGAAATACCACAAGAATCTTGCCGCGTAGAAACCATTGCGCGCGAAGAGCGCGGTAGAAATGGCGACTCTTTTGCTGGCACCGTTATGGGCGGCTTGGTCGGCGCCGCTATAGGTCACGAAATAGGAGATGGACGCGGTGGTGCAACTGCGGTTGGCGGTTTGATTGGCGCCTCTATCGGTAATGACGTAAGCAGAGGCTCGCGGGCTGTGACTTACCGCGACCAGGAAGTGTGTGATACCCATTACCGCACTGAATACGAAAATCGCATTGTTGGTTATGACGTGAGTTACAGCTATCAAGGCCGCGTCTATCAAACTCGCACTAACCGTCACCCAGGTGACCGAATCGCAGTTGCAGTAGAAGTGCGCCCAAGCTACCAAAATTGAGGCAACTATTATTACCAATGACGGCCCCGAACATTGAATCTTTATGAATAGAGGATGACAATGTTCACTAAGCCAGACGCGTCAAAGAAAAACCAGACGCTGTTAAAAAGTGCGGAGGCAACAATGTCGCAACTAACGTTTAAAGAATTTATTAAGAACAACAAGCATCTTCTCGTTTTGCAGCCAACCTTGGCGCTAGCATTGCTTGTGTCTGCGCACCAAGCCTTTGCCAAAAAAGATTTATTTGGCAGCGAGCCAAGTGCGCATCAACCACTTCCAGCACAAGAAATGATTGCTCAACCTAGTGCCGAAGATGAAACCGTAGAGCCAGCTATTTCCGCCACCGATGCCGCTTTGCGCGCGCAGCAACATGTAGACGGAAAAGTAATGAATGTACGCAAATTTCAAGATGAGGACAAAATTCTTTATGGTGTTAAAGTGCTGCAAAAAAATGGTCGCATGAAAACGGTTAATGTCGATGCCGATAACGGTACTATTATTGAGCAATAAAAAACAATTAGTTATCGAAAAATAAATGACAGACGAATAAAAACTCGCTGCGAACAAATAATTACAGACTGGGTCATAAAACTGCGAGATAGTGCGTAAGCGTCACCCTGAAACATTAACCTTAAAAGGAAATCAAGAATGCGCTTGTTAGTGGTTGAAGATGAAAATGCGCTACGCGAACAAATTGTGCAGTTAATTGAGAGCGAAAAATATGTCTGTGATAGTGCTGCCGATGGCCGCGAGGGCTTATTTTTAGGCAGCGAATATGATTACGATTTAGCAATTATTGATTTAGGCTTACCTTTACTGGATGGCACGCAATTAATTAAGCAACTGCGCGCCAAGAAGCGTAACTTCCCCATTTTGATTTTAACCGCACGCGGAAATTGGCAGGATAAAGTAGAAGGCCTGGAAGCAGGTGCTGATGATTATTTAACGAAACCCTTTCACCCTGAAGAATTACGCGCACGTTTGCACGCCCTATTGCGCCGCGCCAATGGTCATGCCACGCCAGTGTTACGCTACGGATCAGTAGTTATAGACACCAGCGCACGCCGCGTACACCGCGACGAACAAGAAATAGAACTGACCAGCTTTGAATACAACACACTCACTTATTTAGCACTGCATGCCGGAAAAAATATTTCTAAAACAGAGTTAACCGAACATTTATATGCGCAAGATTACGACCGCGATAGCAATGTGATTGAGGTTTTTGTCGGCCGTTTACGCAAAAAGTTAGATCCAGATGGCAGTTTAAATCTAATTACTACCTCGCGCGGCTTGGGTTATCGCTTTAATCTCGACAAACAATAAATTGGATAATTGCGTGATAGGTAATTAGGTGTTTAGCAAAAAATTCTCATCCATCACCGCGCGTTTATTTTTGGCGTCGCTGTTACTGCTACCCGTATTTTTGGGCGTAACCGGATTTTTTCTTGATCGTATCTTTCAAACCAGTTTAATCGAAGCCGAAAAAGCACGTTTGCGCGGGCATATTTATTTATTGTTCAGCGCTGCTGAATTACCGGACAAACCCCTCAAAAAAAGCGATAAAAACAAATTACAAATGCCTGCCGCACTCATCGATACCGAGTTTGAACGTATCAATTCCGGGCTTTATGCTTATATTTATGACGACAAAAAAGAACTTATCTGGAACTCCAACTCAGCCGCATTACAAATTGCACCTACTTACGACAAAGTTTCACCCACGTTTAAAACCGATCAAATGGCCGAAACCACGATTGAACTCAATGGTGACAATTCCTTTATCGCGCACTTTGACGTTATTTGGGAAGATGCCAAAAACCACGAACACCCCTTTCGCTTTGTAGTAGTTCACAATAGTGAAGATTTTCTTGATCAAAAGATTGCCTACCGCAATCAACTATGGAAATGGCTTGGCGCCGTTGGCGTTTTATTATTGGTCGCACAAACCGCTATTTTACGGTGGGGTTTACGCCCGCTAAAAAAACTAGCGCTAGCACTTAATGCGATGCAAAGCGGTGACACCAACAATATTCAAGGTGATCATCCCCATGAGTTGCAAGATATTGTTAACAACCTCAACCAGGTACTTGAGCGCGAACAAGCTCTGCGCCAACGCTATCGTAATAGTTTGAGCGATCTCGCTCACAGCTTAAAAACACCACTTGCAGTGATGCAAGCCACGCTTAGCCAGGCCTCTGCCGATGACGAGTTGCAGCAATTAGTTAGCGAACAAGTAACACGCATGAATCAAGTGGTTAGCTATCAACTGCAACGAGCGGTTTCCAGTCAGCAACAGGGCTCCCACCAGCACACTGCAGTCGAACCTATTGTGCAGCGCCTGCTAAGTGCTCTACAAAAGGTTTACGCCGACAAACACGTCAGAGTCAATTGCACATTTGCGGCCAACTCTGTTTTTGCCGGCGACGAACAGGACTTAATGGAGTTACTCGGCAACATTACCGAGAACGCTTTTAAGTACTGTAAATCACACATTATGCTGAGCAGTCACCTCGATGACAGAAACAACTGCAAGCAACTGTTCGTCAATATTACCGATGACGGCCCAGGTATCCCATTAGAACAACAAGCGCGCATTCTTGAGCGTGGCCAGCGCCTGGACACCACCCAAGCAGGCCAAGGGATTGGCTTAGCGGTAGCCGCAGATATCATTCGTAGCTACGGCGGCCAACTGCACATCCAACAATCCATCCTCGGCGGGGCCGAGTTTCAAATTCAACTACCCCTTGGCGTTTAAGTTTTTATAATCAATGTCGTCTAAATATCCACTGTCTGTGCGACATGTCGCACAGTTCATGCATCCCCTGCCTCACACCACTCTCCGGTAAAGCCGACTATTGTTAATGCCATTAAAAGCAAATACTGGCATCAATGGCAGCTCGTTAATGAAGTATGAGAAATGCGTTAAACCCGAGATCGCCCCGAGAGCGCTACACCCTGAAAAGGGTTACATAATGGAGACGAACATCATGACATCCAGAACATGCATTGCCGTAGATTCAAGTTGTGATTTACCCGCAAAGTTTATCGAACAACACAATATTGAAGTGCTGCCAATTTATATTAATTATGATGGCGGCCAAGCGATGGATTATCGCGACCCGCAAACCATGTTAAATTTTTATAAAAATCATTCCAAAGCACAATTTGGTTTAGCGCAGTCAGACCCGCTTTCGGTGAATGATATGACGCACATTTTAAAAGAGCGTTTGCTACCCAAATATGATTTAGTGCAAGTAATTACTATCAACAGTAAAAAAAGTGAAGTTTACAAACGCGTATCTGAAGCAGCCTTAATTAATGAGCCAAAGTTCCGCGAGCTCGAAAAAACCGAAGGGCGCATTCCTTTTAGAATTCGGCTGTATGACAGCATGTCCATGTTTACTGGCCATGCATTATTAGTATATGAATTAGTAAAAAAAATCCACGTTGAAAATATACCGCTGAGCAGAGCTATTCGCATTATCGATACTATGCGCGATGAAGTGTACGGCTATTTAATTCCTAACGATTTATCTTACATGCGCGACCGTCGTCACTTACGCAAAGGCGACAACAACATTTCGTGGGTAAATTTTAAATTGGCAGGCATGTTCAACGTGCGACCCATTGTCCAATTGCATCGCGGCTCTACTGATAAAATTGGTACTGGCAAAGGCTTTTTGGGTGCGCTGGAAAAGTTATTTGACCATGTACGCAAACAAATCAAGCAGGGCTTAACCAGCGATGTTATCGCCATGAGTTACGGTGGATTGCTCGATGAAATTAAAGATGAATGGATTTTGGTTGAGTTTCGCGAGTTCTGTAAGCAACACAATATTAAAACCATGTTATCAATGATGAGCATGACAGGCGCAATTAACGTCGGACCTAAATCATTTGCACTTTCTTTTGCTACAGATAAAGATTTAGTTTAAAAATATTTTTTCAATAAAAAAGCCGATCATTTTTATGATCGGCTTTTTTGTTTGTTCCTATTCGCTAAACCCATTCGGATTTTTTTGCTGCCAACGCCATGCGTCTTGCATCATACGTTCCAGACCATATTTTGCCTCCCAACCTAACTCAGCTTTCGCTTTTTGAGCATTGGAATAACAGCTGGCAATATCACCCGGACGACGAGCAGAAATTTTATAAGGCACGCTGCGACCACTCGCTTTTTCAAATGCGTTCACCATTTGCAAAACGGAATAGCCACAACCGGTACCCAGGTTGTAAGCCCTACAGCCGACGCCAGTTTTATTTAAACTTTGTAATGCTGCGACATGACCAAGCGCCAAATCCACAACATGAATGTAATCGCGCACACCGGTGCCATCTAAAGTATCGTAGTCATTACCATAGACACTGAGCTGCTGTAATTTTCCAATAGCCACTTGCGCAACATAAGGCAACAAATTGTTTGGAATACCTGCCGGATCTTCACCAATCAAACCACTTTCGTGCGCACCAACCGGGTTGAAGTAACGTAGCAAACTAATATTCCATTGATTATCCGCCTTGGAAGAGCCCGTTGAGTGCGCGATATCGCGCAAGATGTCTTCAACGATCAATTTACTACGGCCATAGGGATTCGTCGTAAATGTGGGAAAGCCTTCATCAATGGGTACGCTAGCAGGGTCACCATAAACAGTTGCCGAAGAACTGAAAATTAGCTTCCAAACTTTAAATTCCTCCATCACTTCCGTCAGCGACAAAGTTCCCGCCACGTTATAACGGTAATATTTCATTGGAATCTGGCTTGACTCGCCCACCGCCTTAAGTCCCGCAAAATGCATAACAGCTTCAAATGAATGCGTCGCAAAAACTTTGCGTAAGGAATCTTTATCATTCACATCAATTTGATAAAACACTGGTGTAACACCAGTAATTTGCGCAACACGCTTAAGCGATTCAGCACTACTATTGCACAAATTATCGACAACAACAGGCAAATAGCCGCTGTTAATAAGCTCAACGCAAACATGGCTGCCAATAAAACCGGCACCACCAGTGACTAAAATGGGTGAACGAGATGCAGACGAAGACATAAATAAAGATTCCTTATAGCAATTAAAAGCCATTTATTGAGGCAGCAAGTATACCGATAATTGAAGAATCTTTATTACACCTAAATAAGAAATATTTTAGAACTAGGTGAGACTTTTGCACGAACCAACAAATACGTCGCAAAAAATCATTCCTGTGAG
>JANYIO010000260.1 GCA_025362015.1 Gammaproteobacteria bacterium | reverse complement strand
TTGCTCAAGCTTATCGCGGTTTAGCACCATAATATGCCCGCGGCAATAAGTAATTACACCTAGTCTTTGCAATTTACCGGCGGCATCGGTCACGCCTTCGCGGCGTACACCGAGCATATTTGCAATTAATTCTTGCGTCATATTGACGTGGTTACTGGGCAAGCGATCCAGTGAAACTAAAAGCTAGCGACATAGTTGTTGTTCGATAGTGTGGTGGCGATTGCATACAGCGGTTTGCGCTATTTGGGTCATAAGTGCCTGGGTATAGCGCAACACTAACGATATAATCAGAGGGTATTCGTTGGTTTCCTCTTTCATCCGTTGCCAAAGTAACCGATATGCGTAGCCCGCACTTTGTACTATGGCTCGATTAGTCGTACTGTGGCCGCCCAAAAATAAAGGTATACCAAGAAGTCCTTCATTGCCTACAACCGCAAGCTCTGCGGTCGCGCCATTTTTTAGCATGTAGAGTAGCGACACAATCGAACAAGTTGGAAAATAAACATGGCGTAAAGTATCGCCCGCTTCATACAAAACTTTGCCAAGCGGCAAGGCTACAAGTTCGAAATTTGAAAATAATCGATTTTGAACTTCAGCCGGTAGTGCGGCTAAAAAGGAGTTCTCCAACGGAGAAGGCGCGTTAAGCATAATTGCACCTCTTACCTTGCGTAAAAGTTTGGTAATTATTTACCGGCGGGCAAGTTTAAGCGCACTAACAGTTATTTTATGTACGATTGCGTTCATATGAATTAATGGTCTCATATATATAGATGTTTTCAATAGGCTGTTGTTATTTTAGATGCCAATCTTTTTACAAAAAAACTTTAAAAGTTTTATGCGTTAACGAGCATGCATGTGGCGTTGTTTACTTTTCTGCAATCTTCAAGGGAGGTAAAGAGATGTTAGCAATAATAGAAGTTATATTGATGTTGTTTGGTGCTATGAGTTTATTTTCGGCTTATTTGATCGAGAAGGTAATGAACGGCTTTTTTGATCATAGCTATTGTGGAGGCCTTAATTAATATTGCTGGATAAAGAAAGCTTTAATTTTTGCGAAAAGTTTTTTTCGTGAATACAGGGAATCATTTAAAGATGTAAATAGGTAAATAGGTAAATAAATAGGTTTTTATAAGGCATAAAGATCTTGAAAAAGCTGCATAAAACTGGGTGGCTCCGGGGCGGGGGCGGTTCATATACAAGTAGAATTTAAATTTCCAGTAATATTTTTTATTAACATTTTGTTTCCGTTGCTACTAAATAGGAACACCAATCACTCCAGCTGCCGGGATAGAGTTTTGCGTCAATTCCACTTAAATAGAGTGATAAGATATTTACGCAGGCAGTAACACCAGAACCGCAGTAGACAACAAGATTTTCTTGTGTTGTTAAGGTTTGCCAATGTCTTTTTTGCCATTCTATAGGTTTGATAAAACCTTGCTCATGGGTGATTTCTTGCCAGGGATAATTAACGGCTCCGTCAATATGACCGGCGATAGGATCTATAGGTTCTTCCAAGCCTTGAAAGCGCTGCGGCTCACGCGAATCAATTAAATGCAAATTATTGGCTGTTAAAATTTCATCGCGATTTACGATCCAGTCTGTTTGAAGTTTTGCAGTAAAATTTCCACTTTTTGTTGCAGGTTCGCGTTTATCCAAAGCACCTTTAAATTCAAGCCATGCTTTATAGCCGCCCTCTAAAATACGTACATCTTTATGCCCCATGTAACGTAACAGCCACCATGCGCGTGCGGCATAGGCCATGCGTGAATCATCGTAAAACACTATCGTTGAATGTTGATTCGCGCCTGCACGGCGTAATTTTTCTTGTAGCAGTTCAACATTGGGTAGCGGGTGACGGCCACCATGTTGTTCAACCGGTGATGAAAAGTCTTGCTCTAGATCAAAATAATAGGCGCCGGGAATATGGCCTTGCATGTATTGCAGTAAGCATTGATTCTTGTCTGCCAAATTAAAACGACAATCAATCACAAGGGTGTTTTTGCCCAGCTGAGTTTGCAGTTCCTGGGCCGATATTAACGTTGAATTCATAATGGGCTAGTAAGTTAATAGGTAGTGCCGTGTGTGGGATAGTGTTTTGACTACAACACTAATCTTACGTACTGTAAAGTACATAAGTCAAAGTTTGCCATTAATTTTCATACATTGGGTGTTAACGCCTGCTCCAGGCTTCAGGTTCTTTACCTTCTAGTTGATAAGCAAAGGCAATAATGTAGGCTACCGCGAGGTACAGTATTTCGGGAATTTCATCGCCTAGTTCCAAGGTAACTAATAGCTCGACAAGTGCGCTGTTATCGCACAAAGGCACTCCATGTTGTTCGGCGATCGCAATAATATTATCCGCTACTGCACCTGTGCCTTTGGCAGAAACGGTGGGTGAATTTTTACCATCATAAAAAAGAGCAACGGCTTTTTGAATTTTATGGGTGGATTTCATGGTTAATTATTCACTAGGTTGAAATATCAATTAACGAATAACTTAATGCCATCGATTTTTGCGGTGGCATTCCCTTTATGCATTGTATTTGTGTTACCTGAATACCTTCGCCTTCTAAATTTTTTCGCAAATTTTCCACGTGTTGTTTTATGTGTGTGAAGGTTGTTTCTTGCGTTGCCCATAAAATAGCGCTTACACTCGTATCAATAATGGTCAGTTGAGCACAAAATTCGCCGAGTGTTGGTAAATCAAAACGAAGTGTTACTGACCATTGTTTCACCTTAGTTGCGGTTTTATTTTCGCTGCTTGAATTTTTATCGTCCACCCATTCACGATTAATCTGTAAATGTAGCTGCTGAACTTCATTGTGATATTTAACAGGGATATCGATTTGCCAGGATGTATTAGGTTGCTTGCTGTCCTTAGTATCCAATTCATGATTTAAGCTGGTCAGCTGTTGCAATTGAATTTTTGCAAGGCTATGCAGACTGTGCTGTTGTAGCAATACTAATAATTGCGTACGCAATTCTTTGTCTGATAATTCATTTACTGGTTTAGTCATCAGCTGTTGTATGAGTAAGCCAATATCCCCAGTTAAACTATTCACAGGTAAACTATTTTTTGGCGTATCACCAGTTGCTGTAGCGGCGCCCGCGATGGGAATATAGCTACTCACTTGTTGTAATAATTTTACAGTTTGTTCAGTGGTGAGTGGTTTGTTGTTACCGGTTAATTCTTGATTAACTTTACTTAATAAGGTTAGCAATGAACCTTTTAAGTCTTGCGTATAGGTGCGGTTCAATATTGTTGGACTGATTGTTTGGTTGATTGCTGTTGAATGAGCTGTTAATTTGTTTTCAAAAAATACACCAGAATTTTTAATAATTTGTTCTAGTATTTTTGGCTGGCCAAGTTGTAACGGTGAGCGTATTTGCTCCGCCACACTTCTTAGCGCTTGAGAAAGTGTGGGTGATATTAGTTGTTGCTGATTAGCCTTGGGGATATTTTGCCATTGGTTAAGAGCTGAGAACAACACAGTTGGTTTATCTTTATAGGGTAGAAGTTGTCGCAGGTTATCTGCTACTACTTGCTTTATTTGCTGACTACTGGTTTCTGTTTTAGATAAAAAAGTTTCTAAATTAAATGTAACGGCAGGTGATTTTTGGGTATCGGTAATATTGTTAATCTGCTGTAAATCCAACAACACTAATTTTTGTGGGCTAACTAATTGTACGGGTATCGTTTGACCGGCTGCTAAGGGCTTGTCGGTGTAGGTTAACAAAGACTTACCATTAACCAACAAATTAACCCATTTTAATTCAGGTGATTTAATGAGTGTTTGCTGATCAAGTAAGCGGGTGATTTCTATTTTTAAAGCAGGTGAAAGCGCTGCTGTGTTGTTGGCGAGTTTATTAATTTGCAGCAAAGCCTTAAAGGTTTGGGCAAGTAAAACATCGCGCTCCTGGGGTGTTACAGGTTCTATTTCGGTCACACTTGCCATTACCATTTTCCCCAATGCTACATTCAACAACCGGCTCAAGGTAACCAGTTGTTCCGTGTTTTTTTGTTCCAAACCTTTAATCAGGTTCTGGGTAATATTGGTAATATCCATTCATGAGTAATCTGGTAAGCGTGGTCGTTAAAGAGCTCTTGTAAAAGGTTGTTGAATAACACGTGAAAGACTTGGATACCGGGGCTATAATCGCGCAACTAAAAGCGTACACTAACATCCGTTGTCATAAAAATAACATTGTTAGAATAGTACATGAATCTAAGTAGCTTCTAGATCAAAAAAGTATCTAGATTGAGTATAGCGAGCTCTCGGTGTAAAGCCTGTGCATTTCTTAAATTAGCTCGTTTGGAATTAGTTCTTCTGAGCTTTAGTGTGGAACATTATCTTGTCGCAATTGTCTGCCTTGGTTGAATTACGTGATTTTGCTTGCGAGCGTGATGAACGAATTTTGTTCAGTTCGCTCAATGCAATATTTTATGCGGGACAGGTAGTACAAATTCTTGGCGCTAATGGTAGCGGTAAAACGACTTTACTCCGCGTTTTAGCCGGCGTTTCACCGGACTATCAAGGTGAAATCTTATGGCAAGGGCAGGCGCTGGCTACTTGCGCATGGGAATACACCAACGCATCACTGTACCTTGGCCATTTACCCGGCATTAAAAAATCGTTAACCCCTTTAGAAAATCTACGCTGGTACGCGGCCATTCAAGGTGGTGTGGGCGATGAGGTTTTGTTGCAGGCCTTGGCAGAAGTAAAATTAGCAGGCTATGAAGATACCCTTTGTTACCAGCTTTCTGCAGGTCAATTACGTCGTGTTGCCTTGGCGCGCCTGGTGTTCAGCACCGCCAAGCTGTGGATTTTAGATGAACCCTTTACCGCGCTTGATAAGGCCGGTGCCATGTTGCTGGAGGCTCGTTTAGCAGGTCATGCTGCTGCGGGTGGTTTGGTGTTAGTTACTTCACATCAAGATATTAACGTGCCGGATTTACTGCAGCTCAACTTGCAGGACTTTGCTTTAGCTCACGCCAAGCTGCATACCGCTGGTTACCAGGAGACTAGCGCGCATGGGTAATTCGCCGTCACTATTCTGGTCAACGTTGCGACGCGATTTAATTCTCGCCTTTCGTCACAAAGGCGACATGATTAATCCGTTAGTCTTTTTTCTGATTGCTATTAGTATGATTCCGCTGGGGATTGGGGCAGAAACCGCGCTCTTAATGCGCATTGCTCCAGGTATTATCTGGGTGATGGCGTTACTCGCGACATTACTCTCGCTGGATAACTTGTTTCGCAGTGACTTTGATGATGGCTCCCTAGAGCAATTATTAATTGCACCTTATCCGCTATTTTTTAGTGTATTAGCCAAAGTGTTAGTGCATTGGCTAGCAACAGGTTTACCGTTAACCTTGCTGGCGCCTTTATTGGGTGTGATGCTGTCGCTACCTGCCAATGCTTTTGTTGCTTTATGTTGTAGCTTATTGATAGGTACTGCGGCTATGAGTTTGATTGGCGCGGTAGGTGCTGCGTTAACAGTCGGCTTGCGTAAGGGTGGTTTGTTGATATCACTGATTGTGATGCCGCTTTATGTGCCCATTTTAATTTTTGGTGCCAATGGCGTACAAGCCGCGGCCGTAGGGCAAGATTATACTATGCAGTTGGCGGTGCTCGGCGCAGGTTTGGCCTTGGCATTAGTATTAGCGCCACTCGCCGCTGCGGGTGCATTGCGTGTTAGCGTTAACGGGTAACGTTGTTTGTGAAGCTGAGGGGAAAATATGAATTGGCAATGGTTTCATCGTTTAGGTTCGCCGCGTTGGTTTTATGAAAAAACTGAGGCTTGGCTTCCCTGGTTATCACTCGTTACCTTAATACTTTTATTGGTGGGTGGCATTTGGGGTTTAGGTTTTGCCCCCACGGACGCAAGACAAGGCAACAGTTATCGCATTATTTATATCCATGTGCCGGCATCATTTCTCGCGTTAGCGGGTTATTACATTATGGCCATTAGTGGTGCCATAGGTTTAATTTGGAAAATGAAATTACCGTTTATGGTAATGAAAGCTGCTGCGCCAATTGGTGCAGCACTTACGTTTGTAGCTCTAATTACCGGTGCTATTTGGGGCAAGCCCACATGGGGCACCTGGTGGGTGTGGGATGCACGTATTACCTCAATGTTAATTTTATTTTTTCTTTATTTGGGCGTTATCGCGCTGCAACAAGCGTTTCAAAATCGTGATACGGCGGATAAAGCTAGCGCAATTTTAGCCTTAGTCGGCACTGTGAATATTCCGATTATCTACAAATCAGTCGATTGGTGGTTTACATTACATCAACCTGCGACCATAAAATTTATCGGTAAATCGACTATTCATCCCTCGATGCTATATCCGTTATTTGTTATGTTGATTGGTTTTTATTGTTTTTATACCCTGGTGTTGTTACTTCATACGCGCGTCGAAATTTTACGCCGCGAAAGCCGTACGCAATGGGTTAATGATTTGGCCGCTGGTAACAAATTAACCGTTAGCAAAGAGGGCGGCAAATAATGAATTTTCAATTTGAATCGCTCGATGCTTTTTTAACGATGAATGGTCATGGTCCATATGTTTGGGCTTGTTACGCTATTACTTTTACGGTATTAATCTGTTTGGTGGTAAATCCATTATTACAGAAAAAAACGTTTTTGAAACAGCAGAAAAAAATGGCTCAGTTACAAAAAAATAGTTAAGTC
>JANYIO010000249.1 GCA_025362015.1 Gammaproteobacteria bacterium | reverse complement strand
AACTTAAGTCATGAACTTTTGCAAGCCAAAGCACCTCGCGGCTCTTCCTCAACGACTGATAGCAACGACTTACAGCGTTTAAGCGATAAAATTGAACGGGTCTTGGCTGGAAGCTAATTTTACGCTCCGCTCGCTACCAATGATTTTTAAAGCTGAAGCATCAGACTGTAATCTATTTTTTTGCCGCGCCTAAATAGCAATACTTGCCGTAAAAAATTTAATCCCCCTATGGATTCATGCGCAGGCAATATCATGAAAAAAAGCAGAGTAATTATTTTTCTTCTCAGCATCATTAGCATGATTTCCCACGCTGAAACAAAAACTCAGGATTTAAACGGAATTTGGCAAGATACCCACGGCCCCGAATTTGATCAGTGCTATCTAATTATCGCACAGCAAGGCGCAGTCGCTCATATGACCCATTACCTTGAATTCCAAGGCACACCTATGGTTGAATTTGGTAGCGGCAAAGTAGCGGGCAATAAAGTCACCTTTAAAGTCAAAGTCAGCAAGTCTATTCCTGGCTGGGCAACTGCTGGAACGCACTATTTGCAATTGAGCGATGACGGCAACACCTTGAAGGGCGAATATAAAGATACCAGGGGCAATAAGGGCCCATTAGTATTTACACGCTTACGAAAAAATAATTAATTTTCTACCTAGCATACTTGAGCACCATCAAACACAGATTTATCGTCGTTATTGGCGCAAACTTAAGACAGCTTTTGACTAAAGAGTGATGAAACCCAAGCTTAATTTCATTTGCCCCCGCCGGGGTAGTGTGGGTTATACTGAGACTGCCCTAGGATGCTTGCAAACCAACATGTCCTTGAGCCGATAAATGTTAGCCCGGCAGTATCTCGTTGTATTTGGTGTGCATGTCCGCCTGACGGAAAGCCTAAAAAATCACAGGTATCGCCACCTTGAACCTTTGGGTTCAAGGCCAGCTTGGTTGCGGCATTTCTGGGGTTTTCCTTTTTATGTTTAAAAAAATCGCCCGTGATTTTTTTAATGATCGTGCCGAAAAAACTGGAGCAGATACATTGATCTGCTGGTTTTTCAGCTCTCGCATTTGCCCTATGGCAAATGGTGGTAGTTTCTGTACCGCAGACACGTAGCAACATAGCTTCCTATGCCAACGACTACTGACTCACGCCAACAACTTCGTTCTGAGCTTCGCGCTCGCCGCCGCGCCCTCACTCCAGATCAACAAGCTCACGCATCGCAAGAGTTGCTGCGTAAACTGATGTCGTTGCCCTTATTTATGCGCAGCCAACACGTTGCACTCTATTGGGCGATGGATGGCGAGATTAATCTTGCGCCTATTGCTAAACAGTTGTGGAAGATGGGTAAGCATTGTTATCTACCTGTGCTTCACCCCCAACATCAACGACAACTCTGGTTTGTAGAATACTTGCCCAACGCCTTGTTAAAAAACAATCGCTTTAAAATTCCTGAACCTGATCATCGCAATGCACAAAAATTACCGGCGCGTCTGCTCGATATTGTGTTGCTGCCCTTGGTAGCATTCGATGCGAATGGTGCTCGCTTGGGTATGGGAGGTGGTTTTTACGATACGACATTTGCCTTTAAACAAAAACAGAGGCCAAACAGCAAACCCTGGTTATTGGGCGTGGCTCATGCTTGTCAGCAAGAGGATAAATTAGAAACGGCCGCGTGGGATATTGCTTTGCATTGGGTGGTGACAGATAAAGACGTTTTGATGTGTGGCGGGGAACAGCCAATATTGAATAAAACATCTGAGATTTGAGTGGTGGATAAACCACCATCCTTGGTACCAAATCTTAATCAGTGCAAAACTGATTAATTTGATTCAGCAACTACGGTTTCGCTATTCGCTGGACTGAACACGCTTTTCACTTCTACAAACAGACTGATACAAACGCCTAAACAAAAAATCAAAACAACAACGGAAATAAGATCGAGCTTCATGGTGCACCTGTAAATTCAATTATTATTAGTAAGCAATCGTTTATTAAAAACAAACTATGTGCCTTAACCACATAACAGCTGAATGCGTGGGCGACAATCATAAAACTAGCAATTTATAAAAGATATAACCAATAACTCAAAAATAGCTTTTATATCAAGTATTTAACTCTTTTTGTTGAGTTTGGCGCCACAATTTTCCGAAGTCGCCAAACTCACCACTTTTTAACTCTTTTTAACGATCTTCACAGCAATAACCAGCTTATTCAACAGTAACTACACGGCTGCTTGCCGTATTTAATTTACTGCGTAATTGTACGCTCACATTGTTTACAGCCACTGGGCTACTAAACACTTGCCAACTAACGCCCTTGTCCAAACTGTATTCAATCACTAAGCCAGGATAGTTAACGTTAGCTTGCAATTTGCCCGCTTCAATTACGCCACCGGGTGGCGGCAAATAAAATGCCGAACCACTTGCAGCCAATTTAGGCAATTCTTTTTGCGCAAGTGTATTAGCAAACAGGGCCCAGGCTTGTTGACGTAGTTGCACGTTAGGCTTGTCGCCTTCCCAATCCGCTTTGTGCCAGGCACGTTCAGCCAAGGCGATCATACGCGGGTAAATCATTTGCTCCAATTGTCCTGCAGTGCGAACCGCTTCAGTCCATATATGACCTTGCATACCAACAATATTTTCAGGCTTGTTAAGTGCCGGCATTTCACGGCCCACCAAAGCTTCTAAATTAGTGATTTTTGCACCCGCGTTGGTTCTATCAGCGTTAGCGTAGAAATTGTCAGGCATAAAGCCGAATACTTTGGCGGTATCTGTATAGCGAGTTGCCCAATAGTAGCCGCGCTCTTCCGGGCTTACTTCATAAGGATGATCAAAATAGAGATGGGTAGCCGGTGATAAAATAACTTTGTATCCTGCATTGGCCAAACGATGCGCGCGATCACCTACGCCCCACTCCCAAATATTATCCCAGGTATTGGCATAGACATTTTCATTTTTAAATTGTTTGCGGTTAAAGGTATTAGCGGGATCGTACATCAACCCATCTTCCCAACCAGCCAAGGCCAAACCGCGCATATTGGTGATCTCGGCGATTTTGCTGACAAAATAAGGTTTTAAATCTGCTGCGCCAGTTAGCCCCATTTCACCCTTAGCAAACAACGCCTGGCAGGCAGGCGATTTTTCCCAAGCACCTTTGCCTACTTCATCGCCACCCATGTGGAAAATCGCCAGTTTTACACCTGCTTGACGATACATTTGTTGGAGTTCGTAAATCACCTTTTCCGCAAAGGCATAAGTTGATGGCAGGCAAACATTAATAGCGCCATCGTTGTAGCTCTGTACTGATGCGTATTGCGACTTATCAGCAGGATCAGACAATAAGTATTGTCCAGCAGCCTCTTTTTGGCCCGCAGCCATGAGCTTGTTGTAGCGCGCCTGCATCGATTTAATCGCCGCACGGGCGTGACCCGGCATATCAATTTCAGGAATAACTTCAATGTGGCGTGCATCTGCGTATTTTAGAATTTCGATAAAATCAGCCGTTGTGTAATAGCCGTTACCAGAACCTGACTTATGCGGACCTGTACCCAACTGCGTCAAGATGCAGGTCTGTTCAGTTAAATCGAAGCAGCGATTACCACCCACGTCGGTCAACTCTGGCAGGCCAGGAATTTGCAAGCGCCAACCTTCATCTTCCGTAAGGTGCAAATGCAACTTATTGAGTTTGTAACGCGCCATTTGGTCGATCAAACGCAAGGTAACGGCTTTGTTGTGGAAGTTACGCGCCATATCGTAATGCATGCCGCGCCAGCTCATGCGCGGCGTATCGCTAATGCTCAATTGAGGCAATTCGTATTGGCTAGCGGTTGCTGCTGGCAACAACTTCAGCAAGCTTTGCAAGCCATAAAACGCACCTGCAGTATCACTACCACTAATCACAATTTTTTTGGCATCGATGTTCAGGGTATAACTTTCTGGAGCACCTTTACCGCTAACTTCCAGTTGAATCACATTGCCTGTGGCAGGAATATCATCTGCTTTTGCATCAAGCTCCAAACCTGCCTGTTTAAGACTTTGTTGCAAATAAACGGCATCTGACGTTAAACGACCGGCGTAGCGAATTTGCCAAGTGGAATCAAGGCTTGTGCTGCCTCTATGCAATTTC
>JANYIO010000228.1 GCA_025362015.1 Gammaproteobacteria bacterium | reverse complement strand
TTCGCGTCCGACCACGAGTTGCAGTAGGTGGCCACGCTCGTGAGCATGCGGATCTGGATCTTGTGCACCGGGCAAGCTGATATCGCCACGGCTATGACCTTCTCCCGACAAAACTGATTCTTCGCCACCCACATATAAAATAACGTCGGCTTTTTTCGCGGCATCAATTGCGGCAACAAAACGCGTCGTGTCTTTATCGCGGCTATAACTTAAACCCTGTTCATAAATTACGTGCGTATCACCCGCAATTTTTTTCAATGCAGGTAATAAAGTTTGCGTATCTTTTTTCTCACCATCGTAAACCCATGTACCCATTTGTTCAAAAGGTGCATCTGCCAGCGGCCCAATAACAGCTATAGTTTGTTGTTTGTTAAGCGGCAAAATTTGACCTTCATTTTTCAACAAAACTATCGATTTTTCAGCCGCATTTTTTGCAGTAGCGAGGTGGGCTTTACTTAAGAAAGTTTTTTCTTGCCCACCACTTGGATATGGATGTTCCATCAAACCTAAACGCAATTTAGTGCGCAACACATTGCGTACCATTTGATCAAGTTGCGCCTCAGTGAATTTTCTCTCTTTAATTAATTCCGGTAAATAATCCTGATAAGTTGTGTTGTGCATTTCGAAATCAACACCACCATTAGCAGCCAAGCGGCCTGCATCTTTGTCGTCAGCAGCATAACCGTGATCAATCATTTCATGCACAGCATTCCAGTCACTCACGACCAAGCCATCAAATTTCCATTCATCACGCAGGATAGTTTTAAGCGTGAAAGTATTAGCGGTAGCAGGAATATCGTTGAGCGTATTGTAAGAGCTCATCAAGGTCATGATGCCGGCATTCACTGCAGCCTGGAAAGGACGCAAATAAACATCGCGCAATAAACCTTCAGGAATATAAGCGGCATTGTAATCACGTCCACCCTCAGTCGCGCCATAGCCGACAAAATGTTTAGCGCACGCAGCCATAGCGGTTGGATCTTTGGGATTATTAGTTTGGAAGCCTTTCACCATGGCCACTCCCAGTTGCGAGGCAAGGTAAGGATCTTCGCCTAGGGATTCAGCAATACGTCCCCAGCGTGGATCGCGCGCGATATCAACCATCGGAGCAAATGTCCAACGCACACCATCGGCAGAGGCTTCTTCAGCGGCAACGCGAGCGCCTTGCTCAATCACGCTGGCATCCCAACTGGCAGCTTGGCCAAGCGGTATAGGAAATATGGTTTTGTAACCGTGAATTACATCTTGACCAAAGAGAAGAGGAATATGGTGCGGACTTTGTTCAACAGCAATATGTTGCAATTCGGAAAAAGCTTTTTTGTTAACACTGCTGACAGTAACGTTAAAAAAGCCACCAACTTTACCATCGCGAACTTGCTGTTTAATGAAGCTCATGTCTTTTTCGGCGTAATCACCCCAATCACGATTTTGAGTTTGTCCGACTTTCTCTTGCAGGCTTAAGCTGGCCAGAATGCTATCAATCTGAGCTTCCAACTTGGCGTCAGGCACCGGCGCAGAATCCTCGGCTAATGCCCAGCAAGATGCAGTTACTGTCAGCGCAAGCGCAAACTTATAAGGCTTAAAATTCATGGTGTTGTTCTCTAATTAATTAATACAATGAAGCAGACGCGCAAATGACATTTACATTTGCTTGATCGATGTAGCGGAAGGGATTTTTGCGGAAAGTTAACGCCTTTGCGTCTGAATAAATATAATCGAACCTGATAAAGAGAATTATGAAGAAATCGGCATGCCCGCAAGGCAGACATGCCGATATTTACTCACGATTTACATTGCTTTTATTTGGAACCAGTTGATATTCCATTCTTTACCAATGGAAGTGAACCTTACTGTGTGATTGCCTGCAGCTAATGCAATACTAGGGCTACTTTGGGTAATCCAGGTTTGCCAGCCGCCAGTAACTGGAACCACTTGGGTATCAACTATTACGCCGTCCACCAATACATTGAAACCTGTACTGCCGTTGGCGGTAGCCAGCCGATAGTCGATGGTGAAATTACCGGCTGTCGCAACAGTGATTTTAAACTCCATATAATCTGCCGGATCAAAATGACCAACATCTTGCCCGCCGTCAGTATCCGTACATGTTTCAAGTTGTATACCTAACATAGCGGTAAAGCTTTCTGCTTCTATTTTGGCAGGTACGCTGACAAAACTAAGCGCGGTATGAACATTGTCACTTTGGAAGCTTTCATCATTGGCAGTTGTTGCCGTGACTACATAGTAGTAAGTGGTACCTGGAACACTGGTAATATCGGTATAGGCACCGGTAGTCACAGCCGAGGCCAAACGTACATAAGGAGTTGCCAGTGAAGTTGTCCGGTAAACACTGTACCCCGTTACCGCTGTATCCGTACTTGCGGTCCATGTTAACGAAATATGATCAGTGCCTTCAATAAGTGCAAGCCCTGTTGGACGCGCGGGCAGGTTGAAAATATCCGGCGCAGTGGTGCTGGTTAACCATTGGCTCAGGCCTGAATTTACATCGTAAGCTTGAGTCGTAAAACTACTGAAGAGGCTTTGAATATCAACGAGCGATGCAATAGAGAAATCTACCCTACCAGTCATATCAATCACGTCTACACCTGCAACCGGAAGCGTTTCGATCAGATACATTTCAGCCCATGTATTTACGCTGCTATTGCCTTTAAACACACCGCTAAAGGTATAAGTTTGGCCACCTTGCAGAGTAACCGCCTGATACACACCTACGTTGATTTCACCCGTTACACCAACAGGGCGACCAACATGTAAGACTGGACCATCGCTACCTGCAGGAGCTTTGCCAGCAGTCGTGTAATTGAAATCCAGATCTTCACTTCCCGCAATATTCACTACAGTCCAGCCAGTGTTAGCGCCGAAGTTACCATTAGCAATGACTTCAGTGCTATCGGCATTATTCATAATACTGATTTTGTCATAGGTAACATCGGGATCGGAGCCAGAGTTCGCACCCGTTTTAATTACAAAATAGTAGGTTTTGGGACCAGTGCCGCCCACAGTGATACTGGCTGCTTTTTTCGCACAGGCATTGGCAAAGCTTGAATCCCAATTATTACAGTCCCAAGTACTGGCTTTTGCAACCAAGCCTACGCCGCTCGTGTTGTTGGGGTTAACTGCATTAGTAACCATACCCCAAGTACCAGTACCTTGACCGCCTGCCGCACTGACTAACTTGTAAGCCCAACTCGTAGACGCCCAACCGTAAGACGCATAAGTATCGTAGGTTGCACGGGCAATTTTACCACCCAACTGTAAGCCAGCTGATTGCCAGGGTTGGAACTCGCCAACTAACAGTGGAATATTGAGAGCGGTAATACGTGTGTTCCAATCGCAAACACCACTAGTACCAGCTGCGCCACAACGCAACCAGTCGCGGTGAATCATGTAAGCACTATCACCTGGACGATCGCCAAATAAACCAGGGTATGGATGGATTTCAAACACAACGTTGGTTTGGCTTTTGGTAGCAGGATTGCCATAAGCGTCAATGCTGCCGTAATGGCTAGGTAATAACACAATGTGATTGCTGTCGATCGCGCGAATAGTGTCATAGAGCTCGTTGACACGAGTTACCATGTTTTCTGGTGTTGAACCCCATGGCTCATTAAGTGGATCGTAAGCCGCGACTGTAGGTTCATCTTTGTATTTGGTTGCGACTTGTTGCCAGAACCATTTAGCGCGATCCTGATTTTCAGCGCTGGTCCAATATTCATTTTTACCGGCACAACCGGTGTGATCATTAGGCGTTTGACCGCCAGGAGCACCGTGCAAATCCAGAATTACGTAGATGCCCCGCGCTTTAGCTTGGGCAATCGCCCAATCAAGGTAAGTCCAAGCATCAGCACGTAGATGTTTGAAATTCTTTTCATCTTCGATAACGTTCCAATGTATAGGTATACGAACTATATTGAATCCGAAAGTCTGAATCTGATCCCAATCGCGCTCAGTAAACCAGCTGTCACGAAAGAGCTTGATGGTCGCTTCTTTATCGGCGTAACTGAAGCGGCTAGTTAATGTATCCTGCAGAGTACATTGGTCAGTAACACCATTGCCGCCCTGGCCCATCATCCAAAACTCCATCACCAACCAATTACCTATATTGGTGCCTTTAAGATTAATGTGGGTGCCGTTTGCCTTTGCCCAAAACTTCCCATCGGCATGTAACATGGTCTGACCAGAGGCATCGCTACTGGCAACCGAGGAACTACTTGGAGCAACACTGGCCGGCGTACTGCTCGCGGCAACACTAGCTGCGGTACTGGTAGTAGAACCACCTGACGAACCGCCGCCCCCACAAGCAACCAAGCCTAATAAACTCAAACTGGAAACAATGCCAAGCGCGATAGGGCGCAAGTGCAACATAGATAACGTAAACATAAACTGACTCCGTAATTATTGTCTTTAATTGTTGAGAATAGTCGAGAAAAATATTTTTATGATTAACCCATTCTTATTGTGCCAATTGGCGTATTGAGGTTGTCATTACAACACAAGCGGGATTAGTTTCGTCAAAAGCAATTATTTACGCGCCCGAGTAAATTTATTCGTACTTAAAATTCTATTGGGGAGCAGAAATATTATCAATATCGGCTTTGCGGGAAATGTGCACCATGAAAAAAGCCCCATGTAGGGCACGAGGCAATAACATAAGAAAAGCAACTTATCTACTTCTCTTAGGCAGCATCCATACACTGAAAGCTTGCGGCGTTTTAGCGGTCAGAATTGAGGAGCGTGATAGTAGGAAGAGAGTCATATAAAATCGTCCGAATTACAGCTTCGAACGAAAATTAAAAAATGAGGAATGCAGTAAGCACCTAACAAATACTATAATAATCAAATAGTTAAAGGATTTTTCAATGCGGGAGTTTGAACAAGCCAGCTTTCACGATGCCGCCAGTTATACATATGCAGTGGTTAAAAAAATGCCAGTGCATTTCTGCACTGGCATAAAAGCTACCTTTACTGCAGGGTTAGCTGCCACCAGTTGATATTCCAACCACCCACTTTGGTGTAAATCACTAAATCTTGTTGGCCAGCCGTTAAGTAAACTGAGGAATTAACGGTTACCCAATTTTGCCAACCACCCGTATTGGGTACATTCACAGTCACCAAATCACTGCTGCCTTTGCGAATAGTAAATTGTCCGCCGGCATAAGCTGTGGCTACACGGAACTGTAAATTGTAGGTACCCGTAGTGGGGACATTGATGGTATAGCTCATCCAATCATTGTTATCGATATAGCCCACATTAAAGCCACCACCAGCGTCACTCGTAGTCTCCATGCGCACACCGCCGTGATAATTAAACATTTCCGCTTCAATACGATTACCAACCGTTGGTTTCCAGTTCATCCAATAAGCGATGTTTTCGTTGCGCACCAAGGCTTGAGTAGCAAACTGACGGAAATAGGTTTCGATTTGGGCATTGCTAGCGCTGCTGATATCGATGCTGCCAAATGTACCGCCATTGTTGCTGTTGGTTACCATGCCCCACCCCCAAGTACTGGTGTCGCCATTTGAACCACCAAAGGAAACATTTTTGTAAGCCCAATTAGTGGCAGCCCAACCGTATTGATTGTTAAAAATGTCATAGGCTTTACGGGTCATTTGGCCGCCGTAACTACCTAATAACGTCCATGGCTGGAATTCGCCAACCAGGAATGGCGTATTGAGTGCGGCAATTTTGTTGTTCCAATCGCAAGACTCACCTACACCGCCGTTATTGCAGTGCAGCCAATTCGAGTACATGTTGGCTTGTCCTGCACCATAAGTAGCTGTGTCATTCCATCCCCATAAACCTGGATAGAAGTGCATCCAAAATGCCACATTGCTGAGACCACGGCTGTTAGGATTGCCGTAAGCGTCAATACCGCTGTTATGGCCAGGCAAGAGGATCACGTGATTGGCATCCTTAGCGCGCACGACATTAAATAGCTCATAAGAGAAGTTAGCGAGTGTAGTTGCATCAGTGCCCCATGGCTCATTCAGTAAATCATAAGCGGCAATGGCGGTGCGACCAGCATAATGGGAAGCAATTTTGTCCCATAACCATTTGGTGCGATCTTTGTAAGTAGCGTTAGTCCACATTTGCGCCGCACCTATACAACCATCGTGTTGTTGGTCTGCCGCTGCTTGGCCGCCCACGGCTCCATGTAAGTCAAGAATCACGTACATACCGCGTTTTTCAGCTTCGTTAACAGCAAAATCAAGGTACTGCCACGCATCTGGACGGAGGTTATAGGGGTTATATTCGTCTTCCACGACACTATAAAGGAAGGGGATACGAACTACGTTCATGCCCATACCTTTCATATAATCAAAATCACGTGCAGTGATCCAACTATCACGGAACACTTTCATTAGGCGTTCTTTTTCAGCATTACCAAACCGGCCTGCAAGTGCACCTTCAAGGGTACATTGGTCGCCAATTTTGTTGCCGTAAGCCGACATTGGCTCATTCATCATCCAGAACTCTAATTGCAGCCAGTTGCCAAGATTAGTACCGCGTAAATTTACGCGATTACCACTGGCATCAACCCAAAAATGGCCACTTTGTTTAATAGCTGGGAGAATGTTGGTGTTAGTCGTTTCTGCCGTCAACTTTATCCAGTTAAGGTTAAAGCCGCCGTTTTTAGCAAACACCGCAAGATTTTGTACGCCAGCGTTTAAGTAGACACGAGAATTTACGGTGGTCCAATTTTGCCAACCTCCGGTATTAGGAATGGTGCTTACCGCAGTGATATCAAGTGCATTTTGACTAAGCACAATCTGGCCAGTGGTATTCGGTGAAGCGACGCGATATTGCACTGTGTACCAGCCGGCAGCACTGGCGTTAACGCTATAGGTCATCCAATCATTAGCGTCTATCCAACCGACATTTTGACCACCACCTGCATCAGTTGTAGTTTCAACTTGAACACCCGCCATGCCACTGTAACTTTCGGCCTGAATCGTGCCTGGAATAGCGATTTGTGCAACGCACAGATGAGTTAATAAAGTGCCAACTAATGCCAGCAGCACTTTAGGTGCATGGGCGATCAGCCCCCGCTTAAGGTGATGTTTATACATAGTAATTACCTGTGGGTTCGTAGAATTATTGTTATTACGGCTTACGAAACTCATGCTAATCGAGGCAACACATCCGGCAATGACTGTATTATTAAATTATTCAGTCGACTTCAGCGGATTAATGAGTGAGGCAATTGCGCAAGGTTTAGTGTGTGTAATTTAACGCCAATGCCTTTAATCTGTCGTTCTAATAAATCTTTTTAACCATAAAAGAGCCTATTCGAACTCGATAAGCTAAGGTAAATAATGAACAAAATAAGTGGGACTATGCCCACAGAACCTGGCCAAAACTAGCGGGTTTTACACGGAATAACTGCTTTTATGGTTAGCGATAATCTTAAAAAAACTGGGAAAGCAGCGCATAGCCGCACCAATTTCCCAGTAAGACTTTTGGAGTTACAACTTAGTCACCTTCCACCAATTGATGTTGTAGCCACCAGTACGCGCAAACAATGCTAAATCCTGCTGGCCCGCGGCAAGCGTCACGGTAATAGAAACAGTTGTCCAAGCTTGCCAGCCACCAGTATTGGGTACAGTGATGACACCTACATCAGTCGCATTTTTGCTGAGTACTAATTGCCCGCCGGTATTGGGTGAAGCCACTCGAACTTCCAATTTATAAGAGCCCGCCGTAGCGATATTGATGGGGTAACTCATCCAATCATTGGCATCAATGTAACTTGCATTGAAGCCACCACCCGCATCAGATGTGATTTCCATACGAACACCGCTGTGCGTTTTAAACATTTCAGCTTCGATCTGGTTACCAACGGTTGGAGTCCAGTTCATCCAATAAGCAATGCTTTCGTTGCGCACTAATGTCTGCGTTGCAAACCTGTAGAAGTAGGCTTCGATCTGCGCGCTGGTAGCAGTACTGACATTGATATTGCTGAAAGTTCCACCTGAACTGCTGTTGGTCACCATACCCCAACCCCACGAATTAGTATTACCGCTAGAGCCGCTATTGGTCACAGTTTTGTAGGCCCAGTTAGTCGCCGCCCAACCATATTGATAATTAAACATATCGTAGGCTTTGCGTGTCATTTGACCGCCGTAGCTACCGAGTAATGTCCAAGGCTGAAATTCCCCAATCAGGAATGGTGTTTGCAAGCCATTGATTTTATCGCGCCAGGCACAGGCATCGGTCGCAGTTGCGCAATGCAGCCAATCAGCATACATATTGGCTTGACCGGCACCGACAGTAGCGGTGTCATTCCAGCCCCACAAACCCGGGTAGAAATGCATCCAGAAAGAGGAGTTAGTTAGGCCACGACTATTAGGGTTACCGTAAGCATCTATGCCACTGTTATGGCCGGGCAAGAGAATTACATGATTGGCATCTTTCGCACGAATTACATTGAACAACTCATACGAGTAATTCGCCAGAGTCGTTGCATCAGTACCCCATGGCTCATTTAACATATCGTAAGCGGCGATAGTGGTGTTGCCATTGTAGTGTTGAGCAATCATATCCCACAGCCACTTGGTACGATCCCAATAGGTGCCATTAGTCCACATTTGTGCAGCTCCCACACAGCCATCATGTTGTTGATCTGATGCTGCCTGACCGCCAACGGCGCCGTGCAAATCAAGGATCACATACATATTACGGCTTGCCGCTTGAGCAACAGCCCAATCGAGGTACTGCCAGGCATCTGCACGCAAGTTATAGGGCGCATATTCGTTTTCGATCAGACTGTACAGAAAAGGAATACGCACAACGTTCATGCCCATACCTTTTATTAGATCGAAGTCGCGGCTAGTGATCCAACTACTGCGATAAACTTTCATCAATCGTTCTTTTTCGGTGTTGCCAAAACGAGATGCTAACGTTGCCTCGAGCGTACATTGGTCGTTTACATTGCCACCGCTGTAGGTCATGCTTTGGTTCATCATCCAATATTCCATGATCAACCAGTTGCCGAGATTAGTTCCGCGCAGATTTACGCGGTTGCCACTTGCGTCTACCCAATACTGACCGCTTTGTTTTATCGCGGGCAGAGCAGAGAAAGCAACTTGACTCACACATACACACGCTAAAGCCAGGATAATTGTCAACAACTTCGAGGGTAATACGCGGATTAACGCGCGTTTAATACTGGGTAAAAGATTGTTCATATTAAGTACCTGTAGATTTATTGTTATTACAGAATACGAAAGCGATGCGAATCGAACGAAGCCTTCTTGATAAAGCGCCCCTTTTGATAAAGTACTTGTTGATAAAGAGCCCCTTACTTAAGACAGTAAAGCTCCACCTCTCTCAAAGGTTGATCGTGATTACACAAGGTCCCGCCCAAGTAACACTAAGCCTGGCCCAAAGGCTTGTCGTTCTGATAAAAATATAAATGCGCAAATAATGCGCAGGCAAACGAGTGTGAGGACAGTAAGAAAGCTCGAACTAATTATCGAGAGCACTAAATAAGTAACCATGATCAATCACCCGTTAAAACATAACTATTTTCACCTATTTACTTAAAATCCATGTTAAATAGTCATTAGCACACAAAAATTGCACCGTAGAAAAATGCTAATAAAAGAATAATAATGAAGATCACCTGTAGGAGAGTTGTATGCATCAGGCAGTATTTAATTTTCACGATGTTGTTTTACTAATGACCGCTATTTTATGTACATTTTTTGCGTTGTTATTGCTAATTACCAATCCACCCCACAATGTTAGTAATTACTTTCTAGCAGCTTTTCTAATCACTCATGCATGCATCCCATTAAATGAGCTTATTCTATGGGGAGCCACCTTCAAGATACTTATTCGTGAAAACGCACCACAGCTAAACTTTATTTTCGGTTTTTCCTATTACCTTGATGCAGCTTTACTTTATTTCTATGTTAAGTCTTTAGTGTTTCGCGATTTTCAGCTACTCAGGAAAGATGCCATTCATTTATTGCCGCTAGGTGTATACGCCCTATTTATGCTGTTAGCTTTTTATCGCCAACCTCTAACAGTGCAAATTGATTGGGTTACCAATGAAACATTTACCTATAGTCGCGGCTATGTAAGCCTGGAGCTTGTATGCAAAATAATGCGGATGTTTTACTGCATCTCCTGCTTACAATTAATTTTAAAATATAAAGATATCCTCAAAGCTACACGTTCTAATATTGAAAAAATTGATGTCCTCTGGCTTAAATTATTGGTCATTGGATTTTTAATTGTAACCATAATGGAAACCTTGCTCAGCCTTTCGAAAATGGTGGGGGTTTTTTTCGATTACGAATTTCAACATTACGATTTTAATATTTATGAAATAATTGGCCTCAGCAGTTACTACGCGCTGTTTATATTGGTAAGCACACTAGTGTTTACCAGCATGCGTTACTTTGTTAACTTTGAAACCATAAAACAAAAAGATAAGGATTTACTCAAAAAATCACCGCAAGAAAAGTTACTCAATCCGTCATTAGCAGAAAATATTATGCAGATGATGCGCACAAAAAAGCCGCATCTACAGCCTGATATAACCTTGGAAATTTTGGCTGAGACATTAGAAATGTCGACCAAAGATTTATCTATGCTTATTAATCGTCATTTTAATAAAAATTTTTGGGAGTTTATTAATGACTATCGAATTGAAGAAGCCAAACAACTTTTAATTTCGAGCAAACATGAATCTAAAACTATTACCGATATTTATTTAGAAGTTGGCTTCAATAGTAAATCGGTTTTCAACACTTTTTTCAAAAAGCTTGTTGGCATGACACCTTCGGATTATCGGCAAAGCGCACTAAAAACCAAACGTCCTTAATAATCTTCACAACATCTGCACAAAAAAAATCCCCCACAACTCATTCATTGCGGGGGATTTTAAAGAGCAGTAGCCAATAAAGCCTGTAACTCTATTTACTTATTGCGCCGGATAGTCAGTTACACGTGGTGTGTTAACTGCAACACCGGAAGCAGTTGCACCGCCAGTATTGTTGATCACGTTTTGAATGCCGCCATTCGCAGTTAAATTCACCGTTACCATATGGTGGAGCTTAACATTAGAGGTGTTTGGCACTTCAATCGCATGTGTCAAGAAAACGTTAGGAGATGTGAATACCGCATAGATACCTAAACCCCAAGCTTCGTGGTTAGACACGGAATCAGCTACTTTATAAGAAGCCCAACCATTCATGCCTGCACCACTGGTATATACGTCTTGTGATGGCGGATCGTATGGAATTTCAGATTGATAGAAGTAAGTTCTACCATTGTTGCCATTCCACAACACTTGGTATTGCTGGAAGTGCTCAACGAACAAGCCATAGACAGTTACGTTATTGCCATTAACCACAAAACCATTGAGTGAGGTGTTTGAGTTCCAGCCGGCACCTTCACCGTGATCCGCACGCCAAATCCAGGTGTGATCAACAATGGTATCGTTGCTATTTATTTGCATTGCAACGGTTGCTTTGGCAACACCAGCACCACCTACCCGAATAAATACATCAATAACTTCACTTGGGTTAGATGCGTGGCTTGCATTGCTGCCTGCTTGACCGATCTCAACCAATACGGGTGAGTTATTGACACCGGCGTCTACCAACATATGCGCAACGGTTACGCCATCAACATCTGCAACAGATAAAGCCGCTTTACCGGTTGTTGGGTGCAATGTTGGGAAGCCGATACCAAGAACAATAGTATTCGCACGAGTTACCTGGATGGTATCCGTCAAGTCATACACACCGGGGGTCAACAACAAGTGCTTGCCTTGTGCCAAAGCTGCGTTGATAGTTGCAGCAGTATCTACACCTGAATGCGCAAGGTAGAACTGATCCAATGGAATTGAAGTGCCGGCTTGTTGGTTGTTCGCCCATGAAATACCAGCACTATTGGTGCGCAAGGCAGGTACAAAGACTTCATAGTTGTTGCCATTCAAATAAATGAAGGGCTTCTCACGAACGATAGGTGTGGTATTTACAACAGTATTTGCCTGTGCTGGCCATTGGCCAGTAGGAACATTATTGGGGATACCCACAAACACCTGGTTCCACAATTGGCCCGCAAAACTACCCCATTGTGAATTGCGTGAAATCCATTGTTGTTGTGACCAACAGTCTACAGCGCCATCAACCACAGAGTCAGCCATCCAACCACCACTCGCCCAACCATAATCAGCTGACAGACGAATGCCGTTTAATACATGCATACGGCGGAATGGTACGGCTTGTGAAACGCCCCAACGCATAACATCATTTTGAGTAACGCTGAAGTTTTCTACACCTCTCCAGAAGTTTTGCGTTGCGTTGTTATTAGGCAACACAGCTTCAGAGCGCACGCTAGCAATTTTGACTTGGTCAGGGAATGCACCCAAGCCCATAATGTGAGTGAAGAAACCAACAGGAATATCTATGTTATAGGTGCCAGGCTTAAACATCATTGCAGTACGTGGAGTACCGAACTGGTTGTTTTGTTGCACCGCGAAAACCGCATTAACCTTGGCTTGTATATCTGCCGTGGGCATAGACGGATCAAAAATTAATACATTGGAACCGAAATCAAGAGCACCTGTTGACGATGATGATTTAATGGATGAAGAAGTCGTCGCCACTGAAGATGGTGCAGAAGATGAAGACGGAGCAGAAGATGAAGTCATTGCAACCGACGATGGAGCAGAAGACGAAGTCATAGCAACCGACGATGCCGAACTCGCAAGCGTGGTAACACTTACCGCTACACATGGTGGAGATGCTCCAAACTCGTTAACTGCTACCACCATGAAAGAATAAGTGGTGCTGGAGCTCAAGCCGCCAACTGATGCACTTGTTCCAACGACTGACTGGATTTGCACAGTATCTTTCAAGATTCGGTAGCCAGAAATAGTGCAATTGGGGATTGCAGGAGACGCGTCCCAGTTAATAACCGCACTACTCGCAGTGATGCCGCTAGCCCTTAGGTTAGTAGGTATATTAGGCATCGAATTACACACAGCTATCGATGACGCTGATGATGAAGACGGCGCTGGTTTAGATGAAGAAGACAGCGCAGGCTTAGAGGAAGACGAAGTTGTCACCGCAGATGAAGAAGGTGCAGGCTTGGACGAAGATGAAGTTGTCACGATTGAAGAAGATGCCAGCTTAGAAGACGACGAGGAAGTCCCGTAAGTCCCATACACCTGAAATTCCCACAGCGAGTAACCATAACCAATCGCACGTGCAATTCCATTCATACGAACATATCGGCCGGATCCAGCCACGCTTAAGTCGTCAATTCCACCGTCGCCATTGGTAACGTTAAGAATAGTAGTCCAAGTTGTCGCATTATTAGATACTTGAATTTGATAAGCCTTACCAAAAGCAGTTTCCCAATTTAATACTACGCGATTGATTGTGGCTAAAGATCCCAGATCAACATAAATCCACTCAGCGTCAGTAAAATTACTACCCCAACGTGTTGTGGTTGTATTGCCATCAAACGCACTGGCAGGTGTCCACGGGCCTTCCTGAGAGGAAGCGACTGCGGGCTTACCCTGCGAAAGCAGAGTTTGAGCAGAAGCAAAACCCGGAAGTGCAAACATGGCAGTCAGCGTTATAAACGCAAACCATCGGAACAAAAGTTTATGTAGCATGTTGAAATTCTCCTAAAAGTTATTTTTATTTAAAGGCTGTATTTTTATGTAAAAACAAGATTTTCAAAGCAGGTCAGGTTGCATTGCCACCTGAAATACGCATTACTAAATAACGCCATATCGACATATATTTGAATTGCGTGGCGGGATGATAGGAGTCGTCAACAGGCTGGTCGTCCGAAAGACAGCATCGAACGACATTTAATATGTACGAATAATTTAAAGTACGAGTACTAATTAAAAATCATTACCGATATTTACGGAGATGTGGACTTTAGTAGCAAATATGTTTTCTTATGTGTTTGCAAAACATTTTCAGATGATCACGCATTACAAACTATCAACCTATCGCATTAAAAATTAAAATTAAAAAATTCCAATTAATCTTTATTATTTTATTCATCCACAATAAAAAAGCCCCCTAACCAATCGGCTTAGGGGGCCTTCATACGTAAAAAATAATTAGCTCCTAATCATTCGCAATTTCTTGAAATTCTAAAAATCAATATCGAACTTAACAGAAGACTAACCAGGAATAGATAACCGTGCAAATTGCCGCTGCCATGACGCAATGACAGCGGCAATTTTATCAATGATAACTAACTACAATAACCGGAATGGTCGAAGTGCCCTGTGCAGTAGCGCCTGTAGTGTTGATAACATTGATGATGGATCCAACGCCGCCGAGAGATACAGTGAACAAATCATGCATTTTGACGCCGGCATTTTCCGGCACCTCGAATCCACGAGCGGCCGCATTACTTGGGTTGGCATTGAAGTAGCAGTAGCTACCCATACCCCAACCTTCGTGAATGGTCACACTATTGGCTATTTTATAAGCCGCATAGCCGTTACCGGTACCGCTGTTCCATGAGGTCGTGTCAGGCGCGTCATAAGGCATCTCGTTTTGGAAGAAAATAGTCTTGCCATTTTCGCCATTCCAAATCACCTCATACTTTTGGTAGTGCTCAACAAACAGACCCGTGGCTAGCACGTTGCTGCCGTTCACTATCACCCCTGTATCGGCGGTATTGATAGTCCAACCCGTTGCAGAAACGCCATGGTCAGCACGCCAAGCCCAGATATGGTCAACGATGGTGTAGCTACTGTTAACGATGAGGCTGGTAGTCGCCTTTCCAGATACTGCGCCACCGATGCGGAAGTACACGTCTTGTACCGTCGTAGGATTAGCAGAATGGTTTGTTGTTGAACCGGCAACGCCCACTGTCAGCAGAGCTGGGCTATTTACGGTACCTGCATCAAACAAAATACCAGCGATACGCACGCCATCCACATCAGCAACAGACATAGCGTTGACGCCATTGTCAGGTACTAGCGTTGGAAAACCCAGGCCCATAACCACAGTGTTAGCTCTGGTGATATTGAGTGTGGCACTGAGATGGTAGGTTCCAGGTGTCAGGAACAAGTTGAGGCCCTGTGACAATGCCGTGTTGAGAGTGGCGGTACTGTCAGTAGGTTTGGCAACATAGAATTGACTCATCGGTAGAGACGTTCCCGCCGTAGCACCATTTGCCCAACTGGCGCCAGAAGCATTGGTGCGCAACGCAGGCAGGAACACACGGTACTTAGCAGCGCTATCTATATAGAGATAAGGCTTATCGCGCGAAACCGGTGTTGTGCCGAGGGTTGTATAGACTTGAGCAGGATTCCATACAGCAGCGAATGCTTGTGCTGGAGCACCAGCGACGCCCGAAAATACCGTGTTCCATACACCGCCAGTCCAGGAGCCAACGTTGCTGTCGCGGGTATACCACTGTTGTTGCGAGCCAGTACTGACAGATCCGTCAATTTTACTGTCAGCAATATAGCCACCGCTGGCGTAACCTTGACCAACGTCCTGATTCGAAGGACCCATCGTTAGATTGCCCTTTATGTGTACGCGGCGCATAGGTGCTGCTTGAGAAACAGCCCAGCGATCGGTTCCACCATTAGGTACAACTGACAGGTTTTCCGCTGAACGCCAGAAGTTTTGTGTGGCGTTAGCGGTATCGCCAGCGTTCCAGCCGGCATCGACATTAATGGCGCCCTGAAGTGTCACGTCGTCCGGGTTTTGACCCAAACCAGCAACAGCCGTGTAGAAGCCAAGGTTAATAAACCCGTTATAAGTTCCTGGTTTGAACAAGAAAACGTAACGTTGACCACCGAATTGCGCAGTTGGGCTAACCAACTGCGCATTGAATGCCGCGTCGACAGTTGACTGAACAGTACCCGCGTTAGTTGAGTCAAAAATAGTCACATTGGGGCCAAAATTCGGCGTATCCGACGTAGCTAAGGTGCTGTTGTTTGAGCTTGAAGTACTGCTTGAAGACGAGCTGCTACTTGAACCAGCTGTTAATCCAAAGACCTTCAATTCAAATATCGAATAGCCCCAGTTATTACCAACGCTGCGAGTGGTACCGTAAATACGCACATAGCGATAGGTACCAATCACTGGATTAGAGTCTGTACGATTGCCAAAGGTGCCGCCTGTACGTGCGGTCATTGTAGTCCAACTTGAATTATCGTTGGACCCTTGTATTTGATAATTGGCAGCATTAGCGGCTTCCCAATCAATCACCACACTCGACAGAGCAAATTGAGCGCCCAAATCAACGCTAATCCAGCTGGGGTCAACCCCCTGAGCTGATTCCCAACGGGTTCCTGCATTGCCATCCACCGCATTAGCAGCCGCTTGCAATGCCGTGCTCGCAGCAGTGACGTGCCCTAGAGCCAAATTCGTGCCGGCAGCGATGCTGGATGCAGAAATACTAGATGCCGGAGTACTGCTGGCAACTACGGCGCCACCATAAACTTTAAACGACCAAATGGAATAACCATATTGACTGGTTCGCGCTGTGCCATACATGCGCACATAACGGTAAGTCCCAGTAACAGTGTTGGTATCGGTACGGTTGCCAAAAGTACCGCCAGTTTTAGTTGATAGCGTCACCCAAGTAGTTCCATCCGTAGAACCCTGAAGCTGATAGGTGGCAGCATTGGCAGCCTCCCAATCAATAACTACGCTGGTCAAACTGTATTGAGCACCAAGATCAACACTCAGCCAGGATGGGTCAGTCGCAAAAGCCGATTCCCAGCGTGTACCCGCATTGCCATCGACTGCATTTGCAGCAGACTGCAAAGCCGTACTCGCACTAGCAACTTTATTTAAAGCAAGATCCACTTGTGCATAGAGATTGCCGCTTGCCAGCAATACTACCGCGCAAATAATTTGAAAAAATCGCATTATCGTTATTCTAGACATGATGATCTCCGCTTGCCCTGCATCATCAAACAATCATTATTATAACTAGCCTCCTTTTTAGGTTCATGTAGGGAGGAACTACAGCGATATGAAGTTCAATGTTAAGAGCTTTTGTTAAAGGATTGGAATGAATTAGGGTCGAGGTCTGATGATATATTCGACGCCAACTTATCGTTATTATTAATAAAAAAATTTACAACTTGCACTCTACAACTTGTGCTCTAAATTGAGCACGAGCTTATCATTACACAATAAAAGGAGTTACCCGCCCCACTAAAGACCAACGGCAAAAAGTGGGAAGTGTGAATAGAACTAGAACCAGTTGAAACAGAAATTTTACTTGTACGTCTAATGCAAAAACCTACTCAGGGAGCAATGCCCAGCTTGTGGGTAGTCATTGCATTTGCAGTGAATTTTAAATTAAACACCTCGCCGCAAGCAGCGAGGTATATTTTTGTTTCAAAAATCTATTCTGTGTCAAGCCACCGGGAAT
>JANYIO010000223.1 GCA_025362015.1 Gammaproteobacteria bacterium | reverse complement strand
ACTGAAGAAAAAACTCAGGAGCGCAGAGGAGAAAACGCAAGAGTACAGAGGAAATTATCCGTAGATCAGCGCGAGGGGTGCGCTGATCTACGGGTAAAAATAGTGGTGCGGATTACAATGATTTTAAGAATTTAACGACTGCATCTTTATCCGCCTGTGTTCTGGCCGTGAAAGCTTTGCGCGAATTAGCCGCTTCACCGTCATGCCACATAATTGCATCCGTTAAAGTTTTCGCGCGACCATCATGCATGTAAGCTTCGCGATTACCGCCGCTCACATCTGCAGCAAGGCCAGTACCCCAAAGTGGGGAGGTACGCCATTGCGCGCCACTCGCTTCACCTTCACCCATATTGTCTGCCAAGCCTGGGCCCATATCGTGCAGCAGTAAGTCAGTGTAGGGGTGAATAGTTTCGTTGCGCAGTTCAGCAAAAGGAGCATAGGCGCTGGTTTTTAGAGTGGCTTTATGACAACCCGTACAACCGGTTTCACCAAACACAACTTCACCGCGCAGAGCTGTTGTATCGTCCATATTGCGGCGCCCAGGTACGCCGAGAGTGGCGATGTAACGCACCATGTTATCGAGATCCGTATTGGCTAACTCAGTACCGGTTTGACAATCTGCTTGACCGGTACCGCAGTCCAATTTGGTAAACACAGAACTCGTTACGCCCATTTCAAAGTTCAGCGCCGCGCCAATTTGATGCTTGATCGATGAAGCAGCCGCCTTCCAGCCAAAACGCCCCATGCGAGTCTGACCTGTTACAGGATCCATCACATGCGACACCTTACCGGCAATACCTGCACCGTTATTGGCTGCTGCAATCGCTATTATGTCCGCCTCAGGTACAGCGTCTAACAAACCAAGGCCAACAAAGGGTGGGCTATTACGTACCGAGAAGAAAGTAGGCGCAGTACCATTCACAAATGTGTACTTGGGTTTCGTTAAGGTATTTACCGAGCCATCGGCATAGTTAGGCGCTTGCACAAATCCAGAAATTTGTGTTTGTGCTTCACCAATACCTGAACCACCTGTCGTGCTGAAAGGCTGCAAAGAACTACCAAACAAAGCGTGCGCTGCACCGGCAGCATCACTACCAATTTTCACAGCCTGATTATTAATGGTAACACCTACACCGCGAGGAATAGAGCGACCATTATTGAAGTGGCAACCTACGCAGCTTGTTGTATAAAACCTTGGGCCGACTTTGTTTTGCATGGCAACAAAGGGTTCGTTGGTTTGCACATCAGTAAGGTTATTAGGGTTTTGCGGTAACTCGCTATGAATGCCGGTTTGCATATCGGTATGAACTAGCCTGCGCCCCAACATAAACAACTCTGCATTACCGCCGGTTTTAAGCATATTGCCAGCACCCATATTGCTTGCCTCTTGCTTGAAGGCTTGCCAGGGTTCTCTGGAATAGTTGTAAGGCAGTGTAGTACGCCCACCTGACCAGGCAGCTTGCGGCAGCGGAAATGAGTCCATCACCGTTGGGCAGTTTGGTTCGGTATTGGATACGGGATTACAGGTTAGAATGTTGCCGTTGCCATCTGTGTCCAACGTTGGCTTACCAACCCAGGGGACTATACCGTTTGCCTGAACGCCTTTACCACCACCCACTAAATATAGCAGTACGGTGCCGTAATAATTATTACGACTGCCCGCCGGGTGTATGTCTGGCGCGGAGAGGAATTGCGCGATTTCCATTTCGATACGATCGCCAATTTGCAGGGGGCGTTGCGGTAAGTTGTTGGTACGTTTCCAGTAATCTCGTAACACAGGATTATTCTGCGTAAGCGACAACTTGAAGTGATTAACCTCACCCGGCACCAAGGTAACTCCGGTGTTATCCATGTATTCCGCTACAGTGCCAACACCGTAGTAGAAAAAACGGGTACCGGTGCTTTCCATAGGAATTTGGCTATACATTTCAACATCGATATAGGTACCGCCTTTAGCAACATAATCTTTAATCACAACGGTAACGGTGCGGTCTAACCAATAGTGCGGCAGGTAATGGTCGTAACCACTGCCCACTTCCATATTTCTCAGAAAGCCAGTTTCATCAGTAAAGGCCGGAGTTGCTTCAACCCTGACTTCACGCGCATGACGATCGCGGCTACGATCTGAAAAAGTGGTTTCAACTCTATCGGCAAAATCAACCACTGATTCTGGCTCAAGTGTTGTGGTGTTGCTGTAGAGCGGGACTATATTACCAAGCGCTACAGAGCTACTTGATACAACAGCTACAGAAGAGTTAGCGAGGCTACTGGCCAGCGTGCTAGATGCAGGAGTACTACTTTTTGGCGTACTGCTAGCAGCAGAGGTGCTACTGGTAGCTCCAGAGGCACCAAACACTTTCAATTCAAAAATGGAGTAACCCCACTGGTTGCCCACACTGCGTGCAGTGCCATAAATACGCACATAGCGATAGCTGCCACTGACGCTGTTGGTATCCGTACGATTACCAAAGGTACCGCCAGTAACGGTTGCCAGAGTCGCCCAAGTGGCATTGTCGTTAGAGCCCTGCACTTGATAATTAGCAGCATTAGCGGCTTCCCAATCAATCACCACACTCGACAAGGTTTTAGCAGTGCCAAGGTCGACGCTAATCCAGCTGGGGTCAATAGCTATTGCCGATTCCCAACGGGTTCCACCATTACCATCCACAGCATTGGCAGCAGCTTGTACTGCAGTACTCGCTGCAGTAATTCCGCCCAGAGCCAAATTTGTGTTGGCGGCGATGCTGGATGCAGGAGTACTAGATGCCGGTGTACTGCTAGCTACTACAGCACCGCCATAGACTTTCATCGACCAAATGGAATAGCCCCATTGGTTACCGGTGCTACGCGCCGTGCCATACATACGCACATAGCGATAGTTGCCAGTAACGACATTGGTATCCGTACGTGTACCGAAAGCACCACCGGTTTTGGTGGATAGCGTCACCCAGGTAGTTCCATTGGTAGAACCCTGAACTTGATAATTCGCAGCATTAGCTGCTTCCCAATCAATCACCACGCTAGTCAAACCGTATTGAGCACCGAGATCGACACTCAACCAGGATGGATCAGTAGCAATGGCGGATTCCCAACGCGTACCCGCATTACCATCGACTGCATTGGCTGCAGGCTGTACAGCGGTGCTGGCACTGGTGACTTTGTTCAACGCAAGATCCACTTGCGCATAGAGATTACCGCTGGCAAACAACAATATTGCGCACAGCAGATGAAAAAAATGCATCCGAAATAGTTTAAGCATGATTTAACTCCTAACGCCCCATGCCATCAAACAATCATTATTATTAATTACTGCACCCAAATTTAGTTAAGGTGCAACTACAGCTTTATGAAGTTCAATGCGAGGAACTTGTGTGAAGGATTATTAATGAATTAACGTTAGTGCCTGGTGAAGTTTTCGGCCCCAACTTATCGTTATTGTTAGTTACAACAGGTGTACAAAATGCGCTCTACTTTGCGCACACATTTATCATTGCACAGCAAAATGATTTTCTTACCCCACTTAAATACCAACGACAAACATGGGAGAGATGCAAATGTGGGAGGTATGAATAGTATTCGCACCACTTACTGCAGCCTTGCCATTTATACCCACAACTAGATAACAAAAACGGGAAGCACCGGTTAACACACAGGAGTGAATGTCTCTCACGACCTAAAAAATTAAATTTTTATTAGTAGAAAGCAGATGCCAGGAGATTATGTAGGTGATCTTAGGATTGTTGTGAAGCTTGGATGTTGTGAAACCTGAATTATGACGAGACTTGAAATTGTTACAAGACTTGGATGTTGTGGCAGCTGGGCTACTATAAGATGTGGACTGCTTGAGAGTTGAAGAGATGAGCGCAGAACACCGACAGCAAAACACAGGAGAGTTATTTCAATCCCCCGTGCTTGTGGGACACCACATTAAGTTCTAATCGGCATCAATGGTATAAATCCTTATAGCGACCACCTGCTTTTACAAAGCAAAGTTCCAACTTTTCTAAATAGTTTACCGCTTCTATGGCTTTATCTTCTGGTAAAGCTCCGGTAATGAAGGCTTCAATCGCATCCTCTTGAGCCTTGCGTGCACAATCAACTTCATAGTGCAGGCCTAAAATGTACGATTCGTTTAGATATTTACTATTTTGTTGTGTTTTCATTATTATTCACTCCAAAAAGATTAATTTTAACAGTTTGCTTAATTACGCACCTTTTGCTGTACCAACTTGCCAGCTGAATCATCCCAGAACCCTCCTGTTGTTAAAATAACGATTAATCTAAATATCATCTTACAATTTGAAGTGTAGATGCTTGAGTAAGTT
>JANYIO010000215.1 GCA_025362015.1 Gammaproteobacteria bacterium | reverse complement strand
ATGAAATATTTAGGTGATATTTATTATCGCCAATATGGGTTCGAAAAAGCTAAAGAGATTTATCTAAATGCAGCTGTGTATGGCTCAACGGATGCGTTGGAATCAATCGGAACTATGACAAATATAAGTGTTTATCTCAATGCCAAAACCCCCGAAGCAAAACAGGCAGCAGCGATAGAAACTTTAGCGTGGTATAACGCCGCGACTGTGCGTGGCGACCGGTGGCCGGAGATAGTGGGCTCTAGAACATTTATGAAAATTAAACACTTTGTGGTGACTGAGGAAATTAACAATCAAGTGCTAAAACGTTCGCAAGAAATTTACGATGATTTAGCACAAAAACGGAGAAGTTTAGGGTTGGGTGAATTTGATAACACTATTCCTGCTTCTGTTGAAAATTATTTTCAACAGTTGGAAATGCCGTAAGCTTTTATTAAACATGCTATAAAAATGAAAAGCCGAGCAGCAACTCTGTTCGGCTTTTATTTACAACGTGCATTGAAGGACAATAAAGTTCAGGAAAATATTATGGACATTATTAGCAATAAATTTTGTTGGATGAATTAAAAGGAAAAACTATGGGTTTTCAATCTAAACAAAGCATATTGTTGTCTTTGTTAAGTGGCGCAGTAGTTATTTATTTTGGTTGTTATTATTATTTTAGTCATTCAAAGCCGCGACTATTTTTACCAGCAAATATTGCTACTGAAATATTTGCTAATGCCGAAGTTATGAAGGAATATAATAATTGCTTTGTTTTGCAAAACAATACAACTAATCTTGAGCTGCAACAATGTAGGCAGCCTGCGTCAAAATCGTGGTTTGTTAGTGAGAGGGAAGATTTGAACTGCCAGAATTAACAATTCGTTGTTTTAGCCTGGGGCAAGGCAGCACCATAGAGCAACGCGTTATGGATTTATGGCGCGCGATCATTAGCTGCTTTTATTCTGGTACCCGTTTGCGCAACACACGGTTTTTATTTGAAATGGCTGACGAATACCTATTGTTACAATTTATTCAGCAGCAGCCACAAATATTTCGCTTTAAAACCTATGAAAAATTATTGGAAAAACTAAGTTCGCCACAAATTGAATACAGCCCCATAGTGGTAGCATCCCACCCGCTGCGTACATCGAATACCCAGCGATCAGTTTCTTACAATGACTCAATGGACCTAGAGGACCTTACACAATGAAAAAAATACTCTCTTGTTTTATACTATTTACTACGTTATTGACATGCACTTCACTGGCTTTTGCGCAATCATCTCAACCCCCTATTGAGTTTGGCACTACAGGTTATAGAGGCTCTTTTAATTCTGATGTTATTAGTAGCTGGATGGGCATGAGCAATTACGCGCCTGCCTCCCTAGGGCAAGGTGCTAGTCCAAGCTTTATTGCAGCGCAAAAAGCTGCGGGTAAACAACTGTGCTTGGATGATGCTGCAAAAAAACATGGCAAAGCTCAGTCAGTCACAAAATACGGAATTGAAACTGACTACACATACGACGCACAAGGTAACCTTTGGACTGTCTCGAATTATCTTGATGGAGTAAAATACACGTCCACAACATTTACTAATTACTATTTAGGTATCGCACAGACAATAACAAAGCCACTTGGAATGGTGACTTATAGAGTTGTAAATCCCGACGGTACAATTCAGTCAGTTTCAGATAGTCTTAATAATAAAACATCTTATTTATATGATGCAAACTTTAGACTCACTCAAATTACGCCTCCGTTGAACGCATTTACTACGATTTCATATCCTGATGAAAATACGAAAGTTATTACACGTGGTCCGTCTGTCACCACAAAATCATTTGATGCTATGGGAAGGGCACTTCAGACGACCAGTAGAGATTTAAATGATGCTACCAAAACAATCATCATGACTCAAAATTATGATTCTGATGGACGATTGATTTTTAAAAGTCTGCCCGGCTGGGGCTCGGCATCACCTTACGGCTTATCAACATCATACGATGTCTTAGATCGAATTGCATCCACGAAAAGAACTGCAGACAACTCTATCACTAGCTTTATTTATTCTTCTCCGGATATTTCGAGTGAACTAAAGCCAACAGGCCACAAGGTTGTTTATACTCACTTAAACTATAGTTCTCCCAACGAAAATCAACTCATTCAAGTTGACGAAGATAAAGTTGTTAATCCAGTAAACTCTCAAGATAGAGTCACTACAAAAATAGCGCGAGACCCTACGGGGAAAATTTTGTTAGTGAATCAAGCGGGAATGCTTCGCGAGTATTTGTTTAACTCAAATCAACTTTTATCTGAAACTCACGATCCTGAGCGTGCAGATACAGTTTATACTTATTATGGTGGCTCGAATTTATTAAAAACTAAAAAAATA
>JANYIO010000200.1 GCA_025362015.1 Gammaproteobacteria bacterium | reverse complement strand
CTGCGCTTGGGCAAGACTGCCGCAGAATTGACCGCTATTTTGGTGACTCACGAACATTCAGATCACATTAAAGGTGTTGCAGCTTTAGCGCGTCGCTACAATTTACCCGTCTATATCACTCCCGGTACTTATCACAGCAGGGATATGGGCGTGTTGCCCGAGCTTAATCTTATACATGCCTACGCCCCGTTTACGATCAAAGGATTAAGTGTTACGCCAGTTGCGGTGCCACATGATGCTCGTGAGCCTGCACAATTTGTATTTGAATATGCTGGTTTGCGCTTGGGAATACTCACCGATTTGGGTAGTATTACACCTCATGTAGAGTCCAGTTACCAAGCTTGCGATGCTTTAGTACTTGAGGCCAATCATGATCCATTTATGCTGGCGTCGGGCAACTATCCACCATCACTAAAGCAGCGGGTGGGCGGGCAGTGGGGGCATTTGAGCAATCAACAAGCAGCAGGTTTTTTACAGCGCCTGAATACTCAGCAATTACAACACCTCGTTGTAGCGCATATTAGTCAACAAAATAACTCATTGGATTTGGCGCGAGCGGCCTTGTCGCCAGTAACCCAAAAAGTAAAACAAGTAACCTACGCGTGCCAGGAACAAGGTTTTGATTGGCTGGCAGTGTTGTAGAATGTTTAATTTGTAGCCTTGGCAGTTTTATTTAAAAAATCAACTAGCCTTTAACAGTGATCAGAATTTCAATATAAAGTGGGTAATAAGATGGAAAAGCGTGAAGAACTCTACGCCGGTAAAGCGAAATCTATTTATAAAACAGATGATCCTGATCGTTTGATTATGTTGTTTCGTAACGATACCTCAGCCTTTGATGGCAAACGAATCGAACAATTAGATCGCAAAGGTATGGTCAATAATAAATTCAACGCTTTTATTATGGGCAAGTTACAAGCTGCTGGTATTCCAACGCACTTTGAAAAATTACTCTCTGATACTGAAGTGTTAGTGAAAAAAATGGACATGATTCCTGTTGAATGCGTTATACGCAATCTTGCTGCAGGTTCCCTCGTGCGTCGCTTGGGGGTGCAAGAAGGTATGGAATTAACACCCCCTACATTTGAATTGTTTTTAAAAAATGATGCATTGGGCGACCCGATGATCAACGAGTCTCATGTTGAAACTTTTGGTTGGGCCAAGCCCGCTCATTTGGCTCGTATGAAAGAACTAACCTATAAAATCAATGCCATTCTTAAAGAATTATTTGCCAGTGGCAACATGTTGTTAGTGGATTTTAAAGTGGAATTTGGTTTGCACAAAGGTGAAGTTATTTTGGGCGATGAGTTTTCTCCTGATGGTTGCCGCTTGTGGGATAAAGACACACGTGAAAAGTTAGATAAAGATCGTTTCCGTCAAAATTTGGGTAATGTTGTAGAATCATATGAAATAGTGGGTAATCGTTTAGGGTTAACGTTTTAATAAAAGCAGGCGAGAACCTGCTTTTATATTTCTGAATGCACGTCAATAAAAATTCAAATAACAGATAACGGAGAAGTGTCATGATAGAAAGACGTCGGTTTGATCGCACTACCACATCAGTGCGAGTAGAAATGAGCCACCCTAGTTTTGGCACTATTATTGGATTTGCACAAGATGTGTCAGATGGCGGCGCACTGGTGCAGATTGAAAATCAACCTTGCCCGCCGATTGGTACCGAAGTATCAGTAATGTTTAAAAAATCCATTGGCCCGATTAATCTTGAACCAGTGAAGATGAAAGTGATGCACCAATTCAAAAATACTATTGGGCTTATGTTTGTGCGTTAATTTTTTGTACCTAACAGAAAATAACTGTTAGGTACAAAAATAATTTTTTAAATTCCCGCTTTGCATTGCTCTGGCAATATCACTGTTAACTCGCCTTTATTAAAATTGGCGAGCAACTGTTTTACATCACGACAGATGAGATTATTGTTTTCAGAAATATCCAATTCCCGTAAATGTAGCAAATGTAACAATGGTTCAGCGCTGGTTAACTTATTTTTACGCAGAAATAGCCCTTGCAGTTGCGTTAAATTAATGAGTTGGGGTACAGCAACTAAAGCGTTTTCGCTCAAATCTAATTGTTCTATAGCAGAAAATTTTTCTAGGCCGGCAAGGTTAGTAATGCCCGCGTGACTGCAATTGAGTTGTTTTAAATCTTCTGCTTTGGTTATGTGTTTATCGGCGATGGTTTGCTCTACACAATCGTGTAAATGTACATCGTTAATCGTAAATGCCTTAAATAAAGTTGATGGTGTATAAATAAGATTATCGTTAACGCTAACAGAATAGTTTTTACACGCAGCCAGGTTCGCAATGATGAGTAGAGCACAAAATTTACTGAGGGATTTGCTGTGCATAATGAGTTTGCCTATAGTAGTGCCTCAAATGAAGCTCAGTTATTCTCGCAGGCTCGTCAAAGAAAGCCAACTCGTTTAATGTATGTATTTTATTGTGTGTTTTTTGCAAAGTAGCTGGGTTGTCTAATAATTACTTTTTTCATGTCGTTTAAAGAGAGATTTTTATGAACAAATTTATTATATTGTTATGTGCTGTGTGTTTTGTTGGTTGTGAAAGCATCGATCCATACACTGGCGAGAAAAAGACTAGTAATACAGGTAAAGGTGCAGGAATTGGTGCGGTTGCAGGCGCGGTATTAGGTGCTGCTGCGTCGAGCAAAAAAGATCGTAAGCGTGGGGCGTTAACGGGAGCTCTGGTTGGTGGTGCAATTGGCGGTGGTGTCGGCCACTATATGGATAATCAGGAAAGCAAATTGCGCGA
>JANYIO010000152.1 GCA_025362015.1 Gammaproteobacteria bacterium | reverse complement strand
GCCAGATTTTATTGGGTGGCCTGCGAGCTTCGGTGAAATAGGTATTTGCTTATGGTTGTTGATTGTAGGGGTTAGGGAAAAACAAATAACTGTTAGTTAACTCAATGAAATAGAGGTTAAAATACAACCTCTATTTCATTGAGTTAACTAACAGTTATTTGTTTTTCCCTAACCCCTACAATCAACAACCATAAGCAAATACCTATTTCACCGAAGCTCGCAGGCCACCCAATAAAATCTGGCACCTCTGTGACAGCAAACAAAAATTTTGCACAAAAATCTATCAAATAACCAAAGCAACCAAGCATAAGAGAAACACCTAATAGCCTTGGCAGAAATTCCGACTTGAAAACCAGATAGCCAAACGGAAACAACCAAAGCCCCCAAAATAGTTCATCAATAAGATTGCCATTATTGTACGAATTTATAAAAAACATTACCTGCGCATGCAACTGATCTACGGTAATAACTTTTAAATAATCTGTGTTGCTCAATAGCGACAAAACATCTACCAGTTTAAACATATTGCTGATGCCGATAGGAACACTAATAACTGCAAATGCCACCATCAGTAAAGCATAGTGTTTATTAACCGACTTGAGCAACTGGTATAACGCTAAAGGCAATAGCAGGAAAAAAACACCTTCGATTAAACCACTCACTATGCCCAGCCTAAACAGAAATTCAGATCCAATAATATTCGCGACTGTCGTAGCTGCATTGTTTTCCACTATCAGCTTGGAAGGAACATACATAAGGCTGAAAATTCCAGTCACTACAACTATCAAATATAGCAAACCAGATAACCTGGCCAGTTTATTTTTTGAAAGCATTTTTATCCTCCTTCATTAGGTTATCGATAAAACAACATGCATATAAAGTTTTATTTTTCCGCTTTGTCCGTTGCGTCATGATTGATCACGCGCTCCTGACGCACATATGTATCAGCAGAAGGCATGCACATCCAAAGCACTATATAAGTGAGAATACCGAAACCACACATGAATATTGACAGAACAAAAATGACACGCCACATCCAGGACGGCAATGGCGTATATTCGCCAAAGCCACCACACACACCGGCAATTTTTGAATCTGTTGCTGATCTTTTTAGATCGCGAAATTTACGTTCTTCGTTCATAAGTTACTCCACGGATTAAATGTTTAATGTAAATATTTGCTAAATTTCATAACGGTTATTGCGCAACCATATAGCGCCACTCACAAATAACGAACCTATTGATATACACACAACAAACGGTAATAGCATGGAGCTATCCAACACCAATGCATGCTGAAGTATGTAGGTGTCTTTTACATTGATGAGCGCCTGCCCATACCAGCCAAGGACATGAATAATACCTAATTGCACTCCCAGAAATTTATTCAACATTGCATCCACAATAATCAAAATGACTGGAATCAATGCACTGGTTAAAAATGGCGATTTTTTTGCAAGCGCAGACGAAAACAGAAAATATCCTATCACTGGCATCAACATTAACAACCCAAAAATATTTTCATAACATATCTGCAGAGGAATATAAATCACCTTGCCATTCGCAACAGAAGCCAATAAATAGCTTAAGGGAACTCCATGCGAGGCAAAAACAATTAAACCAGCCACAAAATAAGCCACAGTCACCAATTCATTTATGAGCAGGACAATGAAGGGCGCCACGAGCAATTGCATACCCAACTTTACTAACACATTGGTGGTTTCACTTACTGGCATGGAACGCCAAAATAATATCTCATTGTTTTTTCTGTCATCAAACAGACAACGAAGAATATAAGTAGTTAATGCAATTGAAAGCACTACCGAAAGCAGCGCACAATTAACATACATAGCCCCCAAAATAATCTCACCAAATGCATCAGGGCTACTGCCCACAGAAGTTACTGCATTAAAAAGTTCAGGCCCTCCTCCATTGACGCAAGGATTTCCATTACATTCAATTTTCAATGCGGAGTCCTGCACGCTATGATGCGCACCAATTGATTCACTAAAATAGATAATAACTCCAAGCCCTATAAACAGGTATAACCCGGTTATTATTAACGGGGTATAAATAAAACCTCCTTTATTCTCCCAGAGCTCTCGCTTAATTTGAGTAATAATTTTTGTAGTATTCATTTTATTCCCCATTAAATACTGGTTGACGGTTGCATTTTTGCAACAAATAAATCCGCTACACTTGGTGTACTAACTTTACCCAGCACTTGCAGCTTTTCCATATCAACATCTTCAAACACCATACTATAACCACCGAGAGTCGTTCTAATATGGATAGGTTTTAATGCCAATGCCCCTTCTTTGTTAGCAGCATCGACTTGCAGCTCAGAAAATTTGTTGGGTAGATCTTCCATGGGCAACTCCAAAAGAATTTTTCCATTGTTGATAAAAATTAAATCAGTAAGAATCCCCTCTATCTCTTCCACCTGGTGCGTGGTGATAAAAATGGTTTTTTTCGCATCGTAATAGTCGTTCAACAATGATTCATAAAACCTTTTACGAAAAATAATATCCAAACCTAACGTAGGCTCATCCAACACCAACAACTTACTATCAATTGCCATAATGAGCGCAAGATGTAATTGGGTGACCATGCCTTTGGACAAAGCTTTTACTTTGCTATTCAATGCAATGTTGGTTTTAGCAAGAAAACCCATTGCTTTTTCACGACTGAACTTTGGGTGAACGCCTTCAACATAATCAAGTGCTTCACTGACTTTTATCCAGCGCGGCAAAATAGCGGTATCCGCAATAAACGAAACATCTTCCAACAACTTGACGCGCTCAGTAAATGGATTTAAACCGAGCACATGTAAACTTCCGTCTACTTGCGCTAAACCTAAAATACCTTTTAGTAACGTAGTCTTACCCGCACCATTAGGGCCAATTAGCCCGACGATGCGACCAGCAGGAATTGTTAAATCAATATTGTCGAGCGCGATTTTTTTTCCGTAGGTTTTACGGATTCCTTGGGCATGAATAATGGCGTCCATTTATTGTTCCTCGTTGGTATTTTTTATAGCAATGCAGAGTTCGTCTACACTCAGGCCCAAATGTTTAATGCGCGTCAGTAGCGCAGGCAGCTCAATCGTTAAAAATTTTTCTTTTTCGATGCCGTGCAATTTTTCTTGTGCTCCAACGGTTACATACATCCCCATGCCGCGCCGCGCTTCTACTAATTGCATATCTACCAACTCCTGATAAGCCTTGCTCACAGTTAAATGATTGATTTGATAATCGCTGGCAACTTGCCGCACCGATGGCAGCGCATCACCCTCTCTAAATGTTCCAGTTAACATCAAACCGACAATTCGCTCACGTAATTGTCGATAGATGGGTTGATCGTCGTTCCAGGATGTTGTCATAGAACCTTCTTTTGATTAATGTCATTTACCGTTAATAACTTCATTACGCCGCCTCGCGCCAAGAGCTCAAATAATTTTTCAGCTGAACTTTACCGCGTAAAATATTGGTTTTTACGGTACCGAGCGGCATGCCCGTTACCTGCGCCACATGCTCATGGGAATAGCCATTTATAACGCACAATGAGATAACTTTTTGTTGTGCGCCACTGATGCTAGTCATTGCTGCTGCCAAATCGCGCTCAACCTCCAATTGCTCAAAGTGCTCCACCTCATCCACCAACTCAGCAATGTCTTCAAGCTCACAACAATGCCTGGGTTGCAAACGATTAGTACGATGATTCCGCATCGCTAAATTAAACGTAATGCGATACAACCACGTCGATAATTTCGATTCACCTCTAAAATTTGCCAAGGCCAAAAAAGCCCGTAGAAATGTTTCTTGCACAACGTCTTCTGCAGTATGAACATCACCATTACAAAGACGAGTAGCGTATTTTTGCAACTGACTTTGAAAGCGCAATACCAGAGTGCTGAATGCTTGTTGATCTTTGTGAACGACAAAGCGCTCAATCAATTCGTTGTCTGATACATCCATTCCAATGACACCAACTTTACTTGACTCCATCACCCTCACCTCATCAATGGCAATTAATACAAACAGTGATTTGCTGTTATACGTAACTATAACACCGTTTTCGCATAACACAAGATCCCTCTGCTAAATTTCTTTAGCGGAGTATTTATTGCTTTCTGTTCCACAAGTATAACGAACGAGGAAAACAGCATAGGGAAAGCTAAAATGCTTAACTTGTTGATTTTAAATAACTTTATATTTTTTCATAGGTAGGGCGAGAGGAGGATTTTACAAAAATACCGCGAGCTCCCTCTTGCGAGGGTTAGCTATTTTTTCGAACCTTGCCCCAGCTATATGGCTAATGCCCATCAATATGACTGGCGCCACTTGAATCAGAAGTGACTTTGGCGGAGCCATAATAATCAATAGTAGACGCACCGCTTGCGCCGGCTTTAAGCGTTTCATTGACAAGAATTTCAATGTTAGATGCACCGCTCGCTTGGACGTCCGCATTGCTGACAACTAAAGATTTACTGGCGTAATTGCTTGCGCCACTAGCTTCAATGATCAACTGGTGCACTACTCCAGATTTTTTCACTTCAAAATTAGACGCACCCGATAAATTGACGTCCACTTTTTGGCTATTAAGCGTTTGTATATCAACATTTGCAGCCCCCGAAGATTCAAAAGCTATAGCATTGACGTCTAAATTAGAAAAATACGTTTGCGCAGCGCCAGAATTTTTTACCACTAGTTTTTCACCGCGATAATTGCCCATAGCAACCTGCGCAGCACCTGAAAACTCTGCATAATTCAACTGTTTAATTTGCAAAATAAATTTCACTTGATCATTATTATTGTCAAACCAATGGAAAAAATTACCATTCTCGCTCTTCACTTTAAGTGTGAGCCGATGATTGGTCTGATCCACCTTCACGCGCTTCATGACTTCAGCAGTAGCTTCGGCACGTAAACTCTCAACATCACCTTGCGTTATTTCAATCTCGACGCCGCCACCTGCGCTGAGTTCTAGTACAGAATTTATTGGATAACTTTGGGCAACTATTGGCTCAGCATTGGCTGTAGCGGCAAGCATAAAAACCGCTGCAACAGCGAATATAGTTGATTTCATAAAATGCTCTCCGCATGAACTAAGTAGGTGTGCTTCATCATGATGAAAAGTAACATGATCTTTTTTACCATGATCCAAATGGTACTTACTTAAGCCCGTCATCCTCGCGTAGCGGGGGATCCAGAGTGGTGGCAAGATATTTCAAAAGCACTGGATCCCCGCTTTCGCGAGGATGACGACTCCCTGAAATAAAAAATTTTCACCCAAAATATCGAAAAAATGCTTAAGTAAGTACCATTCGACCATGATCCCTTTTACCGTAATCCTTTTTTACCATGATCTCCAAGTTTGACGTAGCAAATCCGTAACTGGATGCAGTGACTTTGAAAAAAGTTGTGAAAATCAAAAAACGCACAAACATTTTAAAAAAACAAGACTGTTCGGCAAGGCGTATTTGAGGATAATGGCCTATCTCTAATAACCCGAGCTTCATAAGCGCGCATATACAGTTCCATCACCTCTGTTTAATTACACTCCCTCGCACGAGCCAGTTTTTATGACCCAACTTTCTAGTACATCCAAACAACTTTCCAACACGCCCAACCAACTGCCAACCATTGCCAAACGGATTGCCGATGAATTAGCCGTATCCGAACAACAAGTAAGCGCCGCAGTAGGGCTACTGGATGAAGGCGCAACAGTGCCTTTTATCTCCCGTTACCGTAAAGAAGTCACCGGTGGGCTGGATGATACGCAGATGCGTTTGCTGGAAGAGCGGCTGCGCTATTTACGCGAGCTGGAAGAGCGCCGTGCTGCGATTTTGAAATCCATTATCGAACAAGAAAAACTCACCCCCGAGTTGGAACGCGACATTCTGCAAGCCGATACTAAAAATCGCCTGGAAGATTTATATTTGCCCTTCAAACCCAAGCGCCGCACCAAAGGCCAAATCGCCCGCGAAGCTGGCCTTGAACCATTAGCGGAAGGCTTATATGCAGACCCAACTCTTAACCCCGACGTCGAGGCAGCTAAATACCTCAACCCCGAACATAAAATAGACGATGTAAAAGCCGCGCTCGACGGCGCCAAATATATCCTCATGGAAAAATTCAGCGAAGACGCAGAATTGCTTGGCCGTCTACGCAGCTTCTTACATCAGGAAGCAACACTGAGTGCGCGCGTATCTGCCGGAAAAGACACGGACACATCACAAGAAGTACAAAAATTCCGCGATTATTTCGAGCACGATGAGCCACTTAAAAGCATGCCGTCACACCGTGCGCTCGCCATATTCCGCGGCCGCAATGAAGGCACTCTTACTATCGCGCTGAAAGTTGGCGATGAAGATGCTACTACCAGTGTTGCGCAAAAAGGTCACCCTTGTGAAACTATGATTGCTGATCACTGGCAAATAAAAGATCACAGCCGTGCTGCAGATACCTGGTTAGCGGAAGTTGTGCGCTGGACCTGGCGAGTAAAACTATTAACACATTTAGAAACCGATTTATTAAGTGAGCTGCGTGAAAAAGCCGAAGACGGCGCGATAAAAGTATTCGCATCCAACTTAAAAGATTTATTACTCGCTGCACCCGCAGGGCAAAAAGCGACTATCGGCCTCGACCCGGGAATGCGTAGCGGTGTAAAAGTTGCGGTGGTGGATGCAACAGGTAAAGTGCTCGATCACTGCGTGATTTATCCGACACCACCATTCAATAAAATTGCTGAATCGGAGTTGGTATTAGTTGCGCTCTGCAAAAAATACAACGTTGGTTTAATTGCCATTGGCAATGGTACCGCCTCGCGCGAAACTGAAAAGTTTGCGAAGGATGTTTTAAAAGCGCATCCCGCAATTACCGCAAGCACTGTTATTGTGAGCGAAGCCGGCGCATCCGTTTATTCTGCTTCCGAATTTGCTGCAAAAGAATTTCCGGATTTGGATGTAACCATTCGCGGCGCAATTTCTATTGCACGCCGCTTGCAAGATCCACTCGCGGAACTGGTAAAAATTGATCCTAAATCTATCGGTGTTGGCCAATATCAACACGATGTTTCGCAATCACAATTGGCGCGTTCGCTGGATGCAGTAGTTGAGGATTGCGTGAACGCCGTTGGCGTAGAAGTAAATACCGCCTCTGCCGCATTACTTGCGCGAGTTTCTGGTTTGAACGCTACACTCGCCAATAATATTGTGGAATTTCGCAATCAAAATGGTGTGTTCGCATCACGCGCCGCACTCAAAAAAGTACCGCGCTTTGGCGAAAAAACCTTTGAACAAGCGGCAGGATTTTTGCGCGTTGCCGGCGGTGAAAACCCGCTCGACTCATCCGGTGTTCACCCTGAATCTTATTCAGTGGTTACTGAAATCGCCGAAAAAAATGCGCGCGAAGTTAAAGGCCTAATTGGCGACACATCATTTCTGCGCGGATTAAAAGCAGCGGACTACACCAATGAAAAATTTGGTTTACCAACCGTTACCGATATCATCAAAGAATTAGATAAGCCTGGCCGCGACCCACGCCCCGAATTTAAAACCGCAACATTTCAGGAAGGCGTGGATACAATTACCGATTTAATTCCCGGTATGATTTTGGAAGGCACAGTCACTAACGTTACTAACTTTGGTGCCTTTGTGGATATTGGCGTGCATCAAGATGGCCTCGTGCATATTTCTGCTTTATCACATACTTTTATTAAAGACCCGCGCGAAGCCGTAAAAGCCGGTGACATTGTAAAAGCCAAAGTGATGGAAGTAGATGTAGCGCGCAAGCGTATTGCGCTGTCATTGCGGTTGGATGATACACCTGGTGAAAAAGTAGAGGGCGGTTCGTCCAGCAACAAAGGTGGCAGCCGACCACAATCGCAAAACCAACAACGCACTGCGCAGAAAAATAATCCTGCTCCCGCCACTATGGGTAGCATGGGTGCATTGTTGCAGCAGGCGTTGAAGAAAAAATAGTAGCAACAAAAAAATGGCAACGAACGAGGCTTACAAGAATTTTCTTGTAGCCTTTTTTTATGTAGTGACTATAGGAATTTGATACGACGAGGCCAGCATTATGAAACCACACCAAGCCACGCAAAACCATAAAAACCATTTAAAAGTGGCGATTTTGATGGTGGTTATTATTTTTGCGTAGGCTTAGGCGACAAATTAAAAAAATCATATCGTGAACGCAATTTAATGATTGATTTATGTATTTGAAATAGGACACCATGCGCTGCTTTTGTTAAAAATAGCTTACCGTTATCTCTCATTTACCTAAGGAAATTAGGAACCTTTATGAAAAAAATGACCCGATATATTCTTATTTTGACCTCGCTTTGCTTCTCAATGTTAATTTCAGCTTCAGCGGCTGCTTTTTGCAGCGATATTCAAATAATGACTTTTCATTGCCCCGAGTTTAATCCCTTAACGGGACAGTCTATGTCGAGGGGTGGTGACCCCGTTCAAGAGGTTGTAGTAACAGGAGTAAGGCCATACACTCCGCCATCTGCCGGCCCAGGTTATTTAGTTAGTCCGAACACTGGGCCTGTATATCGCGGACCTGCAAATGGAAACGCTGCGCTTCAGCAGATATGTAGTAACATTGAAGTTACTTTTTCGAGTTGTAATCTTAACGCACAAAATATGTACACACAAAATACAAGTAATTGTAGATATGGAGTAGTAGGCGGTGCAATTGTTGGCGGGATTGGCATAACTGGCGCTACTATGATGACAGGGGGATGGGCTTTGTTGCCGCTTGGCATTGGTGGAATTGGAGCGGGAACTACTGCATGGGGGGCTAGCTCATGCTATAACGACCAAGTTTCAATTCGTGATAGTAACTATGCCATCTGCACAAGTAATCTTGCAAAAGATAAGAGAATGTGTGGGCAATAGTTTTTTAATTTGACTCGGGAGTAAGCTCCCGAGATTCTTGTAATGGAAATTCTAGTTATTTAAGTAAAAATAATGGAGCAATATATGAACATGTTAAAAAATAAATTTATCCGGTTTGCTGTTTCGATGGCTGTTGTAAGTATATGCGGTTTTGGTACATTTTATTTGTTGTCTGCATCGAAAGTGTCACCGCAAGTTTCTGAAATAAAACAACAGAAGGATGAGCTATCTCAAGTGAGCTTGCCAAGCCTCGCAAGCGCCAACTCACAAAAGCCTGCAGATATTGATACGTCAAAGCCTATAGTGAGAGACGGGAAGTCTTATATGTTAATGTCACCGACAGAGATGCTTGATTTAAATAATTGGATGAGCAACAAGGGATATTTTGAAAAAAGTGACATTGACGTATATGCTAGCTATTCAGAAGAAACGTTAAAAGAATTAGCAAAAAAAGGAGACCTAGTTGCGCTCAATGTTTTAACCACTAAATTAGTAAATTCCGGCAATGAAAAGGAAGCTACATTTTACATGAATTTGGCTGCAATTTATGGTTCTACAACAGCTCTGGATAACCTTACTATTTATACAAGTCCGCGATATACAGATAATGCTACTGAAGAGCAACGTCGCCCGGCAGTGTTGGAAACATTGGCGGTAACGAAACTTATGGCATTGCGTGGCGATAGATCTTTGTCGAATGTATCTAGGAATAGTTTTACCAAGAGTTATAAGCAATTGTACGATGTTGATATTGCACTCTCTCCAGAAGAGCAACAATTTGTCGATTATCGTGCTCAAGAAATTTACGATAAGTTTCAAGAAATACGTATAGCAAAAGGCTTGGGTGATTTTGATAATAGTGAGCCATCAGGCATGAAAAAGTTTTTTGGAATGCAGTAAGAATTTACCTTTAATTGCTTTAGTTTTTCGCCACCGTTTTTTACGGCGGTGGCGGGTTTTATCTGGATTCTGGTTTTTTGAATATTGCGACTATGTATTTAGTAGCCCCATTTCCTACATTTGTACCAACTGCGTTAACTAATTCCCAGCCCTGACAACCTAGCTCATTTAAGTATTCGTCGAATTTATCAGTTTTAACGTCGCCTCCCATTAAACCGGATGTCGCAAACTTTATCGTTTTATATTCGAACTTCATTTTATTTCCTCATTAAATTTATACTATGTTGTTTATGGTACTTCATTGTTTCTACGCTTGATTAAAAACAATTTTTATTTCATCCACTGCTGGTGCTGCATCCACTTTTCATCTAATTGTTTTTATTCCCGCTGAATCCAGCGCTTTGTCTTTTTTCTTGTCGGTTTCTATTCTGACAGTCGTGACATTTGTCAAAAAAACTAGCACCCACTCTAGGGTGCGGTTAAACCACAACACTTAACTAAATCAACGCAATTGTAAATATTCCTGAATAACTAACCCCTGCCTGACAACAATTTGCCATTGTCCCTGCGTGGGTAAATTAGCCGTGCTTATACAGGCGTGGCCAGTATCGTCATCAAGAATAACCACAGTATTTTCACCCTGGTTATTGAGTAATAAGCTGGCGCTGCTGTTAGAGAGTGGTTGCCAGTCCAAACACGTTTCCTGATTATTTTCTGACACTTTAGGTTTATTAATGGTTGAAGGTATTGCGCCTGGCTTTTCCATTACGTTTGATTTTATATTGTTACCCTGCGAATAAATAATAATATTTTCATTGGAAATATTTATGTTTTTAATATCACCAAAAGGTACTGTGATATTAAAATATTGCGACGATTCTTGAGTAGGATGATCAATAACTGGAAGATTAAGATGTCGTTTTTCTATGCTGCCGTCTTGATAGGTGACACTAATACCATAATTGCTCACACCATCGTTTTCTGTAGGATAATTCATGGGAAATATCCGACGAATATTTACAGTGCCCATAGTGCTTATACTACCGCTTATGTAAAAACTACGCTCATTCATGTTATTTGGCTTTTGTTGCGTTAGGGCCTGTTGACATTTCATCCTAAGCTATTGAATTAAAAAGCAAACTCGTAATACTGTAGTTCCTACACCAAAATAAAACGAGTTTGCGATGCCGCGATTAATGCTCAACGATGAGCACTGGTCGAAGCTGAAGGGAAT
>JANYIO010000151.1 GCA_025362015.1 Gammaproteobacteria bacterium | reverse complement strand
GTTAAAGATTCAGAACCGTCAGTATCCGTAAGTGCGGCAGAAACATTTAAGGAAAAATAACTGTAATGAGTACTGAGATTTAATGGATAAAAACCGCCATCACCATTACTCACAAAAGCACCCGCAGTTCCTGAATTAATTACCGTACTAGCATCAGTATAAAGATTAAAATTCGCGGTACTAATATCAACAGCTGGCTGACCATCCACAGAAAGATTCAAATCTAAATTACCAGGACCATCACCGTTATACATCACAACTTCAAGCGAATAATAACCAGACACCGTAACAACTTTAGGAATAGGTGCAATAGGATTAACAAAGTTGTTAGTATCAGACCCCGCATATAAATCACCCCACGCGTTATAGCCCACACTGTAAACCGTAGTGCCGCCTATCTTTACTGCCAAAGTGTCATCGCGCGAACCTGCTAGTTGATAAGTGTGCCCCGCCTCAAGAAAAATATATCCTTGAATATGGTAAGCATTATCCACTCCAATACTGCCGTAATTAAGATTAGTCAGTGTAGCTGTTGACGTTGGAGTCGATGATTCAACAGCCGCTTCAACAGTAGCTAAATTATTTGCGTTGGATGGATCAACAGCGGCAATCCCCACAAAGTTATCGCTGGTCAAACCTACTGACGCAGGTAGTAGCAATGGAATTGAAGTGATTCCAGAATTAACATCGACAGCAACGCTTAAATTTGGAGCATCTGCAACCGCTGCAATGGCGACATTTACATTTGCAATGTTGGATGCCGAACCGCCATCGGTGGCGGTGTAGGTAAAGTCAGCCGTACCACTGAAGTTGGCGTTGGGTGTGAATGTCACAGTTCCATCGCCGTTAAGGACAGCAGTGCCACCGGCACCACTAGTCACACTGGCAATACTTAAATTGCTGGAATCAATATCCGTATCATTGCCCAAGAGTTGCGCTGCGGCATAAATCACAGGCGTATCTTCGGCGGCAACCAAACTATCAGGGTTAGCAATTGGGGCATCATTAACGGCGGCAACAGCAACACTCACTGTCGCAGTATTGGAGATCAAACTGCCATCGGACGTGGTGTAAGTGAAATCCGCAGCACCATTGAAGTAGGCATTCGGCGTGAACGTCACGGTTCCGTCACCGTTCAAAACTGCTGTTCCACCCGTACCGCTAGTCACACTGGCAATACTCAGGGTATTCAAGTCAACATCAGTGTCGTTACCGAGCAGTTGAGCAGCGGTATAAATCACCGGCGTATCTTCGGTCGCAGCCAAACTATCAGGGTTAGCAACAGGGGCATCGTTGACAGCAGCCACGGCGACACTCACGGTTGCAGTGTTGGAGGTCAAACTGCCATCGGTCATGGTGTAAGTGAAATCCGCGGCGCCATTGAAGTTGGCGTTCGGAGTAAAAGTCACAGTTCCGTCACCGTTTAATACAGCCGTACCACCGGCTCCGCTGGTAACGCCGGCAATACTTAAGCTGCTGGAATCAATATCCGTATCATTACCCAGAAGCTGCGCCGCAGTGTAAATCACCGGTACATCTTCGATTGCAACCAGGCTGTCATTGATTGCAATTGGAGCATCGTTGACAGCAGCCACAGCGACATTTGCGGTCGCAGTATTGGAGATCAAACTGCCATCGGTCGTGGTGTAAGTGAAATCCGCGGCGCCATTGAAGTTGGCGCTGGGTGTGAATGTCACAGTTCCATCGCCGTTAAGGACAGCAGTGCCACCGGCACCACTAGTCACACTGGCAATACTCAGGGTATTCAAGTCAACATCAGTGTCGTTACCGAGCAGTTGAGCAGCGGTATAAATCACCGGCGTATCTTCGGTTGCAACCAAGCTATCAGGGTTAGCAACTGGGGCATCGTTCACTGGCCCAACGGTAACAATTACCGTCGCGGTGTTGGAAGTCAAACTGCCATCGGTCATGGTGTAAGTAAAATCCGCAGCACCATTGAAGTTGGCATTCGGCGTGAACGTTACGGTTCCGTTACCGTTCAATACTGCTGTACCACCGGCTCCGCTGGTAACGCTGGCAATACTTAAGCTGCTGGAATCAATATCCGTATCATTACCCAAGAGTTGTGCCGCGGTGTAAACCACAGACGTATCTTCGATAGCTGCGAGACTGTCATTCACAGCTACAGGAGCATCATCCACCAAGGTAACACCCACAGAAATAGTACTGGTCGTTGTAGCACCATGACTGTCAGTCACTGTGATTACAAAGCTATCTCTATCGCTGCCGTTATAGTTAGCAGTGGGTGTATAAACAAAGGCACCCGTAGTGGCGTTGAGGGATACAGAACCGTGAGCAGCAGAAGTTGTGAGGTCATAGCTAAGGAGGTCGCCATCCACGTCTTTAGCGATAACGTTCCCCGCAAGCGGGATATCTTCAGCTGTTGATAAATTTTGATTGTTAGTGTTAGGAGTATCGTTAACTCCGTGAACATCAATAATAATTTGAGTTGTTGAACCATCTGTCAGCCTGACGACAAAAGTTTCCGTGCTAGCTGTCCCCTCAGCTAACGCATTAGAGCGGGAGTCCAAGCTGTAAGTCCAACTACCGTCAGCGAGTAAAACCAAACTACCGTTGCCGCCCAATCGTGTGATGGGAAAAAATGCCAGGGAGGGATTATCCAGGTCAGTTGCCGTCAGTGTGCCACTGGCTGTCGGTTGCAGATCTTCGATAACACTGCCAGTGCCAGTGCTGACAACGGCTGGATAATCAACCGCAGTTACCGCTACTGAGACAGTACTGGTAGTCGTTCCACCCTTACCGTCATCAACGGTAATCTCAAAGTTATCATTGCCGTTGTAGCCAATATTAGGCGTGTAAACAAACTCGCCAGTCGTTGAGTTAACCGTTACTACTCCGTGAATGGCGGCTGTGGTCAGGCTGTAACCGAGAGCATCGCCATCCACATCAGTGGCGACGACTTTTCCTGCGAGTGGTACGGCTTCTGCGGTAGTGAGGAGTTGATGAGCAGTAACCGGCAAATCATTAACCGACGCGACTCCCACAGCAACCGTACTTGTCGCTATGCCGCCATGACCATCTGATATTGTAACTACAAAGCTATCACTGCCGTTGTAGTTGGCATTCGGAGTATAAACAAACGCGCCTGTTGCTGGATTTACCACTACTGTGCCGTTAGCCGCGATTGTAGTGAGGCTGAAGCTAAGCGTATCGCCTTCAATATCAGCCGCCGTTACATGGCCAGTCAGCACAGTATCTTCTACCGCCATCACCATTTGATCATCAGAAACCGGGGCGTCGTTAACCGCATTGACCGTCAATGAAATAGTCGTGGTGGTCACATTGCCGTGGGTATCGGTGACGCTAACATCAAAGCTGTCAGCACCATTGTAATTAGCATTCGGGGAGTAAACAAAAGCGCCAGTGGTGGTATCAAGCGTAATCATGCCATTGGCTGGCTGACCAACAACACTAAAACTCAACCCATCATTTTCAATATCCGTCGCGATTATTTGCCCCCTGAGATGAGTGTCTTCATCCGCACTGAAAATTTGCGCAGTAATCGAAGGTGCATGATTTACGGCAAGGGCATCGTTAACGAGGGCAACATTATTATTAGCAGCACTGGCAGAATTAACATTAAACACTTCTGGAGATGTGTGCTCCAGAATGCGAGTCAACTGTATAAAGCTATGCCCATCACCACCACTACCGCCCATAACGCCTGCCGCAGTTTCTTCAAGGATGGTTGTCAAATCACCACCGCTATTTAAAACAGTGAGCGCTTCCTGCACTGAGGCATCTTGCACCGCTGCATCCTGCTTATCAGCAGCTAAATCCGTCCATATATCCTTGCTCATCAATACTTCTTCGCCACCCGCTATGCTCACTGGGTGACCATCACCAAAATCGAGCTCAATATGGGCACCCGTTGCAGTAACGACCACCTCATCAGGAGCCACGCTGTCACCCACACTTAAAACACGCAAGGTGCCATCAGCAGATTTCGCCCAGGCTTGACCTTCAAGTGATGCAACAGTGGCTATAGAAGTGGCCATAAAAACTCCAATGAGGATAATAGAAATTAAAACAGGATTTTTGAATGTAGAAGCATTGTAGAGGGATGAGGGGATATAGCTATTGGACTGAAGGACAATAGGGAGTGCGCAATAATAGCTATTTCCCCGACATCACCAACACTAATTGCAAACGATCTCGCACATTTAATTTTTCAAACACTGCACTTAAATGTGCTTTCACCGTGCGCTCGGTAATATCTAAATCGCGTGCGACTTCTTTATTGGTTTTCCCGGCAGCAACGGCTTCAGCAACAGATTTTTCACGCAGGGTAAGTATATGCAGCACAGGTATTGTTTGCGTTGTATGAGTTACTTGAAGAGTATTTGCGGTGGAAAATACTAATTGACGAATTAAATCAGCACCTAGCCATAAACCACCTAACTGCACGACTTGGCTTACTTGCGTTAACACTTGTTCCGCCGCCAAATAATGTAAATAGCCATGAGCACCCAATTCTATCACTTGTTTTGCCTGAATTGGATTTTCTATTTTAGTGAGCACCACAACACGCGCGCCGACTGCTGCCCATGCAGTAATATTTTTTAGTAAGGATACATCGGCTAAAAAGACCCATAGCATAATGTCCGTAAAGTCAGATGGCAATTCATCCATACGCACTATAATTTTCGCGTGAGGAAATGCTTGCTGCCAACGCGGCGATATAACATTTGCTTGTGTTATAAAAATATCTTGTATCATCGCTCAGTCAAGGCATTTTGTTTGGCCCGCAATACAGGCTTTAATAAATACGAGAGAACAGTTTTTTTACCGGTCAATATATCCACTTGCGTAGTCATGCCAGGAATAATCGGCAGCGACGCATCAAAACCTGAACGATCGGTTTTTACGCGCACTAAATAAAATACATTTTCTTTGTCATCCTTCATGGTATCTGCACTGATATGCTCGAGCGTACCCGTCAAGCCTCCATAAATGGCAAAATCATAAGCGGTAAATTTTACAATTGCCTTCTGGCCGGGATGTAAAAATGCAATATCTTTAGGAGCAACTTTAGCTTCAATTAACAAAGCATCGTCCAGCGGAATAATTTCTACAACTTCATGCCCAGGCTGTACAACACCGCCCACGGTATTGGTATACAAACGTTGCACAGTGCCATGAACCGGCGCGCGAATTTCAGCAAATTTTATTTTGTCGGCCAAGCCAGTACTAGTTTCAGTCAGGCTCGATAATTTAGCCAGAGTTTCAGATAATTCTGCACGCCACTTATTACTTTCCATCAATTCCACTTCGCGCAATTTACCTTGTGACTCTTCAACTGCCGATTGCAAACGCTGCTCTTGTGCCAACGTTTGCTGACGTGCGCCCTGCGCATTTGATACTGTACCTTCCAAACGTAAAATTTCTACTTCAGATACAGCGCCACTGATAAGCAAAGGTTTTGTTACATCCAATTCTTGATTCGCCAACTCTAATGTGCGAGTAACCTGCACCAGCTTGGCACGCACTTCGCGCAACTCTTGTTCGCGTTGTTCCAATTGACTCGTAGCAATATTTAATTGCTCTTCTAGTTCTTTACGATTGGATTCATAAAGCGTGCGCTCATGTTCAGCAATATCGGGGGCGGCTTTCATTAATTCATCGGGTAATACAAAAGGTGCATGAGTCGTTAATGCCACCAAACGAGCAGAGCGTGCTTGCAACGATAAAAATTCAGCGCGATTTTCACGAAACGTAGAAACAAAACGCGTGGAATCAATGCGCAATAATAAATCGCCTTTATTAACCTCCTGCCCTTCGTGCACTAAAATTTCTTCAACCACACCACCATCATAGGATTGAATAACTTGCAATTGTTGCGAGGGAATAACACGCCCTTCGCCACGCGCCACTTCATCAACTTTTGCCAAGGCTGCCCACAATAATAAAATACATAATACAATCGCAACGCCATACAACAATGCGCGGGCACGCAAAGGCTCTTGTTGCACTTGTGCCCAATCAGCATCATCCAGCCAATCATGGGTTTGCTCATTGATGGGTGCTAACCAGCGCTGATATATTTTGTCGATAAACGCACTGGCAGGAATACCTATTTTTTCCAACCATTGGCCAACCTTATGAAAATAATATTGTGCGCGCGAAGTGGTCATTACACTGCCCTCCCAATGCGCCCTTGACGTAAAGCTTCAACCACTTGTTCTTTAGGGCCGTCAGCAACAATTTTACCGGCATCGATAACAATTATTCGATCTACCAATTCTAACAATGAAGTGCGATGGGTAATTACCAATAAGGTTTTACCCTGCGTAAATTGGCGGATATTACGTTTAAATTCTTCTTCACTGGAATGATCCATAGAACCCGTTGGTTCATCGAATAATAAAATGGAGGGATCATTTAATAATGCACGCGCAATCGTCACACTTTGCCGTTGGCCACCCGACAATAACTGCCCATGCTCACCCACAGGCATGGCCATACCCGCAGGATGTTGATTAACAAAATCCGACAACCCACTTAAGCGCACAACTTCTAGTAAAACTTCATCACTCACATGCGGGGCGCTCATGGCAATATTTTCACGCAAACTGCCAAAAAATAAATTTACATCTTGTGATACATAACCAATATTGCGGCGCAATTCCGCTGGGTCTAATTGATGCATATCAATGCCATCAATTAATACTGTGCCTGTTGATGGGTCGTACAAACCGGCAACCATTTTTTCCAGAGTCGTTTTTCCCGAGCCATTGCGACCTAAAATTGCTACATGCTCACCGGGATTAATTTTAAACGAAACATTGCGCAACACTTCACGGCCATCGTTCGGGTATTTAAAACTCACTTGTTTAAATTCAATACCACCTTGCAAGCGCGTGCGACTAATCCAATTAGCACCCACTGGCCGTTCAATGGGTTTATTCATAATAATTTCTAAATTTTTTAGTGCTGTTGCCGCATGGTGATATTGCATCAATAATGCAGCTGTTTGACTGATAGGTCCCATGACCCGCGCCGCCAACATATAAGACGCAATTAATCCGCCCTGGGTTAAATGGCCATCAATAATTTGATAAACACCCACAATAATAATGACCACCGAAACAACTTGTTGAAGCCAGGATGTACCAGCACTTACCGACCCCGAGAGCATGCGCATTTTTACCGACGTACGCGACAACACCAGTGTGGTATTTTCCCACAGCGATTGCATGCGCCCTTCTGCACCTAATGTCTTTAGCGTTTCAAGTCCCTGCAAACTTTCCACTAAAATAGCATTGCGTTGCGCACTCGCTTGCATACTACTTTCAGACAGATCATGCATTTTGTGTTGCACGGCTGCTGCATAAATAAAAACTAAAATAACACCAACCAAAATAGGAAATACTAATGGCCACGAAATTAATAAAATAACCAGTGTAAATAATAAAACAAACGGTAAATCGACAAAAGCCAACACCGTGGCTGAACTGATAAAACTGCGAATGGATTCAAACGATTGTAAACTCGCGGCAAATGAGCCGACAGAGTTTGGCCGCTCGGATAATTTTAAACCTAACACACGCTCCATAATGGTGGCCGACAAAGTGATATCAGTACGGCTCGCGGCTAAATCAACAAACCATGCGCGCATCATTCGCAAACCAAAATCAGCACTGATCATTAGCACAATACCCATAGCCAACACCCAGAGAGTATCAGTTGCATGATTCGGCACCACACGGTCATACACATTCATCACAAACAGCGGCGATGCAAGCGCAAATATATTAATAATAAATGCTGTGAGTAATATATCGCGATACAACTCGCGATGCTCAGCAATAACACTCCAAAACCAATGACCTTTGCGCTCTTTAATAATGCTGGTTGCACGTGCATCAAAATGTTGTTCAGGACGCGAATAAATAACACGCCCTGCATAACGTTCCGCCAAATTACTTAAGGCAATGACCACTGCAGTGTCACCCAACTCAGGAAACACTACGGTTACAGTTTGAGTAGCATGTTCAGTAACAGAGTTAAGAGATAACAGTACACATGCATTGTTATTTTCTAGCAATAAAATGGCAGGGAAAAGCGCGGCATTTAAATGTAATAAATCACGCGTAACAATTTTACTGGTAAAGCCTGCACGTTTTGCCGCACGCGAAAATAATGAAGGTAGTAATTGATTTTGCTGTAGTGGAAAACCGGCCAATAAGCTTTCTGTCGTAATAATAACGCCGTGAGCGCGAGCAATAATTAACAAGCACTCTAACAATGGCCCACCTTTTTCGTTGTGAACGACCCGCTCGATATCATCACTGCTAGCGCGCTGCGAGACTTCATTGTCAGGAAATTGTTGTAACATTAAATGCTCCAATCAGATATGCACTTTTTGGGGAGTCATTTTAAATACAACCACCCCATCTAGATATGCATCAAATATAGATGGCTAACCTTTATTTCGCCATTTTTTGTTTCGCCATGTTCTGTTTCGCCATGTTCTGTTTCGCCATTTTCAATAAACACCTTTAGCCGAAGTATTCTTTCCAAAAGTTACAAACAAAAAAGCACAGCGCCTTTAAAAAAAAAGCACAGAGCCTTTAACAAGCGCTGTGCCTTTTTAAAAATCCACGTTTAGCGTTGATGTGTAACAGTTACCTCAACCCGGCGATTAGCGTTGCGCCCAGCCTCAACAGCATTATCACCCACTGGACGAGTAGCCCCATAGCCTTCCGCTTGAATACTGAGACCCTCCAACCCATGCAACACTAAAAAATCACGTACTCGTTCAGCGCGAGCTTTAGATAATGGAAGGTTAATCATATCAGTACCGGTATTATCGCTATGGCCGTCAATTTTAAGCTCTACAACATTCGGAGTTGCTTTAATTTGTTTTAGTAACTCATCCAACTTTTCCGTTGCTGTTGCACTGAGCACTGAGCTATTTACATCAAACAATGCATCAGCACTTAAGCTCACCATATCGGAAATTAAATCTTTACGCCCCATACCTTCGGCAACCTCTATTGGGCAAGCACTGCCAGGGTCAACTTTCACGCTGTCATTAACATTCGCATTTTTTACCTGCGCCAATGCTTCACGTGTGATCTTCAACGCTGGCAATAACTTGCCCATATCCGCCAATGTTCGTGCATGAGCAATATTCAAATCGCTTTGTGCACTAACATACGCACGGCTAGCTTGAAAATATTCATTTTCTGCATCGAGTAAATCTAATAGTGAACGCTGACCAATTTTGAATTGTTCGCCATAAGCGGAGCGTACTTTATCGCTCGAAAGACGATGTTGATTCAAGGACACCAACTGTTCTTTTAATCGCTCGGAATCATTAAAAGCAATTTGCGTTGATTGACGTAAATCTGCACAGGCTTTATCACGCAAATCTTTTGCTACATTAACTTCTTCCAGTGAACGCCTTACGGCTGCGCGATTAGCACCACCCTTGTATAAATTAAAGGTAACCGCTAACTCAACTGCGCTTTCATCGCCATAGCGATCAGGATCAAATCGCTCATCAAAACCATTGGTATTCCGGTTTACATTTTGGCGCGCTCGCAATTCTGCTTTAGGGTAATAACCTGAACGCTCTACAGTTACATTGGCTTGTGCAGCAGAAATATTTTTTATAGCGGCATGAAACCCGGGATTACCCTGATAGGCTAATTGTAAGGTTTCACGAATACTGGGCGGCAAGCTAGTTTCAGATAATTGAGTTGGAAATAAATCAGCAGCCGGTAAATTACCCACTACCCGTAAATATCGCGCAGTAACATCATGCAGGTTTGAAGCTTCCGTTAATAAATTAGATTCTGCCAAAGCTAAACGACCGGCAACTTGTTCGAGATCAACCTTACGGCCAACACCTGAAACAACGCGCTTATCAATTTGCGAAAACACATCTTGATGCTTGGAATAATTTTCACGCGCTAAGACTACTAGCGCTCGTTCACGAGCAACATCTTCAAAAGCGCGCGCCGCTTCAAAAGCGGTGACTTCCACAGTGTTTAATAATTCGTAGTAGCGAACTAAACGCCCGCCTTCAAAGTGATCGACCTGACCGGAAGTTCTGAAACCATCAAACAACATTTCTGTGAGAGATACTTGCCCTTGTGTTGTTGTGTAGCGATCCCGGCCAGAAAAATCGCGTTTAGCGTTGCCACCAGAAGCGGCTAGATCTAGCGATGGTAAATAACCAGATCGAGCTTCACTCACTTGATACGCAGCAGCCTTAAAAGTATGCCAGCTGGCTTGTACATCGGGATTAGTATCAATAGCTTGAACAGCAGCATCATGCACGTTGTTTGCAAAACTCTCTGCAGAAGAATCCGCTACAGCAAAGGGAATATTTAAACTTAAGCATCCTATTAATGCTAATGTTAATGCCATCGTCAACAATGCGCTGACATTAGCTTTCATTTCTAAATTCGTCATCTAACAATTCCTAAATTAAACGATAAGTAATATGCAAATTCACAAAAGGAAGCCAACGAGCATGTGGATCAGAATCAAAGCGCATTATTGTTATTGACCAATGAAAACTGGAAATAGTTATTACAGAAACGTTTGCATGTTACGCCAGCAAGCCAAGAGACACAATAAACTAATATTGTGATCACCTAAATTACAACTAATAACAGTTATCTCAATGACACTTATCTTAATGACAGCTCCCTTAATGACAACGTAGTCGGGTAGAAAAAACGGACTTAAATGCCGGGCTTGGTAAACCAGTCACAGGATCACATTTCCTCACATACCATGCTTGCACAGTTAACTCTATTTCTCCCACAGCCACACGATTAAAACTTACCGTCATAAAATGCTCATCTGAACGATCTTTGGGGTGCGCACTGAAACGAAAACCTTTTTGATAAGAAACTTTATACGCATCATCGTAACTAACTTTTACCGTTGGCACAGTAGCAATTTTAACGCCTGTATTACCAGGAAAATATTCAGGGTGATCATTAGCCACATCACTCGCAAAACCATTTAGCCAACCCTTTAAGTTTGACAGCGGTGATGAGACGACTTCCGTCAAGGTAGCACCCTTAGTGCCTAATTTTACGCTAGCAATCCGGCCAAAATGCACATCGCCCGATAACACCAGAATATCATTACCACTAACCGCAAGCGCCTCAATCAATTGCGCATACTGCGTGCTAAAGCTTGGTAAGTTACGTTCGTCTTCACCTGGAGAATCCAATAACATTTGCGAAACAACCAGCACACCCGGGCAACGTAAATTTTTTGCCCACGTCGATAACTCGGCAAACTCTGCATCAAGCATAAATTGATTCAGTGAACGCTGTGAGCGACAATTTGCTAAACAAATTGATAAATCGTCACCGATATTAATCACTTCCAACATGCGCGCCGACTGAATATTATCAGCACCATCTGTTGCCGTGGTTATCCAGGTATCGCGTACCGATGAAACTTTTAGTGCTTTTAAAGCCAAAATATTTAAATTGTTGAATGGATAATCATTCCAATACTCATGATCATCCGGCAGCATCCAGGTACCACCACGAGTAAATACACCGGACAAGGCTTGCCAGTTTTTAGCATAATTATTTGCTATACGATTGCGAATAAATCCGCTGAATGGTACGAGTGAAGCGAATCCGGTATCCAGATAAACTTGGTCACCCACTAAAAAAGTCACGTCCGGGCGAAATTTTTCATCGCCAGAATCATAAAGTGCTGCGTAAGCGGCACTAACACAGCCATTATCATCATCGCTAGAAAAACAACTACCTAATCCAATCGTAAATGGTTTCTCGCCCTCCGCAGGAAGTGATTTCGGTAAAGTTGAAAAGGTAGCCTGCTGCAAAACTTCCCATGGCGACGATGCATCTTCAAGTTGTACAGAAAAAATAATGCTGTAGTTTCTATGTGCATTTAAATGTTCAAAACGACACAGCTTAAAAAAGCGCTCCGATAAATGCTGAAAAGGTTTCTGCCAATCATCTACCGCTACAATTTGCGCAGCAATTGCAGGCCCTGCCGCATTGCCCAACTCCGTCATTTCAAGCTTTGCCTGATATGGGAGTTTAACTCCTGCAAATAAATTGCCAATCCAAATATCTGCGCTCGCTTCAGTTACGCGCTGCACTACCAGAGACCATTGTGTATTATTCTGCATACTTAAAACTTCCTTAGTGAAGGTATTAACTCTTTTTTACATCATCAAAAAAATCATGGCACTAACAATTATTCACGGAACTAACGATTAATCATGGAACTAACGATTAATCATGGAACAAAAAATACGTGACTAATACATTATGTACATTATGCGTTTAACTGATAAGTACTTAACTGGAAGCTTGCGGTATCTTGCAATCCTTCTGCTATTAATTGTGTCAGCAACTCTGGCGTTACTTGCCAGGCAAAAGGCGTCATTTGCAATAGCGCATGCGTGCATTCGCCTGCGGGTATATTTAATGCGAAACTTAATTGCTGTTGCGCGAGAGTTTTAAACCCTACCGGTGGGTGAGGTTTTGGGTGAGGTCTTAACTGTTGATAAATTCGCTGGCGCAATGACAACAAATGATTTTCACCAGGAGTGACTATAATGAGTTTACCCTGTGCAGATAATACGCGCTGCAACTCTTCATCTTTACTGGGAGCATAAATTCTTGTCACTACATCCATGCTACGGGTTGCAACAGGTAAGGCATAACTAGAAGCGACCACATAAGTGACATTACTGTGTGCTTGTTTTGCTGCTAAGCGTATTCCTGCTTTAGCGATATCAATGCCATAAACTTTTGCCGCATGACAATGTTCGCCCATTGCCTGTGTAAAATAGCCTTCTCCGCAACCAATATCCAATAGTGATTTGGTACGCGCTGGAATTAGTTCTGTTAAAGCTTGCAATAATGGAGCAAAAAATCCTGACTGTAAAAAAATTCGACGCGCTTGTAATTGTTGTTTTGCATCGCCAGGCTCACGAGAATTTTTTTGTTGCACCGGCAACAAATTAAAGTAGCCTTCTTTCGCACGATCAAATTGATGGCCATTACTACAGCCAACTCCCTGCATAGTTATTGAAAAAGGATTAGCACACAGAGGGCAAACAAGATGATTCATCGCTAATATTTTAAAATGACAGGTAGGTTACCAGATGGCAGAAGAATGCCGATCTCGACAAAAATTAGCAAGATAAAAGTTAAAGAAGCAGAAATAAATGCGCTGATGAACAAAAAAGAGTGTGCGAGTTAAACACACCCTTTTTTATTCACGCACTACTATTCAGGCACTTCGTAGCGATCAATAATATCGCGCACCAAACCAGAACGCACAATATCATTGCGGGCGAACTCATGCATATACACATCAGGCAAATCAGCCAAGCGTGCAACTGCATCAGCCAAACCATTAGGGCCACGAATATCACTCTGGTTGACATCACCATTGATGACGACCTTACAATCCTCACCAATTCGAGTAAGGAACATTTTCATTTGCGCGACGCTAGTATTTTGCGCCTCATCTAAAATGACAAATGTTTTACTGTTAAACGTTTTACCGCGCATAAAAGCTAAAGGCGCTGCAACTATACGACCATGCCGCAAACAATAATCAACAGTTCCTGCACCCAGACGTTCGTTTAATATATCGCGGAAGGCATCGATATACACCGAGAACTTAGCATCCAGATCTCCCGGTAGAAAACCTAAATTTTCACCAGACTCAACTGCGGGGCGCGTAAGGATAATGCGCTCTATGCGACCAGACTCTAAAGCTTCTGCAGCCAAAGCACCCGCACAATAGCTTTTACCAGTACCAGCTGGGCCAATACCAAAAGTTAATGCGTGATTTTTGATTGCATCGATATAGTCTTGCTGGGCTTTATTTTTTGCGCTGAGAGGTTTGGCGGAACGAGGGGGAGAGTATGCTGTTTCGATCTGTTGCGAGCGAGATTTTAAGTCAACTATGTTGCTATCAATTCGCGGATGCTTTCGCGATGACTTGTGATGCGAATTTTTGAAACTGCTTTCATCGGAAAAACTATTGTGAGAATTACTGCGTCTTGCCTGAGTTCTTCTTGCCATAAATGGTCACCGCCGTTAAGGTTCAAAGTTAACAACACATTGGCATTTTACTGCCCTTTAGTTGTTACCTATTTGTAAATAGAACACTGTTACGAAACTTTCATAGTGAAGCTTTAATGGTTCAGTTTCTTACTTATCCGTACATCACCTCTCATTAGTAGTGAACATTGAACATAGTACAGAACATAGTATAGAACATAGTACAACCGTAAGTATCATGACCAAGCTTTACAATAAGCTTGGTTGAAGCAATAGACAACTAAAAACGTGTTAGGTTCAAATATATAAATTTACTGCCACGTTTTTCTACTACCTTACTTAAATACTAGGCCTAAATTAGAATAGGGTCAATGTTTTTATGCATCCTTTATTACAAAAAAAAGCCGCTATTGCGGCTTCTGTTTAAACGTTGAGAACCCATCCCCAAAATCAATAACGGGTTCTTTCGGCGGACTCGCCACACGCCGCTTGCCAACATTTTTTTTGTCTCTATCGCGCACTTTAATTTTTGGCTCTTTTTCCGCTGCTGATTTTTTATCACTAGCATCTGCTTTCTTTTTAGTGCCCGCAGCTTTCCCGGAAGATTTTATTTTATGCGGGCCTTGATATTTAGCAGCAACACCGGCAAACGAAATTTGTTCAAACTCAACATTCAAATAACGCTCAATGCTTTTAGTGAGGTTCCAATCATTAGCTGATACAAACGAAATTGCAGTACCTTCACTGTCTGCACGACCGGTGCGGCCGATACGATGCACATATTCATCACCGGAATGCGCCATATCGAAATTGACAATTAAATCCACACCAGCAATATCCAATCCGCGCGCTGCCACATCAGTCGCTACTAAAATTTGTGTTTTTCCCTGACGAAATAAATCGAGTGAAATTTTACGTTGATCCTGAGCAATATCACCGTGTAATGCGCTTACTCGATATTTGTTATAGCGCAACACGCCATCTAACTGTGCAGCTTTAATTTTGGTGTTGGTAAACACCACCACTTTTTCAAACGACGTTTTTGCCAACAGCGCAAGCAATAGCTTTTCTTTGTGTTTAACATCATCTGCCAACACCATTTTCTGGGCAATAGCATTTGCTGCTTCCTCAACATCAATCTGCTCGGCGTCACCCAACATCACTTCTTTAATAAGATGACGTAAACCTTTTTGTTCCATAGTGGCAGAAAACAATAAAGTTTGACGCTCAGCGCGACAGGTTTCGGCAATCTTCAACACATCTTCGTTCAAGCCCATTTCGAGCATGCGATCTGCTTCATCCAATACCAAAAATTCCAAACCAGAAAATTCAGTAGACTTATGCGCAATATGTTCTGCCATTCGCCCGGGCGTAGCCACTATGACTTCAGGATTTTTGCGTAATACTGCTTTTTGATATTTAAGCTCCTCCCCACCACAAATCATTGCTACTTTGACTGAGGTAAAGCGCAATAGCTGCTCGGCATTTTTAACAATTTGGCGAGCCAGTTCACGTGTTGGCGTTAAGATTAAAATGCGCGTGCTGATGGGGTTGATTGGAGCAGCGCTGAGAATTTTTTGCAAGCTCGGCAACAAGAATGCTGCCGTTTTACCGCTGCCGGTTTTGGAGCTTACCAATAAACTCTTGCCTGCTAAAATTTGCGGGATGGCTTTTAGCTGTACTGGCGTTGGCTGTTCATAACCTTGGGACTCTATCGCTTTGCGCAACTGGGGATCAGCAATCAGCTCTTGGAAATGGATAGATGTCATGGTAAATCCTCAATAACGTATAAACAGGCGAAAAGCGGCGCAATCTACGCAGATTATACGGCTTAATCAATCGAAACCGCCTGCAATCTGCGCAGAGCTTGCGTAAACTGCCGGGCTGTTAGCCCTGCGATGCCTTTTGCGTGGCATCTCAACACTTTTTTACGAGAATTACGCTCCCTTATGAGAATCATGTTAGCCCCAATGGAGGGCGTGGTTGAACACCATGTACGCGATATTTTAACGCGAATTGGCGGCCTTGATGGCTGTGTCACTGAGTTCATTCGCATAACCGATCAAAAACTCCCCTATCGTGTCTTCTACAAATATGCGCAAGAGTTAGAAACCAACTGTGAAACGCCTAACGGCACCCTGGTTAAAGTCCAACTTCTTGGCAGCAAACCCGAACCCATGGCAATTAATGCACTGGAATTAGTAGGCTATGGCGCAAAATCCATAGACCTTAACTTTGGCTGCCCCGCAAAAACAGTAAACTCTCATGAAGGTGGCGCTTGCCTATTGCGCCAACCGGAGCGGGTTTACGCCATTATTAAAGCTGTACGCGATGCAGTGCCAAAAGAAATTCCCGTTTCAGCCAAAATCCGCCTGGGTTATGAAGATAGAAGCAGCTATCTGGAAAATGCCAGCGCAGTAGAATCCGCCGGCGCCAATGAACTCACGGTACACGCACGCTCCAAAGCTGATGGTTACAAACCACCGGCCTATTGGCACTATATTGCCGATATCAAAGCCCAACTAAAAATTCCCGTAATTGCTAACGGCGAAATTTGGACAGTGGAAGATTACCTGCGCTGCCGTGACGAATCTCAGTGTGATGATGTCATGCTTGGCCGTGGCTTGCTTGCTTGCCCGGATTTAGCAAGACAAATAAAAGCACATATTACCGGAGAAGAATATCAGCCACTCACATGGCCAGAAATTTGCGACATATTATTTACCTATTACCAAACAACCGTACCGCTTTATCACGAAAAAAATTGTGGTAATCGAGTCAAACAATGGTTGATGTATTTGAGCAGGCAATATCCCCAAGCGGCATTATTTTTTGACAATATAAAACGTAAAAGTGAGCCGCAGGAAATTGAACAAGCATTTTCTCAAGCACTAGCAGCTTGCGATTTAGCATAAAAAAACCCGCAAAAGTGCGGGTTTTTTACATTTAGTTAGCGGCTTATTAATTATTTGCTTATTAAGCGAGTAACTCATCTATTACAGAAGTCAGCTCTTTAGTATCTTCAATTTTATCCATTAACTTCACCACATTAATGCCTAATTCAGTGGCTAGCTGATTAGGAAAATTCGCCGCAATGGTTGCACTATCCGCATCGTGCTCATTCATTGTATTAATATAAAGTGCCATACTAATAACACCCGCCAAGCGTGGAAAAACTTCTGCAGAACCAGGATCTAATTGATAATGAATACCTTTCACAATAAGATCAGGAAATTTCCAACGGCTCGTCAACTCTGCTCCAGCTTCAGCAAAACTAAAGCCCAATATATTTTTTTGCGCCGCAATCGGATTTGCACCTTTAGCAACAGCTTTGTTAATTTCTGCGCATTCACTCGGCAATAAAATATGAATTAGCAACTCACCAATATTGTGGATCATTCCACAGGTAAAAGCAGTTTCCGGATCATCATGTGAAAAACGCGCAATCCATTTACAGGTTGAGGCTACGGCAAAACTCTCGTGCCAAAACTTTGGTAAATCCAGACCTTCAGGCGCCTTAAATGCACTGGTCAAACCTGAAGCTAGCACCAGTGTGCGCACCGCGTTAAAACCGAGTAAAAATACTGCATCAGTTACCGACCCTATTTTGCGATTACCACCATAATGTGCAGAATTAGCCGTACGCAGCACTTTAATGGTTAGAACTTGATCAGAGCTAATTTTTTTTGCGATAGCATCATTACTAACACTGTCATCACCAAAACTCTCAATGAGCTCCTGAATCACCCTGGGAATATTGGGCAATTTTTGCGCATTATCGATTAGATCATGTAAGTTCACGATTTCGCCTCACTCAACAGAAAGACATATTCTGATAATAGTTCAGCTTTAACTGTTTGCGAGCTTTAGCCTATATAAATTTAGTGAGGCGCCAGATAGGAACAAGGTCACTACACAGATTTTGACACCATAGCCTTGCAAATGACTGGACCATACTCTAAAACCTGTTTCAATCCCTTTTCCAACCTTTTTGTCGAACTCCGAACTACCAAGGTGCTCATAATCACCAGATCGCTACATTACTACCTGGCCTCTCTCATCCAATCGCATTTCGCATCCATGCACGTCATTGTTATAAAAAAATTCACAATACGTTAACAGATTGTTCACATACCGCACTTATGTTTAAGAGCTTAAGGCGCGTAAAACTTCGTTGCATATTATTACGCGCAATAATTTTTTGCGTGTCGCGTTCAATTGAAATTTTTTATTCTCTGATGTTGTTTATTTTCTGGGCTCTTATTTTCTGAACTTTTCTTATTTGGTGAATGGTTATGTGGATGTTGTTTTTGCGTACTTTGTCAGTTGTAACCTACGTCATCACTAGTGTTTGCTTTTCACTGCTTACACATGCAGCAGATATTTCCGCCAATAATTCTCTTACAGCAACTGAGGCAGATTCTATAAAAAATGTGGCCCTGCCAACCTTGCCTGAAGGTGTGAGCGAGCTGACATTTAATGATTTTTTCAAAATGCCTATTGGCCCACGCGGCCTTGAACCCACCGAAAAATTACTGGGCCTCAACAACAAACGTGTTCGTATTGTGGGTTACATGGCACAAGAAGAAGAGCCTACGCCCGGAATTTTTATGGTGGCCGCACGCACCGTTAAAGTGGCTGAAAAAGCTGATGGCGCAGCAGATGATCTTCCTGCGGCGACGCTGTTTGTGCATATGCCACCACAAGATGCTGGCAAAGTCTTGACTTACCGCCCCGCTCCCTGGGTACTTACCGGCACTGTGCAATTAGGGAATCAACAAGAGCTTAATGGTCATGTTTCTTTTGTACGTTTGATCATGGAACAAGGCGATATTCAAAGTGATATTGCTGTGGCACCCCAGAACAAAAAAAGGAAAAACAAATAACACTGCAATTGCAGTGTGATAGTACGTGTTTATAGAAGTGCGCGTTTATTTAAGTACGCGTTTATTGAAGACACATTTAAAAATTAATTAGCCTAAAAATCCAGGAGAAAAAACCATGCAACATTTCATGAAAAAAATATCTCTGTTAAGTTTAGTCATTAGCGCGACTATAGCTGCCGGTGCAATTGCCGCGCCTACAGTATCTCGGTTAACTCCACCAAGCCAATTCTTTGCAACAAATGGTGCTGAATCAAGCCCAATGATTGCACGCTTTGTTCCTGGTCAACGTTTTGATTTACAAGCCACCATTCGCCCTGATGCTGGCCAAACCATTACTGCTGTACAATTTTTAGTGGATGGCGTTCCAGTAACTGGCTCACCAACATTAACAACCACTGGCTTAGTGGCTACTTTACCTGCTGGTAGCACTGTTGCCAGTTTGCGCGCTTATGCAAACACTACTGCAGGCACTCATATTTTAACTGTCCAAGCTACGCAAAGTGATAGCCAAGTGGTTACTGCCAACGGCAACTTCGAAGTCGTAGGAATCAATGCTAACACTGGCCGTAAAGCAAAAAATATCATCATCATGCTGGGTGACGGTATGGGCGCCAGCCACCGCACCGCGGCGCGTATCATGCTAAATGGTTACGCACAAGGTAAAGTAAAAAATCGTTTGGCCATGGACACATTCCCTAATACTGCAATGGTCATGACTGCTTCATTGAACTCTATTGTTACTGACTCAGCTCCTGGCATGTCTAACTATGCTACAGGCAACAAAGCTAACAACAATCAGGAAGGTGTATGGCCTGACGATACAACAGCATCATTTGATAACCCCCGCATGGAATACATGTCTGAATTTTTAGCGCGTACCCAAGGCAAAAAATTAGGCTTAGTAACAACGGCAGACGTATTCGATGCCACTCCAGCAGCCAACGCTGTTCACACCCAGGATCGTGGTGCCGGTACCGGTATTGTTGACCAATTCTTTGATGATTCGAACAAAACTGGTTTAACCGTTCTCTTGGGTGGCGGTCGTAAGTGGTTCCTGCCTAACACTACTGCTGGCTCAGCTCGCGCAGCAGTTAGCGATTATGTTTTACCAAGCGATATCACCACTGGTTGGGGCGTTGCACCAGGAGTTAGCGATCCGGCACGTAATCTGATTGGTGACTTCACTGCGGCCGGTTGGTCTTATGCACCCGATGCAACCACCTTGAACAGCATGGGCACTCCGAGCAAATTGTTAGGTTTGTTTTCATACTCCAACATGAATGTTGCCCTCGACAAGATTGCTGGCCGTCGTGGTAATGCTGCTGTAGTGAATGACTATGGTTTCCCAGACCAACCAATGCTCGATGAAATGACGCAAAAGGCACTCGATGTATTGGATGCCAACAGCCCGAACGGGTTTGTGTTAATGGTGGAAGGTGCTTCAATCGACAAACAAGCACATAACATGGACAGCGATCGTTTCATTGTGGATACCATTGAATTCGACAAAGCTATCCAAAAAGCGAAAGACTATGCCACTAGCCATCCTGATACTTTGGTACTTGTTACTGCAGATCATGAGTGTGGCGGCGTATCAATTATCGGTGCTTCTACCAAAACGGATGCTGATTTAGTCGCTGCTTTACCAACCGTTGCCGGTAAGCGTGATGCAGTGGTTGGCTTATATGACGCTGCGAAATTTCCAAAATACACCATCGCTGCTGACGGCTACCCCGCTTCAACTGACCCTGATTTTAAAATGTTGATCGGTTACGGTTCGGATGCAGATCGTTATGAAGATTGGCGCTCCAATGCCCAACCAATTCGCGACAGCCAACAACCATTCAATGGTGTAGCGCCACTGAATACTTACCCAAGCAATCCTTTAGCTCGCGATAGCGCCACTGGCTTTTTAATCACGGGTCAAGTACCTGGCACTTCAGCCGCGCACACTGGTGGTGATATTCCGTTGTCCGCTTACGGCCGCGGTGCATCATTGTTTAACGGCGTAATGGATAACACCGATGTATTTTTCTCGGCAATGCAAGCGGCAATTGGTGGCGCGAAATAATTGACGATGGCAATAAAAATCGGTTAAAAATTGTCGCTTAAAAATAATTGCGAATTAATAGGAGAATATTTTAATGCAACATTTAATGAAAAACCTAAACTTTAAAACCAGCGCAATTGCGCTGGCTCTGTTCGTCGCGGTACCTGCCAGCGCCAGCGTTGTGAATATCAATTTTGATAATGTAACAACCGGCGCAACAGCAACTAGCGCAGCACCAACTGGAATTGAATTTTATCAAGCGCATTATGTGAATGATCTTGATGCCTCTGGTGATGAAATACCTAACACCACCAAATGGCAGATTGATACTGAAAATAACGCATTGTTTCCTGTAACAGTGGAAAACCCTGCGTTAAATGGTTACGGCGCAGCCCCCTCAGGCAATAACGCATTGGATGCACGTGAGCAGCCAGTGTTAATGCATTTCGATACAGCACAAAACCTGGATACTTTTTCGGTAACGCTGGATAACAGTAGTTTCGGAAACCTTTCACAATCAGCACTGTATTTTCTGGATGCTAGCAAAGCCATTATTAGCCAGGTTAGTTTTGACCAAACCATATTGGGTTTAATTGTAAATTTGAGTACACCTTTAACAGGCGTACAAGAAATATTACTTTCATCGGGCGCGTTTTACGATAACATTTCGTTCAGCAATAATTCTGTAGCGCCAGTACCATTACCTGCCGCGTTTCCGTTGCTGATATCAGCGCTGAGTATGTTGGGTGTATTCGGTCGCCGCCGTAAGGTATAAATATTCCAATATTGCTAAATATAAATATGGATGCTTTAAAAAAATCTCGCCGAACTTAAAATTCGGCGAGATTTTTTTTAATCGCAATCGAGAGTTAAATTCCCCGCGGCTTGGCACGAAATAGAGTTTTTGAAGCAAAATACACCTCCTGCTTGCGGCGAGTTGTTTAATTTATCCATTAAGAAATTTATAGGCGCTAAAGAATATTTGGTCAAGAAAATCCCCCAGCTGTGCCGACCCCCTTTCAAAGTAGGTTACTAACTCCGTGACACTAGGGCCTGTTGACATTTCATCCTAAGCTATTGAATTAAAAAGCAAACTCGTAATACTGTAGTTCCTACACCAAAATAAAACGAGTTTGCGATGCCGCGATTAATGCTCAACGATGAGCACTGGTCGAAGCTGAAGGGAAT
>JANYIO010000244.1 GCA_025362015.1 Gammaproteobacteria bacterium | reverse complement strand
GGTTGAAATGTGAGCTAATTCACGTAATTACATAGGTTTCAAAAGACTTTGAAAGTGGTGCGTTGAGTTTTGTGCCACCTTGATAATGTAAATATGAGCCATCCCATGTTTAAAATTGTTGTAAAAATGGGACGAAATGCTATGGCCAATAATGCGAATGTGCGCGGGCTTCGAGGTACTGGCTCTAAATCAATAATTAATTTTCACCGGTCTTGAATGCATATAAAAATAAGCCACGGGGTCGCGTGTGGCTGTTGCTTTATCCTTTCTACATAAAAATATTAACTCCCAAGGGTATTAAAGAGATGAGTACAAATAAACAAAATAATTTTGTTGTTAAAGCAAAATTAGCAATTATGGCTGGTGTTCTGGCACTTTCCGGCGCAACTGCAATGGCAGATGTGTTAAACCCGGTTATTGGGCCTTTGCTCTACGAAGAAAACTTTAATACCCTGGATTCTACTGTTTGGAACTCTATTAATGACGATGGTTGTGGAATAGGGTTGTGTGGTTGGGGCAACAAAGAGCTTGAATTTTACAGGCCTGCAAACCTCAGTATTGACGACGTTCCATTTGAAGCCGGCACCAAAGCGCTCGCGATTCAAGCGAAGCGTGAAGCTTCTGGTGGCAAGCCGTTTACCTCAGGCAAAATTACTACCGAAGGTAAGCTTCAAGTCAAATATGGCATGATTGAATTTCGTATGAGTACACCGCAGGTGGGTACAGGCTTATGGCCAGCCGGCTGGATGTTGGGTACCACCACTCAAAAATGGCCCGCAAAAGGTGAGCTCGATATTATGGAGATGGGCCACAAACTTTCTTACATGACCCCGCTGGGTTCAGATACCAATAGCTACACCGCTTCAAACGCGATTTTTTATGCAGCGGCTGCTTGTGTTCCAGCTAACCCGACTTGTGCGGCATCTACTGCGTGGCAAACCAAGAACTCTTATGTGGCCAGTGCCCCACTCGTTAACCGCTTTGTAATCTATCGCATGTATTGGACTAATAGCCAAATTCGCTTCACTGTTATCGATAACGGTGTTGAGCATGATATGTACAATGCTCCTATCCCTATCACCGCAGAATCTTCTGAATTTAACGCACCTTTCTACTTCCTGTTTAACCTTGCTGTAGGTGGTGACTTCACAGATGCGGCAAGTGCCGACCAAGTAACTGCGCCTTTGCCAAGTAAAATGTATATCGATTATGTACGTGTTTACCAATTGAATGGCATGGGTGAAGTTAAATTGGGCAACCAAACCCCTAAGGAAACCGGTGTTTTAGGTATATTTACGGATAGATCTGCCGCTTCTTTATCTAGAAATCTTATTCCGGGTGTTGATAGCGATATCTGGGTTTGGAATGGTCTATCAGCTAGTACGATGCCTGCTTATGAGGGTGCTAATGTACTGGCGTGGAACTACACGACAGGCACTTGGTTTGGTGGCAGCGTGACACCAAAAAGCTTAATTGATATGAGTAACTTTGCGCCAACAGGAACGCTTAAGTTTCACATCAAAATTCCAGCAAATGTCGCTTTTAAAATCGGCATTAAAGACAATTACACCAATGAAAGTTGGGTTCAGTTTCCTGCTAATCAAACTAAATACGGATTAGTTCGCGATGGAGAATGGCGTGAGGCGAGTATTCCAGTTTCTGAGATTCGCGGACAAGCAATTGCTCTTCAGGCTATGACGCAATTGTTTATGTTTGCAAGTGATGGCGCGCCGTCAAACTTCCAAATTGGGATAGACGACGTGGTGTGGGATTGCGGTACCGATGCAGCCTGCTTTGCCACTGAATCTTCATCTTCATCGACTGGTGGTGTAGCCTCTTCTGTAGGTAGCAGTTCATTCTCAAACAATAGCAGTATTAGCTCATCGGTAACTGTTAGTAGTGTAGCTTCAAGTAGCGGTTCATCTTCATCGGTGGGCAGTTCATCATCCAGCTCAGTAGGGGGCTACAGTTTATTTGTTGAAGCTGAAGATAAATGCTGCGACGGCGGGAATGTAACTGTAGTGCCCACACAAGATTTGGCGGGTGGTGGTAGCAATATCGTTATCGGCGGTGCTACTTGGGTGGCCTATACAGACAAATTGAATGTTCCCGTTACCGGCACCTATGAAATTGAATACCGTGTTGCCAGTACCTTAGGCGGTTCGTTTATATCAGAGCTCGATGGCGGACAACCGCAATACGTCAATTTAGGTACTGTGAATGTTCCTGCTACGGGTAGTGGCCAAGTATGGTTAACCATTACCCAAACCGTCACCCTGACGCAAGGCGCACATGCATTTGGTATTAACACTGCTGGTGGTTGGAGCCTTAACTGGTTTCGTATTAGCAGCCTAACAAGTTCATCAAGCAGTTCAGTTAGCACTAGTTCGTCAGACAGTTCTGTTGCTTTGAGCTCGGTAAGCAGCTCTTATGTTGCTAGCTCGGATGTTTCTAGCTCTGAAAATTCAAGTGCTACTAGCTCAGTAATCGTGGTTAGCTCTTCATCTGTTGCTACCTCTACACCTACTGGGAATGGCTATACCATTACATCGCCTTCCAGCGTGCAGTTTTACTCTACCGATGCTGAGTGGTCTATTATTCACTACACCACGAATGGTGCTAATCAACAAAATGTGACAATGACCCACAACAGCGACAACACCAACACGTATGACCTGATGAGCATCCTCAACGGTACCCTGGTAGACTTTTTCTTCACTGTGAAACCTGTAGGTGCAGGTGCTTATGATTCGGCCCATCAATCATTCACCATGGTTGCCGTTATTAGCTCCTCTTCATCATCGGCTAGTAGCGTATCGTCAACTAGTACATCAACAAACAACTCATCATCGGACAGCTCTTCTTCAAGTTCAATTTCGGGTTACAATTTATTTGTTGAAGCTGAAGATAAATGCTGCGACGGCGGGAATGTAACTGTAGTACCCACACAAGATCCGGCCGGTGGTGGTAGCAATATCGTTATCGGCGGTGCTACTTGGGTGGCCTATACAGACAAATTGAATGTTCCTGTTACTGGCACTTATGAAATTGAATACCGTGTTGCTAGTACATTAGGCAGCTCATTTACATCAGAACTCGATGGTGGACAACCGCAATACATCAATTTAGGTGCTGTGACTGTTCCTGCTACTGGTAGTGACCAAGTATGGCTAACCATTACTCAAACAGTAACCCTGGCGCAAGGCCCGCATGCTTTTGGTATTAACACTGCTGCTGGTGGCTGGAGCCTTAACTGGTTTCGTATTAGCAGCGTAACAAGTTCATCTAGCAGCTCAAGCAGTTCAGTGGGCACAAGTTCATCTGACAGCTCTGTTGCTGTGAGCTCGTCAAGCAGTTCTGTTGATGTAAGTTCAATCGCCGCAAGTTCAGTAGCACCGAGCTCAGTCGCTGCAAGTTCAGTAGCGCCGAGTTCAGTCGCTGCAAGTTCAGTGGCACCGAGTTCAATCGCTGCAAGTTCAGTCGCGCCGAGTTCAGTTGCTGCAAGTTCAGTAGCGCCGAGCTCAGTCGCTGCGAGTTCAGTAGCGCCGAGTTCAGTTGCTACAAGTTCAGTGACACCGAGTTCAGTTGCTGCAAGCTCAGTAGCCGCAAGTTCAATAGCGCCGAATGGTTCGGGTGGCAATGAAGTTCCTGGCTCATCAGTGAGTTCAGTAGCTGCAAGTTCAATGGCCGCAGTCAGTTCAGCAGGTACGAGCTCTGTAGCTGCAAGTGTGGTTACTTTGAGCAGCGCAAGCGCATCAAGCGTAGGTGAAGTGGTGGTGGTAGGAACAAATCCGAAGCCCCATAAAAAATCTGGTGGTGCTATCAACTGGAGCGATTTATTATTGCTCGGTCTATTGAGTTTTGCGTGTTTTCAATACACAAAGAAAGAAAAGTTTGCTGTAAAAAGCGCGAAATAAATATTTGTAAAAAGTATTGGTAAGAAAAAAGACCTCCGTTAAACGAGGTCTTTTTTTATGTTCGTGTGTTGTGTATTTTGAGGTTTTGTTTGTGGATAGTGAGCATGCTGAGATTCGGTACCAATGCATCAATAAGGCAGTTGTGATCAAGGAGGTCAAATAAACTGTGTGACGCTGAATACTTATTATAAGATACTGCACAACAAATTAACGTTAGCTGTTGTTTTATATCAGCCCAATTTTGTTAAATCCGTTAATCTCTTAAAATAGCTCTCTAGGATTCAACCTTTGAAACGAAGTAACGCCAGCCGCAAACCACCTGTTTCTGAATCTGCCAATAATCTCGGTGGCCATATAGTACGCGAGGGCGCATTAATTGGCCTGGTTGCCGTGTGTATCTATTTATTGATGGCGATGTTCAGCTACGACACCGCTGATGGTGGCTGGACTAGTACAGGCGAGAATCCGCATATTGCCAACTTAGGTGGTCGTTTTGGCGCTTGGTTAGCAGACGTTTTCTTTTTGCTCTTTGGTTATTTAGCCTACTTGTTTCCGGTCATGTTGGCCTACCGCATTTTCTTAGTATTCCACGATCGCGCGTATCACAGAAATCTCGATTGGTTAATGATTGGTTTACGTGCAGTTGGCCTTATTTTGGTAATGGTTGCGGGTACTGGGCTTACTACTATGCACTTTAGTGGTGGCGAAACTGTATTGCCTTACTCTAATGGTGGTTTGCTTGGTGGTGGTATTTCAACATTAGCTGAGCATGCGTTTAACTACACCGGCGGCACTTTATTGCTGCTCGCTTTGTTTTTATTTGGCATGACGATATTTACCGATTTGTCCTGGTTTGCATTGATGGATGGAATTGGTCGTTGGACGTTGATAGGCATTGCTATGGCTAATGAAAAGTGGCTTCAGTATCAGCGTGAGAAAAAAGAACAACAATTTGCTCTGAATGCGCAGCAACATCGCCGCGAGGTTGTAATAGAGCACGCCAAGGTCGAAGCCAAGCGCCAGGCGCCAGTCATTATTGCTGAGCCGCCTAAAAAGAAACCGGCTTCTAGTCCACGCGCAGAAAAGGAAAAACAGGTTTCGTTATTTGAAGCCCTGGAGCCAGCTGATGGTAGCTTGCCCGCATTAAGCTTGCTCGACCCTGCTGATAAGCGTAGCGATAAGGGTTATTCCAAAGAATCTTTGGAAGCTATGTCTAAACTGCTGGAGTTAAAGCTCAAAGACTTCGGTATTGAAATTGAAGTTGTATCAGTACAACCTGGCCCAGTCGTCACCCGCTTTGAAATCCAACCTGCTGCAGGTATTAAAGCCAGCCGCATCTCTGGCCTCGCCAAAGATTTAGCACGCTCACTTGCGGTAGTGTCTGTGCGCGTAGTGGAAGTTATTCCTGGAAAATCCTTCATGGGTATCGAGATTCCCAATGCGCACCGCGAGATTGTACGCTTGAGTGAAGTTATCTCTTCCGAGGTTTACGAAAGCTCAAAGTCAGTGCTCACTATGGCGCTAGGCCACGATATCTCTGGTGCACCTATAGTGGCCGATTTGGCCAAGATGCCGCATTTACTGGTCGCGGGAACGACAGGTTCTGGTAAATCCGTGGGCGTTAACGTGATGCTGTTGAGCCTGCTGTTCAAATCCACGCCCAAAGAAGTGCGCTTGATTTTGGTTGACCCGAAAATGCTGGAGCTTTCGGTATACGAAGGTATTCCGCACTTACTCACGCCGGTTATCACCGATATGAAAGATGCAGCCAATGGCTTGCGCTGGTGTGTGGGCGAAATGGAGCGTCGCTATAAACTCATGTCCGCCATGGGTGTGCGTAATTTGGCTGGTTTTAATCGCAAAGTGGATGATGCAATTAAAGCTGGAACTCCCATTGTTGACCCATTGTTTAAGCCGGAAGAAAATTTTGATCCTGGTTTGGAAGTTGCAGTTGCACCGAATCTGGAAGTTTTGCCCAACATAGTGGTGGTGATAGATGAGTTTGCCGACATGATGATGATTGTCGACAAGAAAAAAGTAGAACAACTTATTTCCCGTATCGCCCAAAAAGCGCGAGCTGCTGGCATTCACTTAATTCTTGCGACTCAGCGTCCATCAGTAGATGTAATTACCGGCTTGATTAAAGCCAATGTGCCCACACGTATAGCGTTCCAGGTTTCTTCTCGCATCGACTCGCGGACCATTCTCGATCAAGGCGGCGCCGAACAATTACTCGGTCACGGCGATATGCTGTATTTACCTCCTGGTACCAGCTTACCGGTGCGTGTTCACGGCGCTTTTGTAGATGACCACGAAGTTCACCGCGTAGTTGCAGATTGGAAAAAACGTGGCGCTCCCAATTATATTGACGGCATTACCGACGATAGCAACAACAGTATTCCTGTGCCTGGTATGGCGAGCGAAGGCGAAGATGGTGATAACGGTGAAAGCGATGCTCTTTACGACGAAGCTGTTGCCTTTGTGCTCGAAACTCGCAAAGCGTCCATCTCATCTGTACAGCGTAAATTACGCATCGGCTACAACCGTGCGGCGCGGATGATTGAAACCATGGAGGCAGCGGGGGTGGTTTCGTCTGCAGGGCACAATGGCAATCGTGAAGTATTGGCGCCGGGTGGACGACATTAATCTAATCCTTTCTGCAACTTTACATTTTAAATAATCTTAACTTTGGAAAAATTATGAATTTTATTTTTCGCTTTATTGTATCTTTTTCGTTGTTGATTTCTTTGGCCGCCAATGCGGTCGATGATCAGGCTGCTGTGCAGCTGCGCAAACAGCTTGATGCAATGGCCAGCTTGCAAGGTGATTTTGCACAAACTTTATTTGATCAAAAAGGTAAAAAGCAGGACGAAAGCAAAGGTACTTTTATTATGCAGCGTCCCGGTAAGTTTTACTGGGATACAAAATCGCCTGCACCGCAATTGTTAATTTCCAATCAGAAAACCATTTGGCTTTATGATCCAGATTTACAAACAGTTAATGTGCGCCCATTTAGCGATGATTTACAAAAAACACCTACGCTGTTATTGACTGCAGATGTGGAAAGTTTGCGCAAACATTTTTCTATCAAGCGCAGTGAGCAAGCGAATAAAGCAGAAAAATTTACCTTAACGCCGAAAGTAACTGAAGGTTTGTTTCAGCAACTAACGCTGGTGTTTTTGGATGGTCTATTAATTGAGTTTAATATTCAGGACACCTTGGGTCAGATTACGCAAATTGTTTTGAGCAATCAAAAACGTAATCAGCCCGTTGACGAAAAGCTATTTAACTTTGTGCCGCCTGCAGGCGTGGATATTATTAAAAATCAATGAGTGATTTATTTGCCAGGCAAGAAGGGCAGCAGCAACTAAAGTATCAACCTTTAGCTGCGCGTATGCGCCCACGTAACCTGGACGATTATATCGGCCAGGAACACTTGCTTGCTGCCGGTAAACCCTTGCGTGAAGCAATTGTGCGCGGCCACTTGCACTCCATGATTTTGTGGGGTCCGCCGGGTGTAGGTAAAACCTCCCTGGCAAAATTATTTGCTGAGCAAGCTCATGCACGTTTCGAATCATTGTCGGCGGTTTTATCCGGCGTAAAAGAAATTCGTGCAGCAGTCGCTGTTGCGCAACAAGAGCGAGTTTCAGGGCGTAAAACTATTTTGTTTGTGGATGAAGTGCATCGCTTTAATAAATCGCAACAAGATGCATTTTTACCTTATGTGGAAGATGGCACTTTTATTTTTATCGGTGCAACTACCGAGAACCCATCATTCGAATTAAACAACGCGTTGCTTTCACGCTGTCGCGTTTATGTGTTGCGCGGTTTGCAACCTGAGCAATTGCAGCAAGTGTTGCAACAAGCGCTTAATGATAAAGAGCGCGGTTTGGGGGCTAGCGATATTCGTATTGATGAGGATAGCCTTATCACACTTGCTCATGCCGCTGACGGTGATGCCCGTAAAGCACTTAATTTGCTTGAGATTGCTGCAGATTTATCAATGGATGCTGAGGCCGATGAGCAGGGTAACTACAAAGTTATTAATCATGATGTGTTAGCCGAAGTTTTGGCATCAGATGTGCGCCGTTTTGATAAAGGCGGCGATATTTTTTATGAACAAATTTCGGCGCTGCACAAATCAGTTCGCGGTTCATCGCCTGATGGTGCGCTTTATTGGTTGGCGCGTATGCTTGATGGTGGCTGCGATCCACTCTATATCGCCCGTCGCGTAGTACGTATGGCAAGTGAAGATATAGGCAATGCGGATCCACGCGCCTTACCCTTGTGTTTGAATGCATGGGATGTGCAAGAGCGTCTTGGTAGCCCTGAGGGCGAACTCGCTATCGCACAGGCCGTTGTGTATCTCGCTGCAGCGTCTAAAAGTAATGCTGTGTATAATGCTTTCAATCAAGTGATGGCGGATGTGCGCGCGCAACCTGCGTATGATGTACCTATACATTTACGTAACGCACCCACGAAATTAATGAAATCGATGGATTACGGCGCGGAATATCGCTACGCCCATGATGAGCCAGGCGGTTATGCTGCCGGTGAAAATTATCTGCCAGAAGAAATTGCTAATAAACGTTACTATCAACCGGTCGAACGTGGATTAGAAATAAAGGTACAAGAAAAGCTTGCGCATTTACGTGAGTTAGATAAGCAAAGTAAAAAGCAGCGATATAAAAAATAATTTTCCGGAAATATTTATGCAATGGTTAATGATTTCCATCGGTGGCGCTCTGGGCTCAATGGCGCGTTTCGCGGCCGTTGGTTGGTTAACTCCCATGCTCAAATATCGTTTTCCCATTGGCACATTTATTGTGAATGTTGTGGGTTCTTTTTTAATTGGCGTAGCTTATGTATTGTTGGTGGAAAAGGCAGTATTACCTGCTGAATGGCGGTTGTTTTTTATTACCGGTATTCTAGGTGGCTTTACAACCTTCTCTGCATTCTCGCTTGAAATGTTGCAAATGTGGCAAGAAGGCCATGTGCTGATCTCAATAGCCTACGCAACCAGTTCGGTTGTTCTTGGGTTGTTGATGGCTTATGTCGGTATGCACTTTGTGCAAAAGTTTTTTTAACTTAACTAAATACGAAATATTACTATGTTAGATTCTAAATTAATCCGTACCAATCCTGAAACAGTTGCAGCAGCTCTTAATAAGCGCGGCTACACATTAGACGTCGCGCGCATAAAAGCGTTGGAAGAAGAGCGCAAAGCGATTCAAATCAAAACGGAAAATCTGCAAAATGAGCGCAACACGCGCTCAAAAAATATCGGTAAAGCTAAGCAAGCGGGTGAAGATGTTGCACCACTGATGCAAGCCGTTGAACAAATTAAACACGAATTGGCTGCGGCTGAAATTGAGCTAACTAAAGTTCAAGAAGCTTTTGATGTGCTCTTAAATAGTGTGCCCAATATTCCTGCCACCGATGTACCTGAAGGTAAAAGTGAAGACGATAATGTAGAAGTTCGTCGCTGGGGCATGCCACGCAGTTTTCACTTCCCCATTATTGATCATGTTGATTTAGGTGCAAGTTTTGGTGGTTTGGATTTCGATACGGGCACAAAAATTACCAGCTCACGCTTTGCTGTGTTGCGCGGTGGCGTTGCACGTTTGCATCGTGCCCTTGCACAATTTATGTTGGATACGCATATTAATGAGCATGGTTATGAAGAGGTTAACGTCCCCTTTGTTGTAAATGCAGAATCGCTTTACGGTACCGGACAACTACCAAAATTTGAGGAGGATTTATTTAAACTTACCGACGAGCGTGGTTTGTATTTAATCCCCACTGCCGAAGTCCCTGTCACCAATATCTATCGCAACGAAATTGTTGAAAATGCACAGTTACCGATAAAAATGGTTTGCCATTCTCCTTGCTTTCGCTCTGAAGCCGGCAGCTATGGCCGCGATACTCGCGGCTTAATTCGCCAGCATCAATTTGAAAAAGTTGAACTAGTACAATTTGTACGCCCCGAAGAATCCGATGAAGCTCTTGAAGAATTAGTCGGCCACGCTGAAGCTATTTTACAAAAATTAGGTTTGCCGCATCGCACCGTTATTTTATGCGGCGGCGATATTGGTTTTTCCTCCGCAAAAACGTACGACATAGAAGTTTGGGTGCCTTCACAAAATAAATATCGCGAAATTTCTTCTTGCAGCAGCTTTCGCGATTTCCAGGCGCGTCGCATGATGGCGCGCTATCGTAATCCCGAAACGGGTAAACCGGAATTGTTGCACACGCTGAATGGTTCAGGTTTAGCGATTGGCCGCACTTTGTTAGCAGTATTAGAAAATTATCAGTTAGATGACGGCAACGTGACTATTCCTGAAGTATTAAGGCCGTATATGGGTGGGCAGGATGCGTTGCTGCCGGTAAAGAAGTAGTTAGTTGTTATGGATTACTTCCCCGTCTTTTTAGATTTAAAAAAACGCACTTGCTTGTTAGTCGGTGGCGGTGATGTAGCGACACGCAAAGGTCGGTTACTCTCTAAAGCCGGTGCAGTGTTGCGCGTAGTCGCGCCAGAAATCTCTGGTGAGTTACGCGAATTAGTTGCAGAGCATAATGGCGAAATATTTGAGCGGGAATATCAATCTAACGATTTAGAAAATTGCGTGATTGCGATTGCGGCTACGGATAATGAATCGCTCAATGAAAAAAT
>JANYIO010000120.1 GCA_025362015.1 Gammaproteobacteria bacterium | reverse complement strand
AGGCTACCCACATCCACTTTACGCGCGCTGATCTTGCCGCTCACACGAAAGCCAATACGCGCCTCAACCCGCGGTTGCACATTGCCCGCGTATTCTGCCATCACCTGCTGCTGGCTGGCCGTAAGCCGAATCGCACGCACCGGGCGAACGTCCTCAGCTACTTCAGGGGGTTTTGCACAACCCGCCAACACCACGCCCAAGGCAAACAGGCTTAAGGTAATGAATATCCGTGGGATTGAACGAGACTTTTGCGAATGACGCATGATGAATTCCTACTCTTGAATTAAAACCGCAACTTGAATTAAAACCGCAGCGCTCAGTAATGCATGGATTTTATGACTTAACCGACCATTTGGTCTGGAGAATGAAGATACCAACAGACCAAATGGTCTGTCAAGGTAGCAATAACAGGACAGAGGTCTAGTACTGACAAATGTCAGTGTCAGCCCAGCAAAAACAAACCATTTAATCGCGTTAAATTACCTTATGTCGCCAGCTCCCCTAAACTTAATCAAACAACTATACATCTCCATATATGGTTGTTATATTACCAAATGTAGGATATTGTTACTGGTATGAAATGTCCGATCAACTCACTTCATCTCAACAGAGGTTATCATTATGAAATACACTCCCTATTTAGCTATAGCTATAGCAGCCTCACTGAGCGCCTGCGGTGGCGGTAGCAGTTCAACAGCGTCTACCACTCCAACCACTACAAAGACAACAACCACTATCGCTCAAGGCATGGTGACTGGCTTTGGTAGCGTGGTTGTTAACGGTGTTCACTTTGACGTAAAAGATGCCAATATCGATGTCGATGGCGATTCGCACGTAGAATCTGAATTGGGTGTTGGGCAAATGGTCCGGATTACCGGTACCGTCGATGCCGATGGTATCCATGGAAAGGCAACCAAGTTAGAGGGCGAATCACAACTGCGCGGCCCTATCGATAGCATTGATTTGACCAACGGCATTTTGGTTGCGCTAGGCCAAAGTATTCTTATCACTGCCGACACTTTTTATGAAGACGGCCTCACTGCAGCAAGCCTTAAAGTAGGTGATGTGATCAAGGTGAGTAGCTATACCAACGCCGATGGCAAACTCGTAGCAACACGTATTGAAGTAAAAACAGGTGTAGCGGCGACTGAAATGCTACTGGCAGGTATAGTTGCTGATCTCGACACCACCGCCATGACCTTTACCATAAATGGAAAAATCGTCGATTACAGCAAAGCTACCATCAACGACCTACCTAACAAAACCCTCGCAAACGGTATGAGAGTTCGTGTGCATGGCAGTATTGTTAACGATGTTTTTGTGGCAGTTGGCAATGTACATGCTAGCCCACTTGATCTGAAACACGATAAAGATATTGATCTTCATGTAGACGTAGAAATGAGTGGTTTGGTGAGCGCTTTGGTTGCCAATACAAGTTTCTCGCTCGGCGAAGTCAATGTACTCATCAACGGAGACACAAAATTTGAGGGTGGTGCAGCCACTAATTTGGCTAACGAGATTATGGTAAGAGTGCACGGCAAACTTGATGCTGACCACAACCTGGTAGCCACCAATATTAAACTTAACTTTAAGCCTAAAGTTGAAGATGAAGGTTTAATCACCGCCATAGATCTTAGCAATAATACTTTTGCGCTGAACGGCGTTACCTTTGCTGTTACGGTTGACACCAGCTTTAATGACCGTAGTACTTCACACGTGCGCTTATTTAGCTTGAAAGATTTACTTATAGGCGACTTTATTGATGTGCGCGGTTATAAAATTGTGGGCACGACCACCACGCCTGACCGTATTATAGCCACTCGTGTTGAACGCCATAATCCGTCCGAAAAAGATCCCCACGGTTTCAAAGTTGAAGTGAGTGGCACCATCGAATCTGTAACTGACATGATGCTTAAAATAGCTGGGCACAATATCAAAGTTACCGCCAATACTGTGATCACTGGGTTCGATAATCTTTCAGCATTTTTGAGCGGAGCCGTCGGCCTGAAAGTGGAAGTGAAAGGCGTGATTGAACACGATGAATTTATCGCCCGTGAAATTAAACTTGAAGTAGATGAACACGAAGTTGAAGAACATGACTCAAGCTCCAGTGCAGAAGCTTCAAGCAGCGCATCGGAAAATGTCTCTCATGAAAGTTCTAGCGTTTCTCACGATAGCTCTGTTGCAGCCAGTCATGGTGATTTATCGAGCTCCGTTGCTTCAAGCTCATCATCTACTATTTAGGCTTAAACTATGATTTAAATACTTACTCCGCCAGCCAATACATTGTGTTGTCTGGCGGAGATTTTTACCTCAAGAGATGTTATTTCTGATAAATTTCGCTGCCAAAAAGTAAACCTATTTTTCCGGATCTATTAATGCCAACAGCCAAAGAAACAGCATTATCCGCATGCCGAAAGCTCATGGAGCCGATCGTTGGGATACTGTTGCGCAACGGCATTACTCACAAAGAACTCACAACACTTTGCAAAAATATTTATGTGCAAGTTGCCTCGCAAGAATTTGGTATTCGTGGCCGCCCCACCAATCTTTCACGCATTGCTCTGCTCACCGGCATAGATCGCAAAGAAGCAGCGCGCATAAAAGAATCCTGGCAAAACAACGATGAAAGCCAAACGACACAGCACAGTCAAGACCGTCTTACCCGCGTTCTTTCCGGCTGGCATCAAGACATAGATTTTATTGGTAAAGATGGAAAACCTTTAAGCATACCTGCAGATGGCGATTTACCTAGTTTTGCGCAGCTCGCCCGTCGTTATGGTGGCGACATGCCCGCAAGCGCGCTACTTAAAGAATTAAAAAATAACCATATGATTGAAAACGATACCACAGGAAATTTATGTGTTCTAAAACGTTATTTTGTACCCGCACAATCTGATCCCGGTGCCCTATTACGTGCAGGCAGTGTTATTCACGATTTAGGTAACACACTGCATCACAATCTATACAAATCCAACGATACTAAAAATAAACAGCTACACTTTGAACGGCGGGCGAGTAATACGCAAATGCCACCGGAAACTGCTAATGCATTTCGCGCTTTTGTTGAACTAGAAGGCCAGGCGTTTTTAGAAAAAGTAGATGCATGGTTAACGGCTCACGAGCAACCAATTGACCCCAATAATGTAACCACGAAGCCTAGCATTCGCCTCGGCGTTGGCGCTTATTTAATTGAAAATATAATTCCGCAGGAAGTCACTTCAAATGAAGCTGTCACAAATAAACTCAATGTCGATATCGCAACTGCAACCGCCACAAAAGGAGATAAGCATGAATAGGTTAATGCATGTAACTCTATTAGTACTGCTGGCATTATTGTTGAGTACTTACCTGATTGGTTGCGGCGGTAGCAGCAACGGCAGTCTTGCGGGCATTGATGGTAGTGGCGCACCCATTACTTCGGCATCCGGCACGGTCAATGGCTTCGGCAGTGTTATTGTTAACGGCGTACGCTATCACTCGGACAAAGCCAAAATTCTCATCAACGACCAACTGCAAACAGAAGATAGTTTGCACACAGGTTATCAAGTGAAAGTTACCGGCACCTTAAATACTGATGGCACAGGTAACGCAACAACAATTGAATTCCATCCCAATCTGGTTGGCGCAATTACACAAATTGATTTACAAAAAGAACAACTCACATTGCTCGGACAAACCGTAAAAATCACCAATACAACGGTATTTGATGTTGCCATTAGCCCTAATTATCTTGATGGATTAAAAGTTAGCGACGTCATTTTAGTGAGCGGTCATTTCGATGGCAGTAACATGGTAACCGCCACACGAATTGAGTTGGCGCCGTTAAAATCTCACCAAATAATGGGTTACGTCAGCAACCTTAACGAAACCAATTTTACTTTCACGCTGAATCAATTAACGATTAATTACAGCGCAGCCTCACTCACTGCTTTTGACAATAACCGCGTTAAAAATGGCTTGTTGGTGAGCGCAGCTGGTACCTTAGATACTAATGGTGTGTTTCAAGTGCAAGCCATGACTCACTTACAAACCGACTTTTCCAGCGAAATAAAAAATGCTGACATTGAAGGTATTATTACACGCTTTAGTTCCAGCAACGATTTCGATATTGCCGGTATAGCCTGTGGCACTAATGGCCAAACAACCTATGAAAATGGTGCTCAAATTAACTTAATGCTAGGCAGTTCATTAAAAATTAATGGGGCTATTAATGGTTCCGGACAATTAGTAGCTAAACATATTGAGTTTCATTTGCGAGTGACGAATGAAATTGTTGGAGAGGTGAGCAATGTATCTGCCCTTATCCCGGGTGCTATCAACACTGGCAGTTTCCAAATTTCGGATGCGATGATTAAAACTACCGCCACAACCGCGTACGAAGATAACAGTGACGACAATTTAAGGCGATTTAATTTTGCAGATATTCATGATGGTAATTTTGTGAAAGTGTCTGGATACTCTACACCTACGGAATTTATTGCTACCAAAATAGCCCGCGGTAAATTAGATGATCAACATGAACTGGAACTAAGATACGAAGGATTAATTACTAACCTGGAGCCGCATAGCTTTAGAATATTTGGTCGCAGTGTAGTGACTACGAGCACAACTGAAATAAAAAATATAACCGGAGAAAGTTTAACCGAAGCAGAATTTATTTTGCTAGCGCCTAATCAGAAAGTAAGCGTACTTGGCATATTAAAAATGGGTATATTTACCGCAACAAGGGTCGAGATAAAAGCTCAAGACAACTAACTGAAAATAGAAAATATAGCTGAAATTAAAAACCTAACTAAAATTGAAAGCTTAACTGAAATTAAAAAGCTAAGTAATATCTATTTCTCATGTGAATGATGCCCGACAGAGCAATATTCACATGAGAAATTTAAACAAAAAAATGATCATTTAGCGTGTATAAAAAACTCGGCCAAGCCGGCACCCATCATTCCCGCTCCTCCCTGCGCCCAACCGCCATCGACTGGAATAATTGCACCGGTAATATAACTTGCTAAATCAGATGCTAAAAACAAACAAGCGTTAGCAATATCATTAGTAGAACCCATGCGTTGCAGCGGTACCGATTTTATAACTGCAGCACGCATTGCCTCCGTCGGCGCTAATCGTTTCATCCCTTCCGTATTATCAATAGGCCCTGGGATAATTGAATTAATACGCACGCCTTCACTACCCCACTCCAGACATAATGAGCGAGTAATCATATCTACACCCGCTTTTGCTGCACACACATGCGATTGCCCCACCATCGGAATCAAGGCTTGCGGCGCGGAAATATTAATGATGGATGCACCCGGTTTTTGCAAAAATGGATACACTGCTTGCATCACATGAAAAGTACCCAGCAAATCAATTTCAATGACTGCGCGAAATCCATTCGGCGACATACCCATTGCCAACGCTGGAAAATTACCGGCAGCACCAGACACCACTACCGCAAAATCCCCCCAGGCTTTATGCAATTCGGCGATCCCATTTTTTATCGCTTCCGGCTGACGTACATCCGCCGCAAAACCTTTGGCATCAGCCGCACCGCATTTTTTTAAAGATTGAATGGTGTCGTCAACTTTTTCTTGTGAGCGACTAACCACTGCGACTCGCGCACCGGTTTTCGCAAAGGTTTCCGCAATACCGCGATTGATGCCACTGGTACCGCCAACAACGAGAACATTTTTGTTTTGAAAATCAAAAGGTGAATTCATAATATTTACCAGAAAAATTTATTTTAAAACCGTGACATTTATTTTAAAAGCGCGCCCTTTATTTTAAAATCCTGAAAAGTCCGGCGCACGCTTCTCAAAAAATGCGGTGACAGATTCTTTGCATTCTTCAGAGTGTAAACCTTCAACAAAACCACTAAATTCAGCTTGCAATGCTGCCTCAACAGAAACGCGATTAGTTTGCTTTAATAATGCCTTGGTACGCTTTACGGCAGCAGGTGGTTGCGCCACGAGTGCAGCAATTTTTTCTTTGGCATACACCGTCAATTCATCCCAAGGCACCGCCGCTGTTACCAATCCCAACTGGGCAGCATCCGCGCCGGAAAATGCTTTACCTAATAGAAATAATTCAGCTGCTTTTTGATGTCCCAGCAAACGCGGCAACAAATAACTACTGGCGTATTCAGGGCAGAGGCCAAGATTTACAAATGGCAATTGCAAACGCGCATCGCTCGCCACATACACCAGATCGCAATGCAACAATAACGTAGTGCCTATGCCGATTGCGTGGCCACGCACAATAGCCACTACTGGTTTCTCCGAGTCTTGCAAGGCACGCATAAAACGCACAACCGGATGATCATCGCGAATAACCGGATCATTCATAAAATCCAGTAGATCATTACCACTGGTAAAAAAATCGTCAGTACCAGCCAACACTAACACTCGCACATTAACGTCTGCATTCGCCGCAATAATTACATCGGCGAGCGCAGCATACATAGCCAAAGATAATGCATTTTTGCGCTCAGGACGATTAAGGTTGATGTAACACGCGCGTTCATCTTGCCGCACCAAAACTTCGGCAATGGGGCTCGTAATCATGTCGTTATCCTTATGGTTATTGAAGGTAGCAGGGGGAGAATGTGTGAAGAGTATAGCCATCCTCACGAGCACTAGCAAAAGATGACACAGGCGCTCACGAATGATCACATAGGTACTCGCGAAAGATGGCATAGCCATCAGCCGACAGGTACAATTCGCCCCCATTCCACTTTGATAATTGAATTTATTGTTATGAATATCCGCGAATTATTAAACGCCAAAGTTCTTCACGCCATGCACGCCTGCGGCATTCCTGCAGACTTACCTGCGTTAATAGCGCCTGGTAAAAAAGCAGGTTTTGGCGATTATCAGGCCAACTGTGCCATGGGCGCTGCCAAAGCCATGAGCACTAACCCACGCGAACTCGCCGCAAAAATTATGGCAGTTTTGGCGCCGGAATTAGAAAAAGAAGGAATCGCAACAAAAATAGAAATCGCTGGCCCCGGTTTTATCAATATTGATTTAAATCCTGAATGGCTCGGCCAACAAATTGCTAACGCACAAACTAACACCCGCTTAAATATCGCGACTGTCAGCGAGCCACAAAATGTGGTGATCGATTATTCCGGCCCCAATCTCGCTAAAGAAATGCACGTTGGGCATTTGCGCTCCACCATTATTGGCGATGCACTGGCACGCTTGTTGGAATTCCAGGGCCATAAAGTAATTCGCCAAAATCATGTCGGTGATTGGGGGACGCAATTTGGAATGTTGATTGCCGAGCTAGAGGAACAGTTGGGCGCCAATGGCAACAGCAATATGGCGCTGAAAGATTTGGAAGTTTTTTATCAACAAGCTAAAAAACATTTTGATGATGATGCCGCCTTCGCCGATAAAGCACGCAGCTATGTAGTGCGTTTACAATCCGGCGATACCGCGATGCTAAAACTCTGGAAACAATTTAAAGATATTTCACTACATCACAGTACGGAAATTTACCAACAACTCAATGTTACTTTAAAATATTCCGATGTGTGTGGAGAAAGCTTTTATAACGATGATTTAGCACCACTGGTAAATGATTTACAAATTCAAGGCCTAGCTGTCGAAAGCGAAGGTGCGCAAGTTGTATTTTTGCAGGAGCTCGCTGATAAAGATGGCAACCCATCTCCGGTGATTATTCAAAAACAAGGCGGCGGCTTTTTATATGCCACTACTGATTTGGCCGCATTGCGTTACCGCGTAAAAACATTACACGCCAGTCGTATTATGTATTTTATTGATGCGCGCCAATCGCTGCATCTGCAACAAGTTTTTACCCTCGCCCGCAAAGCAAAATTTGTCGCAGACAATGTAAGCCTTGAGCATTTAGCCTTCGGCACCATGATGGGAAGCGACGGTAAACCTTTTAAAACCCGTACCGGCGGTACCGTAAAACTTGCCGAGCTATTAATTGAAGCCGTTGAGCGCGCAGGTGTTGTCGTTAGCGAAAAAAATTCTGAATTAAGCCCAACTGAAATTGCCGAAGTTTCGCGCAAGGTTGGTATTGGCGCAGTGAAATATGCAGATCTTTGTAAAACCCGCACCAACGATTATATTTTTAGCTGGGAATCCATGCTCAGTTTTGAAGGCAACACTGCACCCTATTTACAATATGCCTTTACGCGAGTGCAAAGTATTTTTCGCAAAGCAGGTGTTACACCTGAATCCTTAACACAAAATATTATTATCAATACTGAACAAGAAAAAACACTCGCCATTAAATTATTACAATTCAGTGAAGTTATCGATCAAGTAGCGCGTGAAGCCTTACCACATTTACTCTGTACCTATATTTATGATGTGGCGAGTTTATATATGACTTTCTATGAAGCTTGCCCTATTTTAAAAGAAGGCATTCCCCCGGAACTTCGCGATAGCCGTTTACGTTTATGTCATTTAGTGGCGCGCACTATTGAACAAGGTTTAGATTTGTTGGGTATTGAGGTGATGGAGCGGATGTAAATTTTAATTTTCACATTACCATCATCCTCGCACAGCGAGAATGATGGTTTATTTTAGTAATCCTGAAACAATATCAACTTTAACAAAAAATATTTACTGCTCACTTAACTTCCCAGCGAAACCGAATATGCTGTTTACAGGCAACGATAATATTTTGTTTTTTACAAGGTTCAAATTGCCACGCATCTGTTACTTGCTTTAACGCTGCCGCGTCCAACTCTGCAAAACCACTCGACTTTTCTATTTCACCGCGCTCAACACGACCCGTTTTGGCGAGATTCAATGTCAGCCCAACAAAACCTTGAGCACCTAATTTTTCATACCCTGTCGGCGTTATTGTTTGCGCAATACATTTTGGCGATTTAGCGGGAACTAATGGTGGCTCAGGTAGTGATGGGTTTTTTTTAATTGTTGCTATTGCTGCCTTTGCCGACTCTTTTGGCAACAACTTTGCCGTAGAACTTATCGATGCGGTAGCAATTGATGATGCAAACGACGAAGATGAAAATTGCACCGCACTTGTTGAAGATGCAACGGCTAACACTTCGAAAGAAAGCTGCTTTATACATTCTTCAGTAGGCACCGCCTCATAAAGAATTGCTTCCGCTGCAGGCTTATCCGCAAAAATAGCAACTTCCACTAAATCAACTTTATGTACTTGCCTTTGTTTTGCTTGTTGATATGACTGCAAAAAACCCAATGTCATAGTGCCGGTAATGCACAGCGCAAAAATTATACCAATAGCACGGCGCGTATTTTTTTTTGGAATAGGAAACGACATAAACAACAAGATCTCAAAAATATCAAAACGACTAAATTAAAAACGACTAAATTAAAAATTTAAGCATGCTTTCTTCTGGCCGATGCTACGTTGGGCAGTTGATTTAGTTTGGTTAAAATTCTACTCAATTCATCGAAGCTGCGAATTTCTGCAGTGACTTGCATATCCACAGTATTTTTGCGTTTATCCGAAAGTGTTTGTAATGCGCTAATATTAATGCGTTCGTTATCTAGCAGTGCAGTAATATCGCGCAATAATCCGTAACGATCATAAGCCTCAATAATAATATCCACTGAGTAAGCGCTTTGTGGTGCATTGCCCCACTCTACTTTAATAATGCGCTGCGGCTCATCAGTTTGTAACTGCAAAATATTGCTGCAATCCTGACGATGAATTGAAACACCTTTACCCAAAGTAATGTAGCCGGTAATAGCATCACCAGGCACCGGATTACAGCAGTTTGCAATTTGCGTCAGTAAATTACCCACACCTTCGATATAAAAATCTGAATCTTTTTTCTTGCTCGGCGATTTTGCTTTAAACGGAATTAATGGCTGTTGCGGATTAGCTTCATCCAATTGTTTTTGCGCCGCATTTAATACTTGGCCAACTCCTATATCACTGGCACCTACGGCAGAGTACAAATCATCCAGCGAATTGAAACGCAATTTTTTAGCCAGACTTTCAAAATTCAAATCAAGCAGAGCTAAACGTTTAAATTCACGGTCAAGCAATGCCTGACCTTCCGCAATATTTTGATCGCGCGCTTGTTGCTTAAACCAATGCTGAATTTTTGCGCGCGCGCGAACTGTATTAACGTAACCCAGTGCTGGGTTGAGCCAATCGCGACTCGGTGCTTCACGTTTACCGGTAAGAATTTCCACTTGATCAGCATTATTTAAATGATGATTAAGCGGCACTATGCGGCTATTTACTTTAGCACCGCGACAATGGTGGCCAACATCGGTATGAATACGATATGCAAAATCTAAAGGCGTTGCGCTGCGCGGCAAATCCACTACGTGACCATCGGGTGTGAACACGTAAATGCGATCCTGATCAACCGCACGCAATTCACCTTGCAATTGTTGGTTATCGCCACCCAATTCTTCGTGCCATTCAAGTACTTGACGCAACCAGGCAATTTTTAATTCGTAGCTATCCTGTGTCGCATCCGTATCCGTACCTTTGTAGCGCCAATGTGCGCAAACACCGAGCTCTGATTCCTCGTGCATTTCAAAAGTACGAATTTGAATTTCCAATATTTTATTGTCGGGCCCCATTACTGCAGTGTGTAATGAGCGATAACCATTTTCTTTCGGCGAAGCAATATAGTCATCAAATTCGTGGGGAATATTTCGCCACAGGCTGTGTGCTATCCCAAGCACCGTATAACAGTCGCGCACTGTCGGCACTAAAATGCGCACTGCGCGAATGTCGTACACTTGCGAAAAAGGAATTTCTTTGCGCTTCATTTTGCGCCAAATACTATAAATATGTTTGGCACGACCGGAGACTTCACCCGCTATCTCGGCCGTCGCTAACTCAGCACGCAGAATACTGAGCATGAGATCAATATATTCTTGCCGTGCAAGGCGACGCTCATCCAGCAAGCTAGCAATTTGTTTATATTCGGCTGGCTCAAGATAGCGAAAGGACAAATCCTCCAGCTCCCATTTGATATGGCCAATACCTAAGCGATGCGCTAGCGGTGCGTAAATATCCGAGACTTCCCGTGCAACTTGTCCACGACGTTGAGCGCTGGCGGTTTTCACGGCGCGAATTGCGCAAGAACGTTCGGCGAGTTTGATGAGTGCAACGCGCACATCATCAACCATGGCCACCAGCATTTTGCGGATTTTTTCGGCTTGAACTTCAGCTTGATTGCCAAGCACGCGGTCTTCATTTTCGTTGCGTTGATAGCTAATAGCCGCCATGCGCAATACACCCTTCACCAACTTGCTGACGGTATCGCCAAACTGGGCTTGCACATCGACAAGGGTAATTTTATTTTCGCGCACAGCGCGATAAAGAATGGCGGCAACTAATGCATCCTGATCGAGTTGCAAATCGGCGAGAATCTCAGCCATTTCAAGGCCGATGCGAAAACAGGTGAAGTCATCACCCCAACTGTGGTCGTCCTCAGTGTGAATGTCTACCAAGGAAAGACTCAACTCAGCTGCGCGTCGCAGCTCGTTACGCGTAGCCGCAGACTGCGTATGCAAGCTATTGAGGCGGTCAATCCACGCATCCACATCAACTTGACCATCAGCCGCTATGGGGTGATCTTGACGGACTTTGACCATGGTACTGCTCCTAATTTTTCTTTGACATTACAGCCACTATTTATTGCGCAGCTATTATTCAGAGCCTATTACTTAATATTCAGAGCCCATTACTTAGTATTCGGAGCCAGCTACTTAGTATTCAACGCCTGTTACTTAGAGCGTATAAACAGCGCCATAGATTCAACGTGAGCCGTGTGCGGAAACATATCCATCACACCTAAGGTATCGAGTTCATAGCCTGCTTCAACCAGAACTTTGGCATCGCGTGCCAGCGTCGCGGGATTGCAACTGACGTAGACTATTCGTTTAGGCTTAAGTTGCGGCCCATTAAATTTTAAAAGAACTGCGATTATCTCTTTAGCGCCATCGCGTGGTGGGTCAAGCAGAATTACATCAATTTTTCCGCAGGTTTGATACAACCGGTTTTCACTGGTTTTGATCAAATCTGCCGCCAGAAAAGCCGCATTAGTGATTTGCGCCCGAGCGGCATTTTCACGCCCACGTTCAACCATAGATTCTTCCGCTTCCATACCGAATGCTTGCGCGCAATGTCGCGCCAGGGGCAAAGTAAAGTTGCCGATACCGCAGAACAAATCCAATACTCGCTCATCGCCTTTTAACGCCAACCAGGTGATAGCTTGTGCAATCATTTTCGCATTGACTTCAGGATTCACCTGAATAAAATCCTGCGGGTGAAAGCCTAATTCCAAATTGAATTCTTGCAGCTGATAGCGCAAACGAGGGTCGACTGGTGCACCGGATAAATCTTTCAAGCCTGATGTTTCCCCGCCTTGTAACCACGCAGCAAAACCAAACTGTTGAGCCAGCACTGCCAATTGGGCAAGATCCGCAGCATCCAACTTTTTAGTATGACGCAGCACTACAGCAGCACTGTGGTCAGAATCAATAAGTTCGCCGCTTATCAATTCAAGGTGGGTTACCGCTTTAACGGAACGCAATTCCGCTAGCCACATTTTTAATGGCGCCAATAACAAATTCAGTGCCGGAGCCAAGACAATACACTTATCAACCTGCACCAGTTGTTTGCTATTGCGCTGGCGAAAGCCTAGCGTAACTTCTCCATTATCTTCATACCATACGCCCATACGCGCAGTGCGTCGGTAACCTTCCGAGGCGGAGGTAATGGGTGCAGCAATATGCTTGGGAATCACCCCACCCCAACGCTCTAACTGCTCAAGCACAGCATCTTGTTTAAGAATAAGTTGATGTTCTGTATTGAGATGTTGCAACTGACAACCGCCACATTGTGCGAAATGAATGCACGCTGGTGTTTGACGATAAGCCGATGCGGTGATGACTTCATCCACACGCGCTTCTGAATAGCGAGTGTGCTCTTCCAATAAACGCGCAGTGACTCGCTCACCGGTTAAAGCACCATCCACAAACAAGGTTTTACTTTTCCATTCGCTGATACCGCGGCCATCATGACTCATACGGTCAATCGTGAATTCACCCAAACGCATATTGAGTTGCGAGAGTTTTCTCTCGGGCGCGCGTGGACTGTCTCGACGCGGCGTATCATCTTTTACATAAACTTTGCCTTCATTGGCTTTTTTAGGACGCGGCTTTTTGCCTAGAGGGGTACCATTTTTACCGGAAGAACTACCATTGCGGTTGGACATTAAGAATTCTCAAAAAACTAACTATGAACGAAAGAAAAAAGCGCGGACTAATCAAACAATCCAGACGACAAATACCGATCACCACGATCACAAATAATCGCGACTATAACGGCATTTTCAACTTGCTGACTCAAACGCAACGCAGCAGCAACAGCGCCACCGGATGAAACTCCACAAAATATACCTTCTTTGCGCGCAAGGTCACGCATGGTATTTTCTGCTTCTAATTGCCCCATGCCAACAATTTCGTCAACGCGGGTTTTGTCGTAAATCGTTGGCAAATAAGCTTCCGGCCAGCGACGGATGCCAGGAATACTCGCTCCTTCATCAGGCTGTAAGCCAATAATTTTAATCGCAGGGTTTTGCGCCTTAAGATAACGCGATGCACCCATGATAGTGCCGGTAGTACCCATTGAGCTGACAAAGTGGGTAATGCGCCCCTGAGTCTGCTGCCAAATTTCCGGGCCAGTAGTACTGTAGTGTGCGAGTGGATTATCGCCATTAGCAAATTGATCCAAAACCTTACCTTTACCATCCGCTTGCATGGCGAGCGCCAAATCACGCGCACCTTCCATGCCCTGCGCTTTAGTTACCAAAATCAGCTCAGCGCCATAGGCTGTCATCGCCGCTTTACGTTCCGCGGTGCTGTTGTCCGGCATGATTAAAATCATGCGATAGCCTTTAATGGCAGCTACCATCGCCAGCGCAATACCGGTATTACCACTAGTGGCTTCAATCAAGACATCGCCAGGAGTAATTTGACCACGCGCTTCTGCTTGCTGAATCATCGACAACGCGGGGCGATCTTTCACTGAGCCTGCAGGATTATTGCCTTCTAATTTGACCAGAATAAAATTATTGGTAGCCCCTGGTAAGCGCTGTAATCGCACCAGTGGCGTATTGCCAACAAAAGCTTCGATGGTAGGAAAATCCATAATGTCCCCAAGCACCATAATATTCTCAAGAAAAGGTTATCTACCGTCTTTTTATCACAATAGCCCGCGATCAGAGTAACCACATGCAACGTTTTGACACAGTTGCTAAAAGGCGGCTATTCTAACGCTGAAAAGACCTCAGAGCTAAGCAAAATTTACCCATATTCGGCTCAACAGCACCCGAAGGACACATCGCCAATGCCATCTACTTCCCGCAGCTTTAAACACAATGTTTGGCAATTGATTTTTATTCCCGCTTTTTCCATCATTCTGTTGTTGTCCGTCTGTTTAGTGTCTTACTGTTTATATGAATTATCCAAATTTGTGGATATGCGTGGCAGTGCCATGACGCGTAAAACTGCGCAACTTATTTATACCCCATTAATACAACACGATGTAGCATTAGTGCAGGCGCTACTCGATGGTTCACTTGAAGATCCTTATATACGGGCACTACACGTCCATTTAACGACAAACGGAGAATCATTCCATGCTGGCCCAGAGTTTTTTCCGACAACTGATGTAGGGCTTGAGCCGAATATATCAGAACCAATTCGGCGTGAAACTCGACGCACTATTTTATTTACACATCCTATCGCAGAAAAAACAGGTACAAATCCCATTGGCTGGGTTGAAGTAGAAATGTTGTCATCACCTTATATGGTGATTCATTATCAAACTATTTTAATGACTATTACTATTACCGTTCTGTGTTTATCAGTTGCCGCTTATTTAGCAATTTGTTTATTTAAAGCCATCACTGATCCGCTGACCCATATCAAGCAAGTCATTCATCATCTTGCATTAGGAAAATTAGAAACACGGGTAAGCGCACAAAAAAGTCGTGAATTTATTGATATTGCTGAAGCCATCAATGAAATGGCAGAGTCTTTAGAAATAGCCCAGCAGGATTTGCAAAACCATATAGAACAATCTACTCAAGATTTACGCGAAACCTTAGAAACGATTGAAATCAAAAATATTGAACTGGATATCGCGCGGAAAGAAGCCATTGAATCCAGCCGAATAAAATCCGAATTTTTGGCGAATACTAGTCATGAAATCCGTACGCCACTCAATGGCATATTAGGTTTTGCTGCACTAACCTTAAAAACCGAAATTAATGAGCAACAGGCTGACTACATCAATACCATTCACAACTCGGCGCAAAGTTTACTGACTGTTATTAATGGCATTCTTGATTTTTCAAAATTGGAAGCTGGCAAACTTACGTTAGAATATGCACCACTACCATTACATCAAACTATTGATGAAACATTACACATCCTGGCGCCGAATGCCCACGAAAAAAAATTACAACTACTTGGCTATGTAGACCCCAAAATCCCCAATACATTATTAGGCGATTCGCTTCGATTTAAACAAATATTATCCAATCTGGTAAGCAATGCGATTAAATTCAGCGATCAAGGTAACATCATCGTACGTGCAACAACGGTAGCAACACATGAAACTTATTTAATGCTAAAGATCAGCATTAGCGATCAAGGTAAAGGTTTAACACCCGCACAGCAAAACAATTTATTCAAACCTTTTTCACAAACAGATTCCTCTAACTCGCGAGAACAGGGTGGCACCGGTTTAGGCTTGGCAATCTGTAAAGGTTTAGTTGAACGAATGAATGGCGAAATTGGTGTAGAAAGTGAATTAGATGAGGGTTCAACATTTTGGTTTACTGCCCGTTTTGGTATTGATAAAAAACCAACCGGCAACATTCCAATACCACAACTCAATAATCATCGCGTACTGCTCTGCGGAACAAACACAGGTTCACTAGACCACTTACAGACATTACTGCAAGAATGGCAAATGGAACAACAAACCATTAACGAAATACACGATATATTTTCAACGATTCGCCAGGCTAAAAATAGCAATCCCTTTGAACTACTAATACTCGATATAGCGCCAAATGAACGTAGAATAAAACCGGCAATGTTGCACAGCATTAGTGAACAATTGGGCAGTGAATTTAATTGTAAAGTTATTGTGTGCTGCACTGCTGAACACCTACGATTGTTCCGCACTGATGACAACAAGAGCAACACCATTTTTATTCGTAAGCCTATTGCTTATGATGCCTTATTAAAATTATTGTGCGAAAATTTGGATGTTGTACTGACTGATCTCTCTACCGAAAACAATTCTATACTTAAAGATGACAGCCCGAGCGCCTCTGTACTCCTGGTAGACGATAATCCCGCCAACCTGCAATTAGCGTCAGAATTATTGCGCGGCTTAAACACACTTGTTGTGCAAGCTAGTAACGGCCCACAAGCCATTGAAGCGTGCCTGGAAAATCAATTCGATGTTATTTTTATGGATATACAAATGCCTGGGATGGATGGTTTCGAAGCTACGCGCACTATTCGCGCGGCTGAAAATGGCTTACGCCGAACACCTATTATTGCTCTCACCGCTCACTCAATTACCGAGCAAAAAGCGCAATTACTGCTTGCGGGCATGGATGATTGTATTAGCAAACCAGTCAATGAGGCTCAACTCGCACATATTATTAATCGCTGGGCAAGTTTACGCGGGAAAAAAGAAGTCATCATTCAAGAAAATATTCATATCACTCAAGAAAAATTACCGGCAAAAAATCAAAAACGTGACCCCAGCAGTTCAGTAGATATTTCTTTGTGTCTAAAATTAGCCAACAATAAACCCGCATTAGCACACGACATGTTACAAATGATGCTGAGCAGCTTACCCGCAGAAAAACTTGGCATTAACCAAGCCGTTGCAGAAAACAATATACCTGTTCTTGGCGAATTAATTCACCGACTTTATGGCAGCAGTTGTTATTGCGGCGTACCACAGTTAAAAAGCATTAGCGGCTTACTGGATAAATTATTACAAGCAAATAAAATAACTGAAATAGAAAATGCAATCACAACACTTAATCATGCCATTGATGAAATTTTACTTTGGGGAGAGAGTCGTGATTTAAATGAAGTTTTTGGGCTGCAACAGAAAATAGAAATGCTTCTCTAACCGTAGAACAGCAACTATACAAATAATTCTCTACTCGCCAAAGGCTTTACCCCCAACAAAGGTTTGAGTAATAAACGCGTTATGCGCTTGGCAGCCTGTCGCACCGCCAACTCTTGATAATTTTGTTCAGCAATGGCGATAATATGCTGCCCACTAATTTGATAACTCATAGGCACACTTGCATCTGCGAGAAAAAAACCCTGCTGTACATCAAGGCAATAAAATCGATCCATAGTAATGGCTGATCCATTTTTTGCATCTGTTTGAAAATCGATGGCATAGCCCAAATCTGCCAATAAACACAATTCAAAATTTCGCAAGACTGATTCTATTTCTTGACGATCATGTAAATTCTGCAAGCTCTGCTGATAAAGATAAAAAATATCTTTATGCGAATCCGATGCTGGCAATAGGCGCATCAACAGTTCATTTAAATAAAAACCACTAAAAAGATATTTTTCCGCCAAATTAAAATACAGCGCCCCCACTTCAAAATGGGTGAGCAGCTTTAAATCTGTTTTACCCTGAAAAGAAATTAATAAGAAGGTGAAGGGATTGAGTAAATTACGTTTCGGTGTTTTACGCGAGCGCACACCGCGAACTACTGCGGTGAATCGTCCAAATTGCGGTGTTAAAAAATCAACCAGCATACTGGTGTCGCGGTATGGACGAGTATGTAAAATATAGGCTGGCTGAAGTTCAATTTGCATGAATAGTTAATATTCTTTAATCGTGTTCTTTAAAGTAATGTTCTTTAAAAATCCCGCGCTTTAAAAACCCTGTCCTTTAAAAGCCCTGCTCTTTAAAAGTCATTGTAGCCCAGACTTTTTATAGCACGTTCATCATCAGACCAACCTGATTTAACTTTGACCCAAAGTTTAAGCATGATTTTTGTATCAAACAATTTCTCCATGTCAATGCGAGCTTGCTGCCCTACGAGTTTAATACGCTCGCCTTTATCGCCAATCAGGATTTTTTTCTGGCCATCACGCTCAACCAAAATTAACGCCGAAATATTCAACAAGTTTCCTTCTTGCTTAAATTCTTCAATCTCAACGGCCATTTGATAGGGCAACTCATCACCCAACTGCCGCGTAATTTTTTCACGCACAATTTCTGCCGCCATAAATCGCGAACTACGGTCAGTGATTTGATCCTCGGGATATAAATGAACAGCTTGAGGTAAACGCTCAACTAATAGAGCTTCCAAACGGTCAAGATTGATATCGCGCAATGCCGATAGTGGAATAATTTCCGCCACGTTTAATTTTTCGGTTAACTTTTGTAGGTGCGGCAACAAAGCTTCTTTATCCTCAATTTGATCAACTTTATTCACCGCAAGAATAATGGGTGAACTAATAAAATTGAGCTGCTTGGCAACAGCTTCATCCTCTTCGGTCCAGATAAATCTGTCCACCATAAACACCACCACATCGACATCTTTCATTGCCGTACTTGCAGCACGGTTCATATAACGGTTGATCGCCTTTTGTTGCCCCAAGTGCAGACCAGGAGTATCAACAAAAATAATTTGTACGTCACCTTCAGTTTTAATACCGGTTACATTGTTGCGTGTCGTTTGTGGTTTACGCGAAGTAATACTGATTTTTTGCCCCAGCATATGGTTCAACAATGTTGATTTACCCACATTTGGGCGACCAACAATAGCAACATAACCACAACGTGTGGAGGGAGAATCCGTAGTATCTGACATAGTAAAACCTGAAGAGAGGATTTGAGACAATAATTAAATATTGAGTAAACGTAAAATTTCGATGGCCGCCAACTTTTCTGCTTCACGGCGATTACTAGCCTGAGCACGGACAGGTTGCTTTAACACCGCAACACGACACTCTATAGTAAATATATGCGCATGAGCTTCACCGAGAGTTTCTACCACTTCATATTCAGGGAGTGGTTTACGCTGTGCCTGCAGATATTCTTGCAGGCGAGATTTCGGATCTTTATCAGTAGTATCAAGAGAGAGTAAGGATAGGCGCGGTTCATACCAACTTAATACATGCACACGGCAAGTTTCAAAATTAGTTTCGGTAAAAATTGCGCCAATTAGCGCCTCCACCGAATCCGCCAATATAGAGTCGCGCTGGTGACCGCCCGATTTCATTTCGCCTTCACCCAAAATCAGACATTCGCCCAATTCGAACTCTCGCGCAACTTCAGCCAAAGTTTCACCTTTGACCAATTGTGCCCGCAAGCGGCTTAATTGCCCTTCTCGCGCTTCGGGGAAACGGCTGAATAAAGCCTCACCTATAACGAAATTAAGAATAGAGTCGCCTAAAAACTCAAGTCGCTCATTATTGTGTATACCAAAACTGCGATGAGTCAGTGCTAATTCAAGTAATTTGTATTCTTTAAATTCATAACCCAAACGCTGTTGTAAACGATGATATTTAATAGGTAGATTTAGCACTAACTTCTTCCACAGCCTTACAGCATTCGTGAGGATGTGCAGAATCCAAATGATTCTGAAAACTCATTACTACATCTATATTGTAAAAAAGTGTTGCTCGAGACTCATAATCAATTTTAACGACTACTCGATTAGAGCTTCGACTAATAACGATTTTTTGGGCGTCTGAGCTACGCACGTTATTTACCATATAAAAGTTACTCATTGCCTTTTTAATTTCGGCATCCGACATCTGTTCCAATTGCGTCCCAGGTTCAACCAGCTCCCTGAGACCGGTAATCACATAACGATTGTCTGCATACATAGGCACAACTTTAAAAGCAAAAGTGCCACAAAAAGCGCAAACAACTAACAAGAAGACTAAATTAATCAAGCCAATACCGCGTTGTTTTTGTAAACTGTTCATAAAAATACCTGAAAGTGAATCATTAATTATTGAACAACACCTACATGGTCAAAGCTTGGAATACTGAAAAAACTTTCCCAATGCATCCAGACTGCGAATGCTTTACCAACGATTGCATCTTCTGAAACAAACCCCCAATCGCGACTATCAGCACTGTTATCGCGATTATCACCCATCATAAAGTAGTGCCCTGCTGGCACTTTCCAGGCACCGCGACGACTTAAATAGCCAGGTACCAAATGCTTGTACGCGGTGAACTCTTTACCATCAATCGTTTCAGTGACTAACCGAAACGTAGGCTCACCTACTGGAAGCATAGCCTGTAATTTCTCTGGCACAACCTTGCCATTAATCGTTAACTGATGACTTACATATGAAATTTCATCGCCGGGTAAGCCAATCACACGTTTAATATAATAAGTGTCTGGATGATGTGGCGGGAAAAACACCATTACATCGCCACGCTTGGGTTTACTGACAGGAATAAAAGTTTTATTCAAAACCGGTACCCGCAAACCATAAGCAAATTTATTCACCAAAATAAAATCGCCAACTTGCAAGGTAGGGATCATAGAGCCGGAAGGAATTTGAAAGGGCTCTACTAAAAATGAACGTAAGAAAAATACGATAAACAACACGGGAAAAAACGATTTGGCATACTCAACCAATAAAGGCTCTTTACTCGCCGTAGCTTTAGCCAATTGATAAGCTTCTTGCTTGTACTGTTCTGCAATTTCAATTTTTTGAAATTGCAGTTCAACAGCTGCCAATTTTTTCTTACGCGGGCGCGCCAATACCACCAGATCAAATAGCCAGATAACGCCGGTGATAAGTACTGCAAGCGTCAGAATCAAAGGGAGATTAACGTTCATTCAATTTCCTTTACTAATTAGTTATCAATTTTCAAAACGGCAAAAAATGCAGCTTGGGGTATTTCTACGTTGCCCACTTGCTTCATCCGTTTCTTTCCTGCTTTTTGTTTTTCCAACAGTTTTTTCTTACGAGTAGCATCACCACCATAACATTTGGCGGTTACATCTTTACGCAAGGCTTTAACCGTAGAACGCGCGACTATTTGACCACCAATAGCAGCCTGAATTGCCACATCGTACATTTGCCGTGGAATTAATTCTTTCATTTTGTCAGTCAATGCATGGCCGATTTTATGCGCTTTATCGCGATGTACAATAATTGCCAAGGCATCCACTTTTTCGCCGTTAATTAACACGTCAAGACGAACTAAGTTCGCCGGTTGAAAGCGTATAAAACTATAATCCAACGATGCAAAACCACGGCTTACCGATTTAAGTCGATCAAAGAAGTCAGTCACAACTTCGTTCATCGGCAGTTCGTAACGAACTGCGACTTGTGAACCGGTAAACTGTAAATCTTTTTGCGTGCCGCGCTTTTCAATACAGAGCGTGATCACGTTGCCCAAATGTTCTTGCGGCACAAGAATATTTGCTTCAACAATTGGCTCACGCATTTCTTGAATTAAACCCGGTTCCGGAAGCTTGGACGGGTTATCCACGTAAATAGTTTCACCTTTATTATTCACCACTTCATACACCACAGTCGGCGCGGTGGTGATTAAGTCTAAATTGTATTCGCGCTCCAGACGCTCTTGAATAATTTCCATGTGCAACATGCCAAGGAAACCGCAACGGAAACCAAAACCGAGCGCATCGGAACTCTCAGGCTCGTAAAACAAAGACGCATCATTCAACGTTAGTTTTGCCAAAGCCTCACGGAAATCTTCAAAATCGTCCGAACTAACGGGAAACATACCAGCATAAACTTGCGGTTTAATTTTTTGGAAACCATCGAGCGCTAACACATCTGGCGTAGAGGCATGAGTAATGGTGTCACCCACTGGCGCGCCGTGAATGTCCTTGATGCCGGCAACGACAAAACCTACCTCACCAGCTTTTAATTCTCTTAATTGCGTGAGTTTTGGGCTGAATACACCAACACCATCCACAATTTGAGATTTACCAATCGTTTTCAGAATAATTTTATCTTTAATGCGCAAGGTGCCGTGTTTAACACGAACTAAGGAAACCACACCCAAATAATTATCGAACCAAGAATCGATAATGAGCGCCTGCAAAGGTGCATCGACGTCGCCAACAGGTGGGGGAACTAAACGTACTAACTCTTCTAACACGTCTTCCATACCCATACCAGACTTGGCCGAACAGCGCACTGCTTCGCTCGCATCAATGCCGATAATATCTTCAATTTCTTGCGCTACACGATCAGGTTCTACTTGCGGCAAATCCATTTTGTTCAGCACAGGAATAACTTCTAAACCCTGCTCTAAGGCGGTGTAACAGTTAGCAACTGATTGCGCCTCCACACCTTGTGCCGCGTCCACAACCAATAGCGCACCTTCACAGGCCGCCAATGAACGCGAAACCTCATAGGTAAAGTCCACGTGGCCGGGCGTATCAATAAAGTTGAGTTGATAGGTTTTGCCATCGCGTGCCGTGTAAAACAGCGTTACGCTGTGGGCTTTGATGGTAATACCGCGTTCGCGCTCCAGATCCATGGAATCCAGCACTTGGGCTTCCATTTCACGCTCGCTCAAACCACCGCACATCTGAATAAAGCGATCAGCAATGGTTGATTTACCGTGGTCAATGTGGGCAATGATTGAAAAATTACGGATATGGCTTAGGTCAGTCACAGGGAATATGAGTCTTTATGGGAGTTGTAGAGTTAGCTAGCCCCGTGGAACGGGGGTCACCGCGAATGGCGGGCATTCTAGCTTATTTACCTATTGCACGCCATGTCAGAGTCCGACACAACCAACCTTCAGCATTCCTACCTCACACCATCATTGTTATTACCGTTTTACAGACAAAAAAATAGCGCATTCCATTGCAGAGATGCGCTATTTATACTGGTTTACGCAGTTATCTTTAGTCGCGTAGCAAACCATTCAACTCATCAACAACTTCTTCCCAATCGGAATAAGGTTGACGTGCCTCGCGCAAGAACGCTGCCTGTTCCGGGGTCCAGAAGCTGGCATTTGCTAAAGGCTCCGCTTGTGGCAGCGGATGATGACGCTTAATGAAAGCATCTATATCACTAGGGGAGTTGGGTAAACCTAACTTGGCAAACAGCTCTTTGAGGGTATATAACATGTCAGCTCCCGACAAAACATTCACAGTATCAAATAGATATCCTCACTAGCATACCGTTAACCGTCAAAAATTTCTGCGCTTTTTTAACGGCTTATTTGCATTATCCTTAACTTAATCTCCTTTTGTGCTAAAAATTGACGTAGTTAACGTCGAGAAAAACAACTTTTCACAGGCAAAACATCAACAATTGACCTAGATTTCACCAAATGGCAAATATGATTCCTACCTAAAAACCTATGAACTTTTGAATTACCAATAGGTCAACATTGACGGAAAGAAACTTACACCCCGGGATTAACAGGAAACTTTTATGCAGCAACAAATTTATTCGTTATGGCGCGAAAATAAATCATTTATTGTCTTTGTTACACTCATGTTGGTATTTAGAAGCGCTTTGGCCGACTGGAACACAGTCCCGACAGGCTCTATGAACCCCACTATTATTGAGGGCGACCGCATTGCTATCAACAAAATAGCTTACGATTTACACTTCCCTTTCACTCACATTTCCCTGATAAAACTCGGCGATCCTGAGCGCGGCGATATTGTCGTGTTTGATTCAAAAGCATCAGACAAACGCTTGGTAAAACGTGTTGTGGGTTTACCAGGCGATGTCGTTGCTATGAACAACAACCAGCTGTCTATTAATGGCCAAACAATTACTTACGAAAACACGAACACTGCCAGCGACAAATTTGAGCACTTATTTGGAATCACCCACAAAATACGGATTAGCGACCCCAATAATCACAGCTTCGCCAACTTCCCCGCAGTAGTAGTCCCTGCCGACCATTACTTAATGCTGGGAGATAACCGCGACAATAGTGCCGACTCTCGTGTTATTGGCTTTGTGCCGCGTCAGGAAGTGATTGGTCGTGCGCGCAATGTGGTAATGTCATTTAATTACGATAATTATTATTTGCCTCGCTCTGATCGATACCTGGAAGCTTTAAAGTAAGCAGAAGGACATCAGTGCTATTGATTCAAAAATAGCGCTTTCACCTCTAACCAGCTATTCACCCTCACATCCACCACTTCATTCATATTATGCGGCGCCGAAAATAGAATTCCTTTACCGGCAAAATCCTGAAAATGACGAGAGCTATCGTCAATTAAATAATCGGCGTACACAACACTTTTCTGGCCACAAAAAATAAAATTCATTGGCGATAAAAATGGTAAGTATTTCCCTAGCCATTCATATTTTGGTGCAAAGGATGCCGGGTGCTCCATCGCTGCAGTAGCAATAAAAATATCGTAATGCTGACTCAATTCCTGGATAACAGAAATAGCATTTTCATACGGAGGGATATCAACAAAAAAATCTGGATTATCGGGATATGAGCGTACACGAGGAACATGCTCAGACTGAACACATTGATAAATTTTAGTGCCGAATAAATCCGTTTTTTTCAGACTCTGGTTAAATTCTTGATTGTACCAATCCAATTGACGGGACATTGTATCGCAGATAGTTTCATCCATATCAATCGCAATTCGTTTACGCATGTTGGATCTCTAACAATAAAAACTCCCTTGCACTTTAGGTCCAAGGGAGCTTACAAACACCATTTAAAAATTTGTTTCAACCAAAGAACTGGTTTCAACATCGTAATCAATTGACGCGACGCCAAAACCAAACAGTTTCAAAAAGTCATCGCGATAGCCTTTGTGATCAGTAATCTCGAATAAATTCTCTTCTGTTACTTGCGGCCAAATTGCTTCTACTTTCGCTTGCACAGCTGGCTCAAGCTCTTTGTTGTCTACACGGTAACGACCAGCAGCATCCAAACGTGGATTGGCGTTGTACAAACACTCGGTAAATAAACGTTGAATTTGTTCAACGCAACCTTCATTAGTACCGTTTTCTTTCATTACTTTTATTAAAATCGACAAATACAAAGGCATTACCGGAATCGCTGAACTTGCCTGAGTTACCAAAGCTTTAAGCACAGCAACGCGCGCCTTACCATTCACACTCGTCAATTTCGCACTCATGGTTTTTGCTACGCGATCCAAATCCTCTTTCGCTTTCCCGATGGTGGCATGACCGTAGATAGGCCAGGTTAACTTGTCGCCTAAATATGTATAAGCAACCGTTTGAAAATTATTCGCCAATAAATCAGCTCCCTGCAAAGCATCAATCCACAGCTCCCAATCTTCACCACCCATTACTTTAACGGTGTCGGCAATTTCTTGTTCGTTGGCTGGCTCTACAGTGATATCGGCAATTTTAAGTGAGTCAGTATTTAAATTTTTAGCGCTATAACCCTGACCAATAGGTTTCAGTACAGAAGAATAAACCACACCCGTTTTAGGATCCGTACGGCGTGGTGACGCCAAGCTATAAACCACTAAATCTACTTTGCCTATGCAATTTTTCAGTAGTTCAAGTACTTGCGCTTTGCACTCATCTGAGAAAGCATCACCATTAATCGTTTGCGCATTCAAACCAGCATCTTTCGCCACATCATGAAATGCTGAAGTATTGTAATAGCCAGCAGAAGCACATTTGCTATCTGTTGGTGGCTTTTCAAAACAAACCCCTAAAGTGTCAGCACCACTACCAAAAGCTGCGGTGATACGCGACGCTAAGCCATAGCCAGTAGAACAACCAAGAACCAACACCTTTTTAGGTCCGCCAGCGATGGGGCCTTGTGCTTTCGTGAAAGCGATTTGCTCTTGTACATTGGCCGCACAACCTTGTGGGTGCGCATTAATACAAATAAAACCGCGAACTTTTGGTTTGATAATCATGAAATTAACCTTTAGATGTTAAATATTTTGGGTAGATGTTAAATACTTTGAAAATGCAAAATAGAATGTTAAACAGGATGTACACTAACCTAAAAACAGGCATTATACAGAAACCACACCAATCGCACAGACCACTCCTGCAGCCGCATTAAAATCGATCATCTTACGTTGATATTAATAACAACTATCGGGTACCATTATGATCTACTCAATGTTCGCGATGATTTTACTCACTTTCGGCGTAGCTCTTTACATGTTTAGGCTACGTGTACACGCTATAAAAGCAGGCGAATTAAAATTAAGCTACTTTCGCTTTAACTCAGGCGCCGAAGCGCCAGCCAAAGTTATTCAAGCAGCACGCAATTACAGCAATTTATTTGAAGTTCCAGTGCTTTTTTATGCGGCAGGCACACTTGCCATCGCGCTCCACTTAGAAAGCATGGCAATGATTATTTTCAGTTGGATTTTTGTTGCCGCACGCATAACCCATAGCTGGATTCATATCACTAGTAACAATGTTATTCATCGCATGAAAGCTTTTATGGCTGGCAATGTTTGTATACTACTTATTTGGGGACAATTGGTATGGGGGTATAGCATTGGCTAGCGGTAAAAGATCGCTAGCATTAACGCATTTTTATTTTCCAGGCAACACAATCAAGGCAATTGAAGTTGCTTTACGCTTCTCTTGCACCTTTTCTAGTGAGCCATTAATTCGCTTGATTTTTCTTCCTGATCAAATCTTGCAAGACTATAAAAATTAAAATAAGCCTGCTCTGCTATCGGTAAAATCCCTCGCGCCATGATTTCAAACTTTGGAACTTCCTGCACGATTCCAAAATCACTACTACTGACTATTATTTTTTCTAAAAGTACCCCGAGATCACTGGACAAAAACTCTTTTGCAGCATGAGCCTGGGAAGACTTTAGTATCTGTTGCAGCTCAATGGCACTATTTCTAAATTGCTCATAGTTTTTCCTTATCATAAATTTGATGCCACCCACTTATCAAGTTTGGTTTTATAAAATGGAATTTTATTTTATCTTTAACTTATCGATAGTGTCGCAGGTATCAAAATTCGCGAATTGCTAATAAATTTTTGCCTCTCCTTCTGGCCTTGTTTTAAAGCGTGGCTGGGCCCAAAAATATTGACCCGGGATTTTGCGAATTTCCGTTTCCATAAATTGACTGACGCGTAAAGCATCCTGATATTCATCACCCGATGGATAGTTTTCAAAAGGCGGGTGAATAACTAGCTCATACCCCTTACCCTTGACTAATCGTTTTTGTGTAAAAGGAATTATTCTTGCCCGCCCCATGCGCGCAAATTGAGCAGTGGCAGTGACAGTCGCAGTTTGGACACCAAAAAAAGGCACAAAAACACTCAGCTTTTCACCGAGATCACGATCAGGCGCGTACCAGATCATTCGTCCTTTACGCAGACGATTGATCATGCCACGCACTTTCTCGCGATGAAATGCGGTACCCCCACGACAATAAGCCTCACGTCGGGTTTTCTGCATATAATCGTATACAACGTTGTCATGAGGACGATACATACCATCGTAATTTACATAGGCACCTAACATGGCACTCCCTATATCCAGAGTGGTGAAATGTAAACTCAAAAGCAGCGCTCCCTGTCCCTCGCGCTCGGCTGCGTTAATGTGTTCAAGTCCAGAGATGGTGAATAGGCGACGAATACGCCACAGCGGCCAAAACCACGCAATGCCTGTTTCAAAAATCGCCATAGCGGTAGAATGCAGAGTCTCATCCAAAAGCGATTCACGCTCTTGATCACTCAACTCGGGAAAACATAATCGCAAATTAGTCTGAGCCAAATTTAAGCGTTTTTTATTGTAGCGCAACAACGGTGCAATCAGATAAGGCAGATAAAATTGTATGCGATAAGGCAGTTGTGCAAGCAAAAACCAAAAACCCATGAGCAACCAGGCAGGCCAATGACGCGGAGCAAGTAATGCACGGGTAAATACGGGGGTTTGCATAAACTCATAGAACTCAATAATACAAGAGGCGGCATTATAGCGGGTTGAACAAATTTTCTCTTGCCTAAGATTTTTACTGACTTGCCCTAAACCCTAAGCCCTATGAATCTAATAACGAAAAAAAGGCCAGCTTGTACTGGCCTGATTGTGAAGATTGATCGCAGCTTCTTAATGCGATTATTTTATGGTGATGGATCTAAATAAGGGATTGCCCTGACGTAAAAACCGAATTGCTTTAGGTATATTTTTGGGTAAAGTTGCGAGCACTTTGTTGTAGCTGACCACTGAATCCACATCAATAAAATTTAATTGTGTGATGATATCGCCACGGATTAAACCAGCTCGTTGCGCTGGGCTATCAGGAGCCACAAACAAAACTTGCACGCCAGCCTCTTTGCTCTGGGTATTAGCCTCAAGCGGTGCAACCGTTAAACCTGCAACATCGGTTTTATTTTCGTCTGACACATCTTCCTGATTGCGCAGTGCTTGTGCCGGGCTTACCGGTAACTTACCGACAGTAACACTCAGCGTTTCTTTTACTCCTTTGCGAATAATGTCAAAAGACACTTTTGTATTAGGCACCAAACGGCCAACAATGTGCGGCAAATCCGCCGACGTATGAATAGTTTCATTGTTAAACGTAATAATTAAATCACCTGCTTTTACACCAGCTTTTGCGGCAGGGCCTTTCGGATCGACGTCAGCAACGAGTGCACCTTGCGCTTTATCCAGACCATAAGAACTCGCCAAGTCTTTATCGACATCTTGAATAGTGACGCCCAACCAACCACGATCAACATGGCCCTTATCTTTTAATTGCGCGACTACATCTAACGCAACCGAGGCAGGAATGGCAAATGACAAGCCAACAGAACCTCCCGAGGGTGTGAAAATTTGTGAGTTAATTCCTACCACGTCACCGTCCATATTAAATAACGGCCCACCTGAATTACCAGGGTTAATCGCAACATCCGTTTGAATAAAAGGGACATAGGTATTTTCGTGAGTCTCAGAGGGGATACTGCGCCCAATTGCACTCACAATACCGGCACTAGCAGAATAATCCAAACCAAAAGGTGAACCAATAGCAACTACCCACTGTCCTACCTTTAATATTTCATTTTTTGCTAATACTAATACTGGCAATTTTTTTGCGTTAATTTTTAATAACGCTATGTCAGAACGCTCATCCGTTCCGATTAATTTTGCGTCAAATTCGCGTTGATCACTCATAACAACTTTGATTTCATCGGCCTCACTGATGACATGATTATTAGTTAACACATAACCGTCATCAGAAATAATAAAACCTGAACCTAATGAACCACGATCCTGTTGCGGCATTTGCCGTTGCTCTAATAACTCACGGAAAATTTCGGGGATATCTGGAGGAAGATCTTGTGGTGTTTGATTGTACGGGTTGCGATTGTGTGGGCCCGAATGTATTTGGCGAGCCTTGGTTACAGCGGTAATTTTCACTACAGCTGGCGATGCTTTTTCGATTAAATCACTAAAATCAGGCAGTGTTGCCGCCTCGGCACTGAAAACAGCAAGACTGGTTACTGCAACAGAAATACTTGCACAACGAACGATTAAGTGTGTGCAACTAACCCACAAACTTTTCATACTTTTTCTCCATATCATATTAATCTTAATCCACTTAAGCAGTGGAATTATGCGACAGTTATGACAAAGACCAATTTAAAAAATTCCCTTGAATAAAAAAATGATGAATAAAAAACACAACCGTGTCAAAACCAGCATCAAACGTCTAAGACAGCTTCTTAAAAAAATGGTTCGTATCTTGCAGGAAATAACGGAGCATATTACTTATTAAAATTGAGATGTAAGCCACCATCATAGGGTTTAATTATTGTGGAATTAAATCTAAACCCTCAACCATTTTATTAATATCTTCAGGCGTTAACTTACCTTTATCAGGATTTAATTTTTCCGCTTCCAAAGCAGCCTTTCTTGCTGCTGCATTTTTCTCATTTTCCTGCTGTGTTTCCTCCGTCTCCAAACGCACTGTTACACGGCGATTTTGTGCCCGCCCCTGAGCGGTTTTATTAGTAGCGATGGGAAATTTTTCACCGTGCCAACGGCTGGTGATTTTATCCGCAGGAACACCTTGACCCACCAAATAGGCGGACACCCAATCTGCATATTGTTTAGAGATAGCTTCATTAATGTTAACGGCCTCCGCATTGTCGCTGTGAGCATCCACCAAAATTCTTATCACTTTTTGATCAGCTCTTACATAACGCGCCACCTTGGATAACTCTACTTTTGTTGCTGCGGTTAAACCCTGAGGTTTTTCTGAGTAATTAATTAATGTGCGGGCAACTTGAGCAAATGTATAGTTAATAAGCTCGCCAATGCATTGCTGATAATTTTTATATGCGCCAGCAAAATTTTTCGATTCAAGTACTACACGCATCACACCTAAATCCACAACGGAAGCATTGTTAATTTTTTTTTCTATTAGGTCCGACGAGCTAAACATGACTTTCACACCATTTGATAATTGCGAAACCACTTGTGCAATTTTACTGCTCGCCAAAGTAATTGGCTGTTTTCCGGCAACAGCATTTACAGATCCAAGATTAATTGGCAGCAAATTATTTCGCCATACCGGTGGCAAAGTGTCGATACTGGTATCGCCTGCAGGGAAAATAATTTTACCCTGTGATTCAATATAAAATATCTCTTCACCGCCCGCCTTGTGTGACAAGCTTGCTTTACCAAAGCCGGGAATACTATGAGTAATGCTACAAGCGAAAGGATTGGAGACCGGCTTCCAATCGGCACTCATAATATCTGCTGCAAATATTTGCTCCTTCGCACGACTATTCTTTTTACCGGCAACAGTAGCACCATAAAGTGCAGTGTCACGCTTGATTAAACCCATGACTTTAGCTAACTCTTCATCTGCCGTTAATATTTTTTCCCCCACACGAGGACCGCTATGATCCACAATTGAATCACTATAAAGCGCGGCATCGCGTTTGATATAGCCTTTCATTCTGGATAATTCCACGGTCTTCGCTGAACGCAAACCTTCTATTTTTTCTACGGCAGACGCAACGAGTTCGCCTGTGCATTGCTGATAAATTTTATAAGCCGGTGCAAAATTTTTAACTTCTAACACCAAACGCATCGCACGCTTCACACCTGCACCTTCCTGCGTCAAACTTGATTTGTTTTTTGCTATCACTGGCAACGAAGTGAACACAATGCTAACCCCATGAATTAGTTGTGCAAGTAAGGGGGCAGTTTGTGCTGCTTCCATTTTTATCGGTTGAGTGCCTACAACCGCCATCACTTTTCCAAGACTTACCGACATAAGATCGCTGCGCCATACCGGTGGCAATGTTTCTATATCGACTTCCCCGACAGGGAAAATAATTTTGCTCTGTGACTCGACATAAAAAGTTTCCCCCTTACTCGGAGTATGCACAAACACCGCCCGCCCAAAACCGGGAATATTATGGGCGATGCTGCAAACAGGCGCCGCCGCAGTGACCGCCTTCCACTCTGAAGCAGTCAGCTCCGCTTTGAAAAGTTGCGCGGCAGTGCTACTGGCGAAAAACCAGGGCACAAACCACAGAACTAAAACCCGACGCAAAATTAACATTGGGACAGATTCGATATAAAAGAGTGTTTCAACATAAAGATCGCTTCAATATAAAGATAGCTTCAACATAAGAGCCGTTTCAACATAGCCATAGCGTCATCAAGAAGATGTTTAAACAGTATAGGCAAGGAACTAGCGGCTGCGTATTAGCTGCAATTTTGGTAGCATGCCGCCACCTCAATCCCGTAAGCGTTTAATCCCCAAGAGATAGGTCTTATGCCAGAGCAAATTACCCTTACCCGCCCCGATGATTGGCATATCCATTTACGGGATGGCACTGCCCTTAACCGCACGGTTGTAGACGCAGCACGGCAATTCAAACGCGCCATAGTGATGCCCAACCTGATACCGCCGGTAATGGACACAGCTCAAGCTCTGGCTTACAAGGCGCGTATCCTGGCCGCTCGCCCTGTGGGCAACTCATTTGAACCCTTGATGGTGCTCTATCTTACGGACAAAACTGACCCCGCCGAAATCGCCAAAGCTAAAGCCGCAGGTATTACCGCCTGCAAACTTTACCCGGCGGGGGCCACCACCAACTCAGATTCAGGCGTGACTGACCTGACAAAGATTTACCCCGTATTAGAAGCCATGCAAAAAGTGAATATGCCGTTTCTATTACACGGTGAAGTCACCGATTCAACGATTGATATTTTTGACCGCGAAAAAGTGTTTCTGGAGCGAACTTTCAGCCAGCTGGTGCAAAAATTTCCCGCCTTGAAAATGGTACTTGAGCACATCACCACGGCAGATTCTGCGGAATTTATTGCGCACGCACCAAGCAATGTTGCTGCCACAATCACCGCACACCACTTGCTTTACAACCGCAACCATATGCTCGCGGGTGGAATTCGCCCGCACTACTATTGTTTGCCCATTTTAAAACGCAGCACTCATCAAGCAGCCTTAATTAAAGCGGTAACCAGCGCTAACCCCAAATTCTTTTTAGGTACAGATTCTGCGCCCCATGCTCAAGATAAAAAAGAAGCTGCCTGCGGCTGCGCCGGTAGCTATACCGCTTACGCTGCCATTGAATTATATGCAGAAGCCTTTGCCGATGCCGGCGCGCTCGACAAGCTGGAAGGTTTTGCCAGTCACTTTGGTCCTGACTTTTATCAGTTGCCACGCAATAGTGACAAAATCACCCTGATTAAAGCTGACTGGAAAGCACCGGAAAGCCTTACAATGGGCGATCAAAATTTAATTCCGCTCCGTGCCGGTGAAAACCTGCGCTGGCAACTTCTTAATCAAACGCTGAAAAATGCATAAGGCAAATCTGTGAACCCTCCTGAAAACCCGAAAAATCCCTCTTCGCCCCTTGCCCAGCGTTTTCGTGGCTTTTTGCCTGTGATTATCGATGTTGAAACTGGCGGTTTTGATCCTGATAGGGACGCTTTACTGGAAATTGCCGCAGTAACTATTCGTATGGATGATGACGGTTTAATCCATCGCCACGAAACCTTCGCCTTCGAGATAGAACCTTTTGAAGGCGCCAACATCGAAAAAGCTGCCCTGGATTTTACCGGCATAGATTTAGACGATCCGGAGCGCATGGCTGAACCAGAGCTCATGGCACTGACTGACATGATGCAAGCCGTGCGTCGCGCAGTGAAACAAAATGGCTGCACTCGCGCCATTGTTGTTGGCCACAATGCACATTTTGATTTGAATTTTTTAAACGCTGCTATTGTTCGTTGCGATATTAAACGCAGCCCTTTCCATCCTTTCAGCGTATTTGATACTGCCACCCTTGCGGGCCTCGCCTTCGGTCAAACTGTACTTGCCAAAGCCTGCCGCACCGCAGGTCTTGAATTCAGTAACAGCTCAGCGCATTCCGCTGCTTATGATGCTGAACTCACTGCTGATTTATTTTGTGCAATCGTTAACAAATGGAAAGAATTAGGCGGTTGGCCGGTAGCTATTACCGAGGAAGAGGAAGAGGATGAAGAAGCCGAGTAGCTATTAAAACAAATAAAATGAGCAGGTACTAATAAAGTAAGCACGCGAAGTATAAGAGCGGGGAGCAAACAGAATGATTCACGTATTCGCAAAAATTCAAGTCATAAATTTTTCTGCCTTAGAAAAATTCGAACGCGAAGCCGCAAAAATCATGCTCGAACACCAGGGACGATTTCTTACTGCTTTCGAGACCCAGAGAAATACCGATGGCTCAGGTGAAGAAATTCATATTCTGGAATTTCAAAGCGCCGAACATTTTGAAAAATATCGTCAAGACGCAAAACATCAATCACTAAAAAATTACGGGCTGAAGCTATTTCAGCCACTGAAATAAAAATTTCCACGAAATTAAAGTTTTATCAATAACAACATTAACCTGCAACAATTTCTGGCAAAACAGGCACCACAATAATTTGTTTCTCACTCGGCGCAATCACTTCGGCAACGCCCTTCGCAATTAATTTTCCATCCTGATTATGTGCTTCGCAATCCAAAACAACCAATTTAATTCGTTCTTTGATTTCACTCACGCTAAGCGTTACTGTAACTGTGTCACCTACTTTTACCGGATGTTTAAAAATCAAACTTTGGCTGCGATAGACCGAACCTGGACCAGGCAGCTGCGTGGCTATAGCAGCAGAAATTAAAGCGCCCGTCCACATACCATGAGCGATTGGCTCACCAAAAGGTGTTGTAGCAGCATAATCTTTATCTAAATGCACAGGATTAACATCGCCTGAGCATGCCGCAAATAAAATAATATCTTTTTGCGCGAGGGTTTTACTGTAGGTCTTTACCAAACCTACAGATAATTCATTGATTGTCAGGTTTTCTAATTGCGCCATGAAATTTATGCCTTAGTAAGATCTTTGTTTTGTGGATATATTAGGCATTCAGTCTAACAGATTTATGGATCGGAATATAAAAAAGCCGAGTATTAACTCGGCAAGGAAGAACTACTACAATCTATTTCTTCGCTGTTTCCGCCAACTCTTTCCCTAAGTTATTTAACCAAAAATCAAATGCCAAACGAATTTGTAGATTATTTTGTGCGCGATTATTTTCTTCCCATATTGAGCCCAAATCGTGTTCGTCTGTCGCAGTAGCAACTAGCTTATCAGAAACAGAATCGTAGATTTCAAAAACAACTGTCATACGACCAAAACCCTCACTGTAAACTTTCATTAAGTTAGGGCGCCCTTTGAAATCATCTTTAGATGCATGAGGAGCGATTTGCGTAATTTTTGCTTTCAATCTAAGCGTATCTACACCGACGTCTGTAGCGGTCAAATATAAACCAGAATCAAATAAACTTTTCTGTACAGCAGCCGAATATTTAGCTTGATAATAATGTTTGTCCTCATCATTTAACTCCCAGAGGTCTTGACCAATAGCTTGCGTGTCAGGCTTTATTATTTTGGCTTGTGTTAAATCAAGATCATCTACTTTAAGTTTTTTGTACTGCGCAAAATTAACCGCAGGTGAAATAAAGGTAGCGTCAAAGTGTGATTTAGCATCGGCCGACAGACCCGCATGCTGCGCCTGTTCCTGGGCAACCTTTTCATGAGGCTTGGTAAAGTTACATGCGGTAAAACCAATCATTATAAATATAATAAAAAATGTGTATTTCATGATGCTCTCCTAAAAACATGGTGTATCGCGAAAAGATTGACACTACTTATCGCCCATAATTCAAATTTACTCTAAACAAACATGTCGCCTAAAGCTTCAAAATATTCAACCGTGTCTATACTCAAATAACCTGGGCAATGACGCCTTAGGTGCAAACTCCGGAAAATGGTGGATACAACTACCGAACCACTGGATTGTTTGTATCAAAACACCATTTTTTTGCAGACAAACTCTTCAAGATGGAAACAATAATATGTCATATCACATTCAACAAAACGTACAACAAAGATCGCTAGGCTTCTTCTTTGTTATAGCTTTTCATGCCCTGTTAATTGCAGGACTTATTAGTGGGCTGGGCAGCAAAATAGGTACAATCTATGCCACACCCGATCCCGTCCAGATAATCCAGGAAAAAATTATCGTGGACCCGCTGCCAACACCCAAAGAACCAGATTCAACCTCAAAACGATTAATTGATGTCATTACTTTTCCAACAACTCCTGTCATTCCGATTGACTATCCGCCAGAAGTTGACCATCCACAAGTAACTCCGTCCGACAGGAAAGACCGTCAGGCCTCTTCAATTACTAAACCTAAGCTTATTAGAACAACCAAGCCCGAATACCCCACAGCATCAACTCGCTTGGGTGAAGAAGGTGTTACAGGCCTGAGTCTTTTGGTTACTGCCGATGGCAGGGTCACCGATGTTAAACTTATTTCTACTAGCGGCTCAGATCGTCTTGATGTTGCTGCGATAAAACATGCACAACATAACTGGGCCTTTTCTCCTTGTACGGAAGACGGGATAGCAGTTGCTTGCAGATTTCAGGCGAAGTTAGTCTGGCGGCTTGATGAGGCAAAGTGATAACAATCCGCCCTTTAAATATAATTAATAAAAACAACAAAGGAGGCATCAGCCTCCT
>JANYIO010000111.1 GCA_025362015.1 Gammaproteobacteria bacterium | reverse complement strand
GTTTCAGGCAATGAGTTTTATCGGTTTTATTTTTGAAAGTGCGTTCTGAAAGCAATTACAGTTTGTTATAACAAGGCGGTGAAACTCATTCCGCTTCGCTCCATTGGACGCCGCAAGCGGCGCCGTTTACCTTCGCGTTATATCATCAATCGGAAACAAGACTATGAAATTAAAACTTTTTGCTCTAGCCACAATTTTTTCTGCGCACCATGTTATGGCTGCAACCATAACTTCATCGACAACCATTTCTTATATGGCCTCATATACTTCAAATGAATGGGTAATCTTCAAAGTTGCAAATCCAATAACAGAATGCATTGATGGTTACTGGCTTGCAAAATCTGATGTCGGTTTTCAATCTAATTTCAGTATGGTTTTAGCTGCTTATGCTGCCAAAACACCTGTTACCGTTGATGCTTATATTGATAAACCTTGGCCTGGAAGTGCTGCAAAGTTTTGTAAATTAAACAGCCTTGAATTCAAATAAAATTAACTTTTATCTGTATTTTCCATTAATCAATTTTGGAAATTTAATTAAGAATATAACAAGTCGTTGCATCGGACAGTTTTTAAGTCGCGGCTTTGTGGAGAAAATAGTGAGAAATATAGTCTTAAAACTTTCAGTTCTTTATTTTATTTTGGCATTCCCAACACATGCAGATCAAACCAGCAAAGATGGGTTTGTTACTGCTAATATAATTTCTTCAAATTGTATTAAGCCTTTTTATCCCAAAGACTCACTTTTAGCAGGTGAGCAGGGAGTTTCAATGATTAGTTTGCATATTGATCTTAAAGGTAATGTTACTGAGGCAAAAGTTAAAGAAAGTAGCGGCTATACGGCTCTTGATGAGACAGCAATTAAAATGTTCAGTCCATGTAAATTTACTCCAGCCACTCAAGATGGTCAGCCAGTGGCTAGCTGGAAAGATGTAAAATATAACTTTAAAATTAAATCGTCTTAGTGTGAATTTCCATAACAAATCGCTCAAGCATCAGTCGCTACGCTCCTTGGACAGTTTTTGCGTTGCGCTTTTGTGAAATTCGCTGCGCAAATTTTTATCACAAAATCACAACACAAAAACTGCCGCTTAGCTCGGCGTTAAGAATTCGAGTTTTTGTTTTAGTTATTCTTTGGCGTAAAGGTAATATTACTTCTGGATTGTGTTTACGCTAAGAGAAAGTCGTACTTGGGAAGTTTGTAATTGCAGCCTTTTGCTTTTCGGGGTTTTGTGTTCCAAACGAAATCGTTATTCGTTCGCAGAAAGTTTAGTGTTCTACCCAACACGCTACTAACAAGTCTGTAATATGTTGGCGGTGCAGGTTTTGTGAAATACATAGGCAGGTAGTTTCTAAAAAATATGCATCGGCCAAAAGTGCGTGTTCTTTTTGCACTATTGCCAATAAGAGTAAATGCAGTATTCTTGAGCGCAGTACTTCTTATCTGGCACAAGTAGTTACAGGTTTAAAAATACGAGCCCTACTAATTTTTAAACCATCAAATTATTAACAAGGCGTTGCAGCATCAGTCGCTTCGCTCCTTGGACAGCTTTTAAGTCGCACTTTTGTGGTTTTGCTACGCAAAAGCATTCCACAAAACCGCAACTTAAAAGCTGCCGCTGAACTTAACGTTAGGCCCATATGAAACATATACCATTACTGCTGTCACTATTAACTACTATTTTTCTAATTATTTGTTTTTTTCAAATTCGCGGTCGAGGTATGGGTTTTGTTCCACCAGAAACTGATTGGGAATTACATCCGGGGGTGTGGTGGCATTTTAACTTCCTTGCTAATTGCGGAGAGTTTTTAATTGAGTTACCTTCATTTTTTATAATTATGATCCTAGCTCCGGCCATGTCTTTCTTATCAATAGATCTAAATTCATATGCTGGTGTTCCCTTTGCCTTTTCTTGTTTTATAATTGGTATTCCAATTGTCATTGAATCTTTACTTGTATTTTATATTGCAAAATTAATTTTTAAATAGGTTTTGTACTTTCTTAGAGTTGAACTAATAAATTAGTCAATGAATTAGTATAAATACAACAAAGCCTAACAAGGCGTTGCAGCACCGTTCCGCTTCGCTGCACTGGACGGCATTTAAGGCGCAGTTTTGCGGTTCTCGGTTTTTGTGCGGTGCGCTCTGAAATATTTTTAAAAGCAAAAGCATGATTCTTCAAAGCCTGTGCACAAAAGCTTAAAAAGCAACAATAATTCAAAGACCCGAAGTATTGGTTATAGGTTTTTTTAGGTATATTTTGTCGCAAGAACTTTAGGTTTTCGCAAGCAGTTTAAAGCAGTAGCTTTTTTAATTTGTAAAATCGTTATTGGTTTCTTACCGTTTTTAGCTAAAGGCAATTTTTCTGGCTTGCTTCGGTAAGGTTTTTATAAATCGGGTAAATTTAAATCATACGGCTTTAAGTTGTGCCTTTAAATTTCCCATAACAAGTCGTTGCAGCTCGCACGCTTCGCGTGCTGGACAGTTTTTAAGTCGCGGTTTTATGGTTTTGCTGCGCAAAAGTATTCCATAAAACCACAACTTAAAAACTGCCGCTGAACTCGGCGTTAAAGATTTGGGCTTTTGTTTTAGTTATTCTTGTGCGTGAAGGGAATATTACTTCTGGTTTGTGTTTACTCTAAGAGAAAGTCGTACTTGGAAAGTGTGTAACTGTATTCTTTTGCTCGTCAGAGTTTGTGTTCCAAATGAAATCGTTCGCGTTCACAGAAGGTTCGGTGTTTTACCCAGCGCGCTACTAACAAGTCTGTAATATGTTGGCGGTGCAGGTTTGGTGAAATACACAGGCAGGTAGTTTCAAAAAAATGCGCATCGGCCAAAAGTGCGCGCTCTTTTTGAACTATTGCCAGTAAGAGAAAATGTAGTAGTCTTGGGTCTGTTGCTTTTTTTCTGGCACAAGTAGCTGGTTCTTTAAAAATTCGTAGTTCAACTGGTTTTCAAACCACCAAATGTTTAACAAGTCGCTCAAGCATCAGTCGCTGCGCTCCTTGGACAGTTTTTGCGTTGCGCTTTTGTGAAATTCGCTGCGCAAATTTTTATCACAAAATCACAACACAAAAACTGCCGCTTAGCTCGGCGTTAAAAATTTGAAATGTTAGTTTAAAGTGTCATTGCTTCTACTTTTACGCGCACTGCCGTAGTTTTTTGGTGCCACTAAGAAAAAATCGTTTCTGGTAAGTGTTTTACTTAAACGTGTTTCATCGTTAAGGGTGTATTTTTTAAGTTTGTTTCTGCTCCAGCACGTTTAGTGTTCTAGCTGAACAGGTTTTCTTAATAAATTCGGCAAGCCAGTTTGCAAGTCCGTTAAGTTTTTTGTCAGGTGTATTTTATAAGTAAG
>JANYIO010000060.1 GCA_025362015.1 Gammaproteobacteria bacterium | reverse complement strand
CTAGTGAAACTTTACCGGGGTGAATCTCAATGGAATACTCACCAGAATCGTCGGTTAGTGTATTGAAGTGTTGGCGAGTTGCGTTCATTAGTTGAGTCATTTCAGCGTCGCTAATAAACGTCGGTGTACCGCCACCCCAATGCAATTGTTTTACAATATGCGTTGCATCAAATAGCTCAGCTTGCATCTCAACTTCTTGTATTAGGCGTTTTAAATAAGGTCCAGCACGATTTTTATTCGGTGTCACAATTTTATTGCAACCGCAGTAATAGCATAGCGATTCGCAAAACGGAATATGAAAGTAGAGCGACAATGGCGTTGCTTTGGCGTTGCTGCGCGCAATAGCATTGAACAGCTCAATCTCAGGAAAAGATTCAAGAAATTGGGGGGCGGTAGGGTAAGAGGTGTATCGGGGCCCAGCCATATCATAGCGTTCGATAATCTTTGGATCCCAGCTAAGCGGTTCAAAGTAACTAGTCATGTGGATATCCCAAGTATGATGATGTATGCCAGCTTAGAATATTGGGGCAATAGGGTATTGACATGAATCAAACAAGAAGAGCTATTCTTGGTGGCAGGAATTTAGTTAAGCTGGCGTATAATTGGCACCACTCTGTTATCTATGTAATGTGCTTATGAATGACCCCGACGAAAACCAGCTGGATGCAATTGCCAACGCATTGATAGAATGCGGTTATGTGGTAATGGATAAACTAGTACCTGAGGATTTATTAAAAAGTTTGCTTACGCATTTGAATGGGTTGCACTGCGATGTATTTAAGCCTGCAGGTGTTGGCCGCCAAACGGATTTTCACGTGCAAGAAAATGTACGCTCCGACAAAATCCATTGGCTTGAATCTGATAAGCAACCAACAGCTGAGTTTTTACAATTCATGGAAGCATTGCGCATTGGCCTTAATCGCCGATTGTTTTTAGGTTTGACTGATTATGAAAGCCATTTTGCGCATTACCCTGCCGGTGCATTTTATAAAAAACATGTAGATGCTTTTAGAGAAAACAGAGAGCGGAATCAGTCGCTAGAAATTCAATCTAATCGTGTGCTTTCAACCGTGTTATACCTTAACGAAAACTGGCAAGCAGACAGTGGTGGGGAATTAATACTTTATCGCGCAACGGGTGAGCAGGTGCTGGAAAAAATATTACCAGAATTGGGTCGTATGGTAATTTTTTTAAGTGAAAAATTTCCCCACGAAGTTTTACCTGCAACACGAGAGCGCAATAGTATTGCCGGCTGGTTTAGGGTTAATCATTAATAGGCTTTAAAAAGGTTAGCAGATGAGTAATATACTTCCGTTTAAACGCCCTAGTGATTTTGAAAAACACAAAGGTAAAACTCTTTGCAAAAGTGGTTTTCATAAATGGAAAATTAAGACGGATAAAAAGTTTGATGTTAAAGAAGGAAAGCTTGTGACTGTGTTTGTGTGCGGTAAGCGCAGCATCAACCACAGCCTTGACGTAACAGCATAGTCAATTTCTTACAAAAAATGCAGACTTTGGCGACTTTCCAATACCAGCAAAATATTTAAAATAGGCAACGCATGGACGTTAACCAAAAACAGGATGTTGTGGTTAAGGTGTTTGGCTTCAGGATGAAGTTGAAATGTAAAACAGCGATCAGGCAGGATGCCGAGGTGATTAGGATGATCACTTACCCACGCAGGAGCAAAGGGGCTAGCAGGATGCAATGCCCCTTTTTTATGCCTTGGTGTTATCTCTGCGCGCAACATTCCACGGTAATAATTTTTCAATCTGCTCCAGCGTCGCAGCGTTTGGCAGTTCTGTAAAAACTCTTTTCAAATAGGCATAGGGCTCCAGGCCATTCACTTTTGCGGTTTCGATTAAACTGTATAAATTTGCACTCGAGGTAGCGCCGTTTTGGCTTGCACTAAACAGCCAATTCTTTCTCCCTATCACAAACGGGCGAATCGCATTTTCGGCGGCATTGTTATCGATCGGATAATCACCCTGTTGCAAGTAATTGATTAATCGCGGCCATTGCGAATGTAAATAATAGAGCGCTTTGCCCAGCGCGGTTTTGGGTGGAACTTGCGGCAAACTTTTATCCAGCCACTGTTTTAGTTTGTCGATGATGGGTTGCGATTGTTGCTGTCGTAGGTTTAATTTTTCTTCTGTTGTTTTTTCTTTGATGTGTTGCTCTACACGATAGAGTTGTTGAATGTAGGCCAGGGCTTGATCAGCTTTTCCCGTTTTTCCTTTAGGTTGTGCCTGTTGTGCTTCAATAAATTTTCTGCGCGCATGAGCAAAGCAACCTAACCGCGTAATGTTATTTTTTACGCACACCGGGTTGTAGCCTTCATAACCATCAACCATTAGGGCACCGTTAAACTCTCGCAGCAATTCTTTCGCAACATCACCGCTGCGCGTTGGCTCATAACGAAATAATACGGCTGATGCCGTTGGCAATGTACTACGCAATACCCACATGTAGCTTTTACTGTGTGCGGTTTTATTCGGTTCATTCAGTACTTGCACCACGGTTTCGTCCATGTGCAATATAGGTTGCTCCAGAATTTTCTCATGGATCAAATTAATCAGTGGTTGCACTAATTGTCCGCATTTCACCATCCAGCTCGCGAGTGTGCTGCGATCCATTTCAACACCAATGCGCTTGAATATTTCGGTTTGGCGATACAGCGGCAACGCATCAACATATTTTTGTGTCGCGATGTAAGCGAGTAATCCTGGCGAGGCAATACTCTTCTCAATCGGTTGCGCAGGCTTGGGGGCAGTGATGAGATATTGCTCGCAG
>JANYIO010000033.1 GCA_025362015.1 Gammaproteobacteria bacterium | reverse complement strand
AACGTCAGTTGGGTGGTTCAGCTATGGCACTTGATCGTGCGACTGAGCGTTTATCATCTGGTCAGCGCGTTAACTCCGCAAAAGACGATGCTGCGGGCCTTGCGATTGCAAACCGCATGACTTCTCAAGTTCGCGGTCTTGATCAGGCTGTGCGTAATGCGAATGACGGTGTGTCACTTATTCAAACTGCTGAAGGTGCGTTACAAGAATCTACCAACATTTTGCAACGTATGCGTGAACTAGCGGTGCAATCTTCGAACGGAATTTATTCTGATGCAGACCGTGGTACTCTGAACGCTGAAGCTAAACAATTAAAATCAGAACTTGATCGTATTGCCAGCACGACTTCATTTAACGGTAAAAATTTGTTGGATGGTTCTTTAGGCACGACTAAATTGCAAGTAGGTACTTTGTCTGGTCAAACCATGGATTTGAAAGTAGGTAACTTTACTACCAATTCTCTAGGTGGTAGTTCAGCGGGTGTTGTCGGTGCTGCCACTACTCTTGCCGCAGTAAAAGCATTGGTTGCGACTACCTGGACAGTGAATGATACTTCTGTTGGTAGTTTGGCTGGTGGTACAACATTGAATGATGAAATAAAACTCATTAATGCCAGTATTGATGGTAAAGGTGCTGTAGCTTCAGCCAACGTTGAAGTAAAAGGCACAAGCGTAGGTACTGGTGTTTTGCAAGGTACAGGTGCAACGAGTATTTTGACCTTGACTGTATTGGATGGTAATGCGAACAACCAAACTTATATTATTACTGGCACTAATAATATGGATGAACTTGTTAAAAAAATTAATTCAGATACCAGTGTTGAAGCCAAGTTAAATGAGAATGGTCGTCTGGTTTTACATGCTGAAGGTGCGCAAACTATTACTATAGCGGATGGCTCAACCAATAATGCCGCAACTGGTTTGGTGGATGGTGCTACACAATTTTCTTTGGCATTTACTGATACCAGTGCTGATAAACGCGGCGTAAAAATTGAGGTGGATGCTACTGCAGGTACCGATGCTTTGTTAAAAGCGGCAGGTATTAATGGTACGGATGACAATGGCAATATTCAAGGCGCTAGTGTGGGTGCTACTGCTGCTATCACTAACGTAGGTGATCTTAATATTAATGGTGTGGCGATAAAAGCTATCACCTTAGTTGCTACCGCGGCTACCAATGCCACTGAAATCATTAAAAGATTGAATGAGCAATCTACTGAGACGGGTGTTGTTGCATCGTTAGGTACTTGGGCAGATGGTGCTGCTGTAGCTGCAACAGATGCAATTCAATTAACCTCTGTATCTGGTCAACCTATCTCGATTAAATATGGTGCTAATGCTACGGCTGCAACAGTACTGGCACAATTCGGACTTAAAGAGCGCAGTGCACAAGAAGGTACAGGTTCAGTAAGTGGTGTGGATATTTCTACTGCTGCTGGTGCAGGAAGAGCGATAGCAGTTATCGATAAAGCGATTGACCAAGTGAGTACGCAACGTGCGGATTTGGGTGCGGTGAATAACCGTCTTGACTTCACCGTAGCCAACTTAACTAACATTTCTGAGAAAACTACTGCAGCTCGTTCACGTATTATCGACGCGGACTTTGCTGTTGAAACTGCCAATCTCAGCCGTTCACAAGTACTGCAACAAGCAGCCAGTGCGATGTTGGCGCAATCGAATGCGCGTCCACAACAAGTGTTGTCATTGTTGAGATAAGTGAATAACCCACTGGAAAAGATTCCGGTGGGTGTTTCTTTTCTGGAGTAAATTATGAACAATATTTCTAAAGTAACATCACAACCGGTACCGGTTAAAACCGCTCCGGTTGTATCCTCGTCTGGTGGTGTACAAAGTCAAACTGTCGGCAATAGTTTGCCGCCGGTAGCGGTAGCCGCACCATCTAAAGCTGCCGCTGTTGCCGATCGTCAAGCGGTAGAAGCGCATGTGCAGGCTGCTGTGGCGCAAATGAATGAATATATTCAATCAACGCAACGCGATTTGCACTTTAGCTACGATGCTAATTCAGGTGAAACTGTGGTGAAAGTATTGGACCGCTCAACGCAAGAAGTTATTCGCCAAATACCGGACGAAATATTTTTGCGCCTTGCACAACAATTGGATAAAAATGACCCTATTCATTTGTTCAATGCTCAAGCATAAAGCTTGTTTTACTGCATAATATGCTGTTTTTATGGATATTTTTATTTTTAAAAGAGTGCTCCTGGGCGCTCTTTTTTTTATAAAATATTTAGAGCATTGTAAGAATATTCAATCATTATTCATTATTTTCGCATAGTTACCCGCAATAGATTCCTCCTCATTATTTTGTTTTTCCATCCGCAAAACTAACTCCAATAGCGCTTTTTAGCGGTACAAATAAGTGCTGCTGAAATTTATTCTAATATCGTGTAATTTTTTTTGGCACGCTACGTGCAAAAGTCGAGATAGGCAATCAGTATAGAAATTTTCATTGGTTAATTTCTTCTGCATTTTGCCAAGAAGTTCTGTAGATCATTGAAGCTGTTGAGCTTCATTGTCGACTGTTCACAGCAACGCAGACTGGCCACAGCAAACGCAGCTGTGCACACGAAAATCATTAGGAGATCTAATATGTCTTTAATTATTAACACTAACGTCGCATCGTTGAATTCGCAACGGCAATTAATGGGTTCAGGTACTGCATTAGATCGTGCGACTGAACGCCTATCTTCAGGGCAACGCGTTAACTCGGCGAAAGACGATGCGGCTGGCCTCGCCATTGCCAATCGCATGACGTCGCAAATTCGTGGTTTAGATCAAGCCATGCGAAATGCTAATGACGGTGTGTCTATGGTGCAAACTGCAGAGGGCGCATTGCAAGAAGTCACCAATGTTTTACAGCGCATGCGCGAACTTTCTATCCAATCTGCGAACGGAATTTATTCAGATGCGGATCGCAGTACGTTGAATGCAGAAACTCAACAGCTTAAATTAGAGTTGGATCGAATTGCCGATACCACTTCATTTAATGGGCAAACATTATTAGATGGATCGATTGGTAAAACGAAGTTACAAGTAGGCAGTGCGGCAAATCAAACCATTGAAATTAACGTAGGCTCTTTTAACACTTCCTCATTGGGCGGTAGCTCGGGTGATATTGTTGGTGAAGCTGTTACTGGCGGCCTCGCGGCTTTAAACACTTTAATCGCGGGTGATTTAATTGTTAACGATACGAGTATAGGCGCCTTAACCACAGGTACCACATTGAATAATACCTTAGCGTTAGTAAATGCGAGTTTGGATGGTAAAGGTGCATTAGCCTCAGCAATGGTTGAGGTGAGTGGCGTTAGTACAGGTAGTGGCGTGTTGGTGGCAGGTACCAGTAGTCTGACACTTGCAGTTGTGGATGGCGATGGCTTAACGCAATCTTATGTCCTGACTGGCACCAGCACTTTAAAAGAACTGGCTGCTAAAATTAATTCAGAAACCAGTATTGAAGCAACCATAAATGACACGGGTAAATTAATTCTCCATCGTGAAGGTGCGTTGTCAGTGACGGTTACAGACAGCTCCACTAATAACGTCGCTTCCGGTTTGTTAGACGGCGCAGTGAATTACGGTGTGGTATTCAGTGATACCAGTGCAGATAAGCGCGGCGTTAAAATTGAGCAAGGTACAATTTCGGCTGCACAAATTCTTGCACTAGGAATAGATGTGCAAGATGATAATTTGAATTTACAAGGTGCAACAGTTGGCGCTGCTGTAACCACTTTAAATAAAGGTGACCTCATTCTTAATGGAGTAGAAATCAATACCATCACCTTGCCAGGGGCAACTGCTGCACTTAATCTCGCCGAGATAATCAAAAAATTAAACGAACAATCTGAAGCGACAGGCGTAGTGGCGTTCGCCGGTATTGGTACAGATAATCTGGGTTTGCGTTCGGTATCCGGTTCTGAAATTTCTGTCAAATACGGGGCTAGCGCGACTGCTGCAACTGTAGCGACGCAAACTGGTTTGCAACAACGCAATGCCTCTGAGGGAAGTGGTTCTGTTTCCAGTGTTAATATTTCCACTGCATCTGGCGCGCAAAAATCAATTGCGATTCTTGATAAAGCGATTGATCAAGTAAGTACTACTCGCGCAGATTTGGGTGCTGTCAATAATCGTTTGGAGTTTACGGTAAATAATTTGTCGAATGTTTCTGAAAAAACATCACAAGCTAGGTCACGTATTATGGACGCAGATTTTGCTCTAGAGACAGCGGCGTTAAGTCGCGCCTCTGTATTGCAACAAGCAGCAACAGCGATGTTGCAGCAAGCAAATGCCAGACCGCAGCAAGTGCTTTCATTGTTGAGATAATTCAAAAGCGAATGGACATAAAAAAACCGCTGAGAATATCAGCGGTTTTTTTATGTAAAGAATATATTGTAGTAAGCAAGCGAATTGAAAAATAATATTATTTAATATTTTCAATAATATGCTGTACCAACACATTATATTCTTCATTAAAGTGATGGTCGCCGTTCATGCTAATCACTTTTACGCCCAAATTTGCGGTTTGTGGACAAGCCGTTTCTTCATCATCTACGCCGTAAATGCAAATACTATTGGCCCATCGCATAGTATCCAACTCTGGCAGTGTGGGTAAACGATTTGAGCTGGTGTCGGCATCCATCCAGCTGGACAAATGAAATTCAAATGCGGCGGTTTTGCCCATCCCTAACAGAGCAACAAGTGCAAGATCAGTTTTGCTTTCTTCGGAAAGATTATTGGCAATGAATGGCAATGCATCTGCACCGAATGAATAGCCAATTAAAATAACTTTTTGCTTTTGCCATTTTTCGCGATACTGACTAATAACATCATCTATATCTCTGGCGGTTTCTTCCTGCGTTCGTGCGCGCCAGAAGTAACTAAGTGAATCTAACGCAACCGTAGGGATGCCTTTTTCAGCAAGAATGGCTGCTACATTTTTATCAATTTCTGCCCAACCACCATCCCCGGTGACAAGTACCGCCATTATATTTTGTGAATTTGTTTCAGCAGGAACTTCAATGAGCGGTAAATTACTATCATTGTTGTCTGATGTAATTTGATCGTCCAGGCGGGGGTCTAGCCATTGTAATATTTGTATGGCCTCAGTAATCGGGTCACCCTTGGCAGTATTAGGGGCAGCATTATTTTCAGCAAGCGTCAATTTTGCATTGCCAATGTGTGTAATAAAATTATTACTGTCAGTATTTTTTGCGTTTAAGGCGCTTTGGAAAACATACCAGTTAGTCGATAAATGTTTTGCCGGGGACATAGTGTTTATGGCTATCTGAGAGTTATCAATATTATTTAATGAACAAAGCGGTACCTTGCTGTCAAGGTGTGGTGCAAAGTTTATACTCACGCCGGCGTGAAAATAATGTTTATCGGTTTGCACTAAGGCTGCATACACTAATGTTGCACCTTCGTTGTCACCTACTAAAACAGGCAGTTCATCGCTATCTATTTTATAAGAATCTTGTAATTGTTTACTTATAGTTTTTAATGCTTCTGCAAGATGTACACATTGATTGTCAGTATTCTTAAGGGAATTTAATAATGTTTGACTGTCAATGTTTGCTACGTAGTAACTTAATTCGGCAAATTTTTGGGAGTAGTCTGCAGTTACAGCGGGCGAGTTTGCGTCACTTATATAAATAAGCAAGCCTTTTTCTGGTTCTTTCGCATGAACAAGCTTGAAATTGTAGCGGTGATCCATAACGATTTTTTCAGTTACAATGTTTGGATCATTTTTATTTTTTCTGTCGCTTATGCACTTAATGGCAACAGCAATAAGTGAGCTTACAATAATAAAACTAATCAATATTAGCCAAATAATTTTTTTCTTGGTCGGTAAATGCATGTTAAGTAGTCAATTCCTAAGTTGGTTAAACTGTATCGGTAAAAATAGCTTGATTAAAATAGCCTGATTAAATTAATTTGGTTGAAATAGGTATAAATTATTTTGTGAAAATACCTTTAACCCCGCCAGAAATTAAAGTAGTTGCGGCAAGTAGGGCTGATGCTGTTTGTAGGCCAGGGGGTGCTGCTAAATAAATAGGTTGCCACTCCGGGTTGAATTTTTCTTTATAAAAATAAACGCCTGCAAAATTATAAAAATCACCACCAATACGAAAAATAGTGTTACCAATTTTATGCCATAGTGGCGCAAGTGCGTGATGTTCAAGGCCGGAAAGTGGCGCCATGCCCAAGCTAAAATAGATTATTCCTTGTTCTTTCGCCCAAAGAATTAAGCTAATATTTAAAAATTCCATAATGCCATTGGGTGCATTTGGTAAATAGCGCATCAAATCAATCGATATTTCACGTTTGTTATTAAGTGCCCAAATATTACAAAAAGCAAAAATTTCTCCGTCTTTTTTAACAACAGCGATATCGCAATGGCGTAAATACTCTTCGTTGAAGAAGCCAAGCGAAAAACGTTTTTCCTTGGAGTTTTTTTCTTTTAGCCATTGATCTGAAATTTGTTTTAGGTTGGGTAATATTTCATGCACTTTATCGGAGTATACGATTTCAAAAACGAAGCCTTCGCGTTGATATTTATTAATGGCGCTACGAAGATTTTGCCGTTTCTTTCCTTCAATTCCAAATGATTCAAGTGGTATTAATGCTTGTTGGCCAAGTTTAATAAGGCTTAAGCCCAGATCGAGATAGAGTGGAATGTGCTCTATGCCAATTTCATAAAAAGCGATTTGGGCAGCAACCTTATCTGCTGCTTCACGAAACTCCCAGACCAGTGCTTCAAACTCTGTCTGATCGCCGACAGGATCGCTCATGGCGATCCAGAACTTGTTAGTAACACCATACATTAAGAAACTTTTTTTGGTTTTACTCCACAAAATATATTTGTCGCCAGTGAGTACCACATGGTGGTGAGTTGCATATGAGTTGTGAACAATTTCGGTGGCTAAATCCAATTCTTCTTTGGTGGGAAGCGTTAAATCTGAGTAAGTTTTGCTGATTAAACGATGAATCAGAAATACCCCACCAACCACTGAAATGGCAAATAATGAGCGTAAAAATCTTGGTGCATTGCCCTCTAAACTAACTTGCCACCAAAGTTCGTTGGAGTAGGCGATATCCTTGTAGGAGTAAAATCCAAGCCAGGTGGATATACCAAGAATTGCACTGCCGATAATAAGTTGTTCCAGAGGAATTTCTAATTTAATCAGAGCTGATTTACGGTAGAAATGTTTTCTAGTGGGAATAAACGTAATTAACATTAAGCTGAGAATACTGGCTTCTTCAAAATCCCAACCTTTTGCTAGTGAGGCTACTATACCAACGGATAGCAATAGGATAGTGGCAAAGTAAGCAGAATCTAATTTAACGCTTACCGCACGGGAAAGGAAAATCATACCCAGACCAACAAGACTGCTGACTAAGTGTGAAAATTCAATTAAGGGTAAAGGGATAAAAAATTGTAACCATTCAAGGCGTTCATGTACTCCTGGTGTAGCGCCAGAAAATAATAAAATTCCGCCACCAATGAGTAATAACACTGAAAAGATTTTAGGCGTAGCCAGTTGCAGTAATTTATAAGCGTAATGAAGTTTTAAACGTTGGATAAATAGATGGCTTTTGGTTTCGTACATAACTATTAATAAGCCAGAGAGTATCAAGGGTATTATGTAGTAAATAATGCGATAAATAATTAACGCTGCTAATAGTTTTTCCGGCGGAAACCTATTGCCTGCAAGTAGCATAAAACTGCTTTCGAAAATACCAATACCACCAGGTACTTGACTCACCAGGCCGATAAGTTGTGCGGCAATATAATAAATTAGAAATTCACTAAAACTGATGTCGGTGATATTAAGTAACGGAATGTACAACACAATTGCAGCTATCACTAGATCAAGTGTACCCACAGTGATTTGTTGTAGTGCAATGGCAGGAGTGGGTGGTGATATTTTAAAGCTGCCCAATTGAAAGTGACGCTTATGAAATCCGCTTAGTATTAACCAGCCCGCCACCAAAAAAGTACCTACTATCAACATCAATTTTAGTGGGCCGTCTGCCAGCATGCCATTGAGGGTCATGGTACGCGACGCCGTTAAAGCTGCGATTATCAACAATGTAAAAGCACTTAAAAAATAACTAATAGTGCCGAAGGCTGTTATTTTAGCTATTGCACTTTTACTTAAACCCCAGCCACGATAAAAACGATAGCGAATACTGCCGCCGGATAATAACGATGAACCCACATTGTGGCTAATGGCATTACTTAAAAATGAACCGAATAAAATATATTTGTAGTCGAGTTTTTCGCCGGTGTATTGGATGGCTATCCATTCACACCCGCTCAGGGTTACGTAGCCAAACACACTCATTAACAACATTTGCTCCAGTGTTTCAGTGGGGCAGTTGAATAAATCTATAAGAACGTTTTGCCAGCCGTAATTAGCGATCTGATGATTTACAGCAATTGCTGCAACTACGAACAACACTAAACTAATCAACGGTGTTAGTTTTTTTAGAGTATCGATATTTGGCATGTTAATTCTTGGTTGGCGAAAGACGGGGGGCATAATACCATTAAGTTGCTGGCTTTCAATTTATCGCCAGCGGGAAAGATGAATGATTCGGTGTAGAGTTCTCAGATTTTCAAAATCTCCGTTGGTATGGTCTGTGCAACTATTTTATTGAAGTATTTTAAAGGCTTAAACAGGTAAAAATTGACTAAATCAGCAGCGAATTGGCACGTAATTGTAGTATTCGTTGCCGTATAGGCGGCAGATGTTAACCGTTTTTTGCCGGCCGTTTTGGAAATGCAATTTAGTGAGAAAAAGCATCAGAGTAGGCTAAAGTTTATTCAATGATTGCCGCTATACTCAATGCGAGATTGTTTTTTTGGAGGTATTGTCGTGACTACAACTACTAGCGCTACTAATTCACCGGCACCAACCACCGCGGGTACGGGTAGCAGTATTATTTCGGCATTAGGGTCGGGGTCGGGCATTAATACAACAGCATTAGTTGATAGCCTGGTGAATGTTAGTAAGTTAGCTGACACTAATCGTTTGACAACACAGCAAACACTCTTACAAACACAAATTTCTGATTATGGTCTACTTAGCAGTTCTTTTTCCAAATTGGAAACTGCCGCTTCTTTATTGGGTAGCTCGGATACTTTTAATGCGAAGTCAGTATCCGTGCCCACCACGACTTTGTTGGGTATTACCAAATTAAATGCCCAGGCAGTTGCAGGTGATTACAGCATTAAAGTGGATGCAATTGCGCAAGCACAATCACTGAGTTCAGGCAACTTTCTCTCGCAAACTGCGCCCATTGGCAAAGGTACTTTGGCCATACGTTTTGGCAGCTGGAGTAATCAGGTTGCCCCTCCAGGCTCGCTTGCGTTGGATACATTCACTGTCGATGCTACCAAAACCGGCGGCACCATCACCATAGACAATAGCAATAATTCATTAACCGGCTTACGCGATGCAATCAATAAGTCTGGCTTGGGACTTAAAGCCAGTATTGTCAGTAATGCAGGTGTTTTTAATCTCGTTGTTACCGGGCCTTCGGGCGCATCAAACGAAGTTGAAATAACAGCCACTGAGTCAGGTGCTCCGGGTTTGGCAAGCTTTAATGCAAATAACACCACCAAAAATCTTACTCAGGTGCAAGAGGGTAAGAATTCCGTTATACACGTAAACGGTATGCAGGTAACCCGTTCATCAAATCATTTAACCGATGTTGTCGATGGTTTGGAGTTTGATTTGTTTAATAGTTCAGCCTCTGAATTAGTTAATGTTGGTATTTCAGAAGATAAGACAGTACCTGAAAAATCCATTCGTGATTTTGTTGCTGCTTACAATACCTTCCTCTCTGAAAGTGGAAAATTAGTGGGTTTTGACTCAGACAAAAATGCTTTTGGTAGTTTGCATCAAGACCCTTTGGCAAAAAATTTATTACAGCAAGTGCGTAATCAGCTCGGTGCAACAGTGACGGGTGTGAGTAGTATTTTTACTTCATTATCTAATCTGGGTATTCGCACTGAGTTAGACGGCACTTTAAAAATTGATAACTCTACTGCACCAACGAGTTTTCGTTCAGCGATTGATAACAATTTTTCTGCAGTTCGTGATCTTTTTATCCCGAAAACCTCATCTAACAATGCGCAAATTGTCGTGACTAAAAACAGTGCTAATAGTGTTGCTGGTAGCTACGATGTAGTCATTACGCAGCAACCTGCTAAAGGCAAATTAATTGCCGGTGCAATGGTTTCAACTTTTCCATTAGATACCACGGGTAAAACCTATACTTTTACTGCGGCTGTCGATGGTATTAGTACTTCTGCGATCACACTTCCCGTCACTAACTATTTAACGGGTAACGCGCTCGCTGCCGATTTACAAACGCGCATTAATTCCGATGCAAATCTGGTTACGGCTAAATTGAGTTTGAGTGTTGTCTACAACAGTGGCACCAATAAGCTTGAATTTACGTCTGGTGCTTATGGTGGTAGTAGTAATGTTGCGTTCAGCGCTACAAGTGCTGATATGGCAGATATGGGTATTAGTAACAGCACGGGTACAGCGGGTTCAGACGTTGCTGGTACTGTAGGTGGTGTTACGGCATTTGGTCTTGGCGATGTTTTGTTGCCAGCACTTGGTAGTAAAGCTGAAGGGCTCACTATGCGTATTGAGCCGGGAGCTACGACAGGAACTATTACTTTTGCACGGGGTTTTGCCAGTACTTTTACGCGTTTAATTGATGATTTTTTAAAAACCAACGGCATGATAAAAAACCGTGAAACCAATATTACGAAAGAAGTCGATAAAGTAAAAACAGATCAGAAAACGCTGGATCGCCGCAGTGAAGCTTATCGTGCGCGTTTACAAGCACAATTTAGTGCTATGGAAACGATTGTGCGCGGCTTAAAGTCTACTGGAACTTTTCTGAAGAATGCGTTTGCATCGTTAAATGGAAACAATAGTAATGGAAATTAAAATTTGGTGAAAATAAAAAAACCCGCAAATTTTGCGGGTTTTTTTATGCGCAGATGATAGTTAAATCAGCGCTTATTAAATCGCTACAGTTTGTATTTCAACGGCAGCAATTCTTTTACCTTCATCCGCTGCATTTTGGTAACTCGCAATTTCATTAAAGTTGAGGTAGCGATAAATTTCGCTGCTCATGCTGTTAATTTTTTGCGCATAACTTTGGTATTCCTCGGGTGTTGGTAACTTGCCCAGGACTGCCGCAATTGCCGCCAATTCTGCCGAAGCAAGGTACACATTGGCACCATTACCTAAACGGTTGGGGAAGTTACGGGTAGAGGTAGAAACCACCGTTGAGTTTGGTGCAACACGTGCCTGATTGCCCATGCATAATGAGCAGCCCGGCATTTCAGTGCGCGCGCCTTTGGTACCAAAAATACTGTAGTAACCTTCTTCAACTAATTGATGTTCGTCCATTTTGGTGGGCGGGGCAATCCACAAGCGTGTTGTTAATTCTTCTTTGGTCGATGCTAACAATTTACCTGCGGCGCGGAAGTGGCCGATGTTGGTCATACATGAACCGATAAATACTTCATCAATTTTTGCACCGGCAACTTCAGATAATATTTTTACATCGTCCGGGTCATTAGGGCAGGCGAGAATGGGTTCTTTAATATCCGCTAAATCGATATCGATAATCGCAGCGTATTCTGCATCTTTATCTGCTTCCATCAATTCAGGGTTAGCAATCCAGGCTTCCATTTTCTTCGCGCGACGCTCAAGGGTACGGACATCGCCGTAACCCTGTTGAATCATCCAGCGCAACATGGTGATGTTGGATGTCATGTATTCAATAATCGGAGCAGGGTCCATCTTGATAGTACAGCCCGCTGCAGAACGCTCGGCAGATGCGTCAGAAATTTCAAACGCTTGTTCAACTTTCAATGTTGGCAAGCCTTCAACTTCAAGGATGCGGCCAGAGAAAATATTCTTTTTGCCTTTTTTGTCGACTGTCAACAAACCTGCCTTGATGGCATAAAGCGGAATCGCGTTGACCAGGTCACGCAAGGTAATGCCGGGCTGTAACGAGCCTTTGAAGCGAACCAATACCGACTCCGGCATATCCAGAGGCATAACACCTGTAGCTGCCGCAAATGCAACCAAGCCAGAACCGGCAGGGAAGGAAATACCCATCGGGAAGCGAGTATGTGAATCGCCACCAGTGCCTACTGTGTCAGGCAACAACATACGGTTTAACCAACTGTGAATAATACCGTCACCAGGGCGCAGGGAAACACCACCGCGGGTCATCATGAAATCAGGCAATGTGTGTTGGGTTTCAATGTCGACTGGTTTTGGATAAGCGGCTGTATGGCAGAAAGACTGCATGGTCAAGTCAGCAGAAAAACCTAAGCACGCCAAGTCTTTAAGTTCATCGCGGGTCATAGGGCCAGTGGTATCTTGTGAACCTACGGTAGTCATGTAGGGTTCGCAATAAGTACCAGGGCGAATGCCTGCAGTGCCGCAGGCTTTGCCAACCATTTTTTGTGCGAGAGTGTAACCTTTGCCAGTATCTTTTGGCGTTTCTGGCAAGCGGAATAGGGTGCTTACGGGTAAACCCAATGAAGCGCGTGCCTTAGTGGTTAAACCACGGCCAACGATTAAAGGAATACGGCCGCCGGCTTGAACTTCATCCAATAACACGTCTGATTTCAAGCTGAACTCTGACAATACAGCTCCAGTTTCTGCATTAAGGATTTTGCCTTCGTAAGGGCGAATTTCAATCACATCGCCCATGTTTAATTTTTCTACCGGGGCTTCAAATACCAGGGCACCGGCATCTTCCATCGTATTGTAAAAAATTGGTGCTACGTTGTTGCCGATACACACACCACCAGTACGCTTGTTCGGTACACCGGGAATGTCTTCACCGATAAACCACAATACCGAGTTGGTCGCGGATTTGCGTGAAGAGCCAGTACCGACAACATCACCGACAAATACCAGAGGGTAACCTTTGGTTTTTAGTGCTGCAATTTGTTTGATTGGGCCAACAGAGCCGGATTGATCAGGTGTTAAACCATCGCGCGCCATTTTGAACATAGCCAGGGCGTGAAGCGGGATATCGGGGCGTGACCAGGCATCGGGTGCTGGCGACAAATCATCAGTATTGGTTTCACCGGTGACTTTTAAAACAGTGAGCTTGGTGCTCTGCGGTACTTTAGGCTTACTGGTAAACCATTCACCGTCGGCCCAGGATTGCATTAGTTCTTTTGCATAAACATTCCCAGCTTTTACCATCTCTTCCACATCGTGGAATGCATCAAACATCAGCAAGGTGTGTTTCAGCTCATTAGTCGCAAGCGGGGCAAGAGTTTTGTCATCCAATAAGTTTACGAGAGTTTCAATGTTGTAACCGCCCAACATCATACCGAGCAGTTTTATCGCCAGGGGCTTATCAATAAGAGGGCTGCCGTTTACAAGACCAGTTGTAGCTTCATTTTTTAATATCGCACTTAAGAATGCAGCTTTAACGTAGGCTGCTTCATCAACACCGGGCGGAACACGGTTGGTGATTAAATCCAGTAATACTTCAGCTTCACCAGCGGGGGGATTTTTTAACAGTTCAACTAAGCCTGCGACTTGTTCAGCGTTAAGTGGTTTTGGCGGAACACCTTCAGCAGCGCGTTCGGCAACATGGTTACGGTAGGCTTTAAGCACAATTTTATCCTCATTAGTGTGGGTTTACTCCCTCCGCAGGATCTCTGCTTCAAGAGGCTATCCATGACCTTCATGGATTGGATTTAACTGCTCTGGCAAGAGCGGTAAATCGGGCGCCAAGTATACATGATGCGTTAAGGGCTGTTAACTAAGGTGAGCTTAGGGTGAATCTGCGGTCTTTCCTCTAGATTTTCCTCCAGGTTTTTTCGCAGCGACGGGTGTATTGTTTGGCACTTTAATTATTAAATCACTTGTTGTGTGCTCGGCACAAAAACACACTTTTTATGTGAGTTCATCGAGCGTTAATCGCAACAATAATCGTAACTAAAATCGCAACTATATTTCCATCAATAAAATGTTATTTCGAATGCGCATTAAAAAATAACTTGATAGTTTTTTAAACGAATTTTTTCTAGTTTAAGTATTAGTAGTAACTCTCTCTTTTAGAGAAACGGTAACATGCAGAGTTTCTTATGGTTACAAAAATAAAATATTTTAACTAATTTAACGATCTATACAAATGCGCGCTAATGAAATTGACAACGTTGTCTTCTGGGGTTAGCCTATTTTCGCTTGATACGTCTTTTCTGGACTTAAGCTCTAACCGCACAGTGAAATTACGATATTTTTGGAAATAATAATTTGATACTTTTTTTGACATCAAAATTTACATTTTAATGTATAGAAATTTATGAATTTATTTTGTAGTCGTGTGCCCTGGAGTAAATAAAATCGTATTTCTGTGTCAAAAAATGAATCATTTTACTGATTCAACTATTGCGCCCGAATTGTCGGGAAAATAAATTAGGACACTACAGGTTATGAATATAATAAAAGTTATGGGTTTATTGTTTGCTGTGTTACTCACAAGTCAGGCATATGCGTACAACTGTTCTGGCGTTGCGCAATATGTAGATGGGCATAGTTATACTACCAACACCATTGTACAAAATGGCGGTAGTGCTTACCGATGTACCGAAGGTGGATGGTGTTCAATTGGGGGGCCATACAATCCAGGTTCGGGTTGGGCGTGGACAAATGCATGGGCAGCTTTGGGTGCTTGTGGTACTACTGGCGGTGCATCTAGCAGTACAGCTTCACGTGCTACTAGCGCTGCGGCATCGTCAACGACTACTACCGGAGGCTCATGCCCAAACTGGGCTGCAGGTACTAATTATGCAACGGGCATTGTCGTTAAATACAATGGTTCATACTACATTGCTGAACATGATAATCCTGGTTACGACCCGGTAATAAGTACCTGGTTCTGGGATCCGGTTGCATCTTGCCCTAGTAGTGGCACTACCAGTTCAGCAAAAAGTAGTGTTGCACCTGTATGTCCAAATTGGGCTGCCGGTACGCAATACTTCACGGGCAACGTTGTGAACTATAACGGTTCTTCCTACGCTGCGTTACACGATAATCCTGGTTATGATCCCGTCATCAGCACATGGTTCTGGGCTGCTGGTGGATCCTGTTCTGGTGGTGGTAACTCCAGCTCTTCAGTGGGTGGTGGTTCTGGCTTTGCTGCAATTGTGAGTGAATCTCAATTCGGTCAAATCTTCCCGGGCCGCAATAGTTTCTACACTTATTCTGGTTTAGTTGAAGCTGCCAAAGCCTTTTCGGCATTTTCTACAACGGGTAGTTTAGACACTAAAAAACGTGAGGCTGCGGCTGCTATGGCGAATTTTAGTCATGAAACCGGTGGATTGGTTTACGTAACTGAAATAGCAAAAAATCTGTACTGTGGCGATTGGGACAATAACCCAAGTACTTGTCCGTGCGAACCTGGAAGATGGTACTACGGTCGCGGTCCAATTCAGTTAAGCTGGAATGGTAACTACTGTGCTGCTGGTGATGCCCTTGGTTTAGATTTGCGTGCGAATCCTGACCTGGTTGAGCAAAATGCAACTGTTGCCTGGAAAACAGCGATTTGGTTCTGGATGACCCAAACTGGGGCTGGTAATCAAACTTCCCATAATGCCATGGTTAACGGTGCTGGTTTTGGTGAAACTATCCGTACTATCAATGGATCCATAGAATGCAATGGTGGAAATGCTGCCCAAGTGCAAAACCGTATTAATGAGTATCAACGTATTCTTAATATTCTTGGTGGCTCTGCTGGGCCAGGAGCTCTTGGTTGTTAATGCTTAATCACAGACAATAGTATTTAATAGTACTGTTGGAATAAAAAACGCCGTAAAAGTTTTTGCTTTTGCGGCGTTTTCTTTTGTTAGTTTCATACCTGGCCTCCTCTACATCTAAGATGCAATTGAATAAGGTGCAATTGAATGAATTCCGATTTGTCACGTAACCCTCAGCGCTTTGTTATCTTCTCGGTGTTCTTTACTGCGCGGGCTTATTATCCCGTGTTGGCGATTTTGTTTCTTGATCTTGGGCTTAGTCTGGATCAATTCGTTTTACTTAATCTTATTTGGGCGGTGACGATTTTTTTATTTGAGGTGCCCTCGGGGGCGTTGGCGGATACGATAGGGCGGCGGAAATTATTAATTACGGCAGCAGTGTTGATGGTGGTGGAGATGCTTTGTTTGCTCCTGGCACCTCGCAATGGCGGGATGATTTTGTTCTCGCTCTGTGTGATCAATCGGATTTGTTCCGGGCTCTCCGAGGCCTGTGCAAGTGGCGCAGATGAAGCACTGGCTTATGATTCATTACGCGAAGAAGGTCGTGCCGCCGCTTGGGATAGGTTGCTTGCCAGCACAATGCGCTGGCGCTCAGTAGGTTTTGTTATAGCAATGATTCTTGGCGGCGTGCTCTACGATCCATCATTCATAAATCATTTTTTACCTGCGGGCATTCAGTTGTCGGCAGATGTTGCACATCGGCTGCCCGTTGCTTTGGTACTATGCCAAGCGCTGGTATGTTTATTTATTACCTTGAGAATGGTTGAGCCGACTCATGCAGCGGCGGGGTCGACTTTAAAGCATGCAATCCAGATCACACTCACTACTGCGCGCTGGGCTTTTACGCACCCTAGAATACTGGTGGTCGTGCTAATTGGCGTGGCGATCGATTCAATTGTGCGTAATTTCGCAACCATCAATAGCAGTTACTATCGGCTGATTGACTTGCCAGAATGGACTTACGGATTCCTCGGCGCGGCGATGGGGGTGTTAGCTTGGTTTGTTCCCGCAATTGCGAAGCACTTAAATAATCGTTTCAGTATGTTGGCAAATTTAGGATTTGTGGCTGTGGGTGCATTGATCGGGTTGGCCGCGTTAGTCCCTGCATGGCCTATTTTTGGGGTTTTGCCGGCGATGTTTTTAATGACGATCATGGGCTTCCTTGGCTTTACCGTCAGTCGTGTACTTCATCAAGAGGCGGACTCTGCAAAGCGGGCAACAGTTCTTTCAGTCAAGGGTCTCATATTTAATCTTGGCTATGGTCTTTTTAGTCTAGGATTCTCCGGGTTATTGGCTAGTTTCCCCGATCACCCTGCGGGTACAGCACTGCGCAGTGCGTTACTATGGCAAATGCCGGGTTACGCCTTATTGATGATGGGGCTGTTCGCATGGGCTAGTGTGTTCTTGCGTCGCAAGGCTCAGCTTTAATTCTTTGCCGTTCGTTTTTTTAATCATCTACGCGATTAGATATTTTCTTCAACCCTGTATTTTTCTGAATTAAGGTTTACTGTCAGTATGTTCCACCTACATATTTTTACCGACGGTAGCGTTAATGCCAAATCTAAGGTGGGGTATGGTGCTTACCTTGTGGTAACTGATTTAGGTATACCATTAGAGTTCTTAAACGATAACGTTAAAGTGAAGTGCTTTGAACAAACCAGTTCAACCAAATTGGAATTGCAAACTTTGTTATGGGCTGTTGCTGAAGTCATCGCGGCGGCTAACGGCAGCGACTTTATTTTGACGGCTTATACCGATTCGCAAAATATAATCGGCCTGCCGAAGCGCCGCACTCGCCTTGAGCAACGTAATTATTGCTCGAGTAAAAATAAACAGCTTAATAATTATGCGTTGTATCAGGAATTTTATCGCTTGACCTCAGTACTTAATTGCGAGTTTGTCAAAGTGGTAGGCCACCAGCCTTCGCATCGGAAAAATGGGATTGATAAACTATTTGCGTTGGTGGACCAGGCATCGCGGAGCGCGTTGAGAGAAGATTTTTTAGTGCGCAGTGCGGTAGATTTTTAAAAATACCGATTTCTGTACATGTGCTAATGTACTCCTATTAAAAACATGTTTTTCTATGCACAGGTACTTCGATATGTATAGAGTTCTGGAATTGTTATAAATGGCTAATTTTTATAAATGTCTAATTGTTATAAATGCCTAAGAGAGCACCAGGAACTATTTCATTAAGCTAGGATCTTTCGTTCATGTAGAGCATTTTTCGACGTTTTTTTATTGGGCGTGTAGTAAGTGCTTTAAAAAATATTGATAATCAAAAACCAACAACATGAGAAATATCATGAAAATAAATAATTTTTCTGTTACCACTTTTGTGGCGTTAAACCTATCAGTATTTGCATTGATGGAATGTCAGCAAAAAGCCTCTGACTCTGCAGAAATTAAAGCGATACCGGTTGAGCCGGTTGCGCTTGTATCAACCGCTTGTACCGGCGTTGCACCTGCCGGTGACTTGGTTGCCGAACGCATTGTGACGGCCAACCCAGCGCGTACTGAACCAGGTTTATACGAAGGCCCAGTGTGGATTAATGGTGCGTTATATTTTTCTGATTTTACGTTTGGCCAAGGCTTTCCATCGCGCATTCAACGTTTGGATACCGACGGTGTTATGACCACGATAATTAGCGATAGTGGCAGTAATGGTTTGGCGGTGGATGCACAAGGTTTTATTGTTGCGGCGACACACAAATACGAAAGTTTATCGCGTTATAATCTTGCTACCGGTGAGCGTACATCTGTGGCTGAGAAATATAATGGCAATGGCTTTAATTCGCCGAATGATTTAACCATTGCAAAGGATGGCACTATTTATTTTACTGATCCAAATTTTCAGCACGATGCTGCTGCAATAGGCCAAGAAAAAACCCGTGTTTATCGCGTGGCAACGGATGGTACCGTGACAGTCGTTGATGACACTATTAAGAACCCTAATGGTATTGCATTGTCGCCAGCGGGCGACATACTTTATGTTGATGGTGGTGGCGAGCAGGGTGTATTGCGCGCTTACCCAATTGTGAACGGGGTACCACAGGCAGGTAGGGATTTGGTGACCGGCGTTAATGTGCCTGATGGTATGGCAGTTGATTGCTACGGTAATATCTATGTAGCTGAACATCTCGCGCAACGTCTACGTGTATTTACACCCGCAGGCACACAAATTGCCACTATTAAAGTAGATGCGAAACTGACTAATGCTGCGTTTGGTGGGGTGCAAGGTAAAACGTTGTATTTAACCGGCTCCGGTTCTATTTGGAAATTGGATGTAGATGTTACGGGATCGCCTTATTAGCTATTTTATCGTACTATTTATAGTTTACAGTCGCAGTTTATAGTCACAGTTTATAGTCACACTATTTTTATGCAATTATTTAAAAGAGTAAAAACTCCCTGCATTGGCGTTTGCTCAACCGGTATTGGTGATCAGGTGTGTCGTGGTTGCAAACGTTTCTCTCACGAAGTGATTGATTGGAACGCCTACAGTCACGAGCAGCGTTTAATTATTGCGCAGCGCCTGGAAGGTTTTTTAACCCAAGTGGTGCAGCATAAAATTGAAGTTGTTGATGAAAAAAAATTGTTTGCGCAAATAACACATCAACAATTTCAATTCAATTCAGAACAAAATTCTTATTGTTGGGTATTTGATTTGTTGCGCGCGGGTGCAAGCCAAATTGATAATCTTAATATTTATGGTCTGCAATTATTACCTGCATGGCGTAATACACCCTTAACTGATATTCGCGATTATATCGATCAGGATTTCTACGCGCTTTCCTGTGCTTACCATGATCGTTATATTAATCCTCATTTTAATTTGCAACTGCCCGACAGTAAATAATCATTCACTATGAATTCACTTGAACGAATCCAGCAATTTTTACATTGTGCTACACCTGATGCCTGGGTTAAATCTGCCTTGCAATACCAGGATTTATTATTGCTTGATCATGCGAACTGTGAGAAAAAAGCAGCTTCTACCGCGATTACTTTAATGTATCGCTATGTGGGTGATTTTGACATGATGCACAAAATGTCCCGCCTTGCGCGCGAAGAGTTGCGTCATTACGAACAAGTCATGCAAATAATGCAGGCACGCGGCATTGCCTATGAACAAATCACACCGTGCCGTTACGCGTCTGAATTGCGCAAGCCAGTACGAACTCACGAGCCAGCACGGTTTGTCGATACTTTAATTGTGGGTGCGATTATTGAAGCGCGTTCCTGCGAGCGTTTTGCGAAACTGGCGCCGCATTTAGATGATGAACTAAAGGGTTTTTATTTGTCTCTGCTTAAATCAGAGGCGCGCCACTATGAAGATTATCTGGATCTTGCCCGTAAGGCTGCGGGTGATGAGGATATTTCGGAACGTATCAAACTATTTCTTGAATTAGAGAAAACACTGATTGAAAGTGTGGATTCAGAGTTTCGTTTTCATAGCGGTATAATGGAATAATACTGGCATAAGTATAAGTAAGCGCTAAAGTAAGAGATGTAAAAGTAAGAGATGTACAAGTAATAGTAATTTAGTAGTGAAGCATAATTGAAGGAATTGACACACATCCATGTGTCTTACTTGTGTAGGTTTAATGTGGGTTTGTGTCTTACGTAGTCAAGTTTATTCCATAGGGTAATATAGGTGATTTATGTTTAACAGTACTGTTCTTGAAGTGGCCATTGGCCTCATCTTTTGTTACGCCTCAGTAGCGCTAATCGCTAGCTCAACTTATGAAGCTATAGCTTCATGGTTAGATCTGCGCTCTAAAACGTTGCTGTGTGGATTGACTCATTTGTTAAATGCAAAATCCGGTAGCGGTGAGGCATTACTACTCAATATTTACAATGATCTATTAGCTCATCCGCTAGGTACCGGAGTAGCGTTAAATATAAAGGACATTAAAAATAAGCCGGCGTATATTCCTTCTAAAAATTTCGCATTGGCACTTATCCATTCTATTCAAGAAGTGCCAGGTAATTTTGAAAACTTGAGTGCAGATATTGATGCGGTGAAAGACGAACAGCTACGTAGTTTGTTGCGGAGTTTACATCAAAAAGTTAAGGGCGATCTCAATCGATTCCAACATGAATTGGCGACCTGGTTTGATTCGGGTATGGGGCGAGTTTCCGGTGCTTACAAAAAACAATCGCAAATATGGTGTTTTGTTATCGCATTTGTAATAGCAGTCGTTTTTAATATTAATTCTGTGCAGTTATTCAAAACTCTTTGGTTGCATCCGGCTCTTATTGCGCAGCTTAGTATACCCACAACAAATCCAATGCTTGTCACTGATGCTTATACGCAATTGCAGACTTTACCCATAGGCTGGGGTGAGGACTTTACGTTGTCAATGCTTAGAGATCCATCGGCAATTGTCGGCTGGCTAGTGACAGCTTCGGCTTCATTATTTGGCGCCCCATTTTGGTTTGATCTATTAAAAATGTTGGTTCGTTTGCGGGGAACTGGAACAAAACCTGAAGGTGAGCCACCGCAACATACTACTGAGCCTAATGCTAAATAATAAATTAAGGCCGTTTTTCAAGGCGGCCTCAATTTATTAGGCATCTTTTTCGGCAAAACCTTCGCCTTCTTGATAAATAATTTCGTCGATAATTTTTTCAACTGTCTTATTGTTACAGTCAATAGTAACATCTGCGTATTTTTCATAGAGTGGGCGGCGCTCGTCGAATAAGTCTGCAAACGTTTGCTTGGGGTGTCGAGTAATTCCGCGAGTATCAATATTATGAATACGATTTAATAATTCAGGCAGGGTAACGTCTAAAAATATAATAGGCCCAAATTGTTTAAGGTGATGCATAGCTTTTTCGCTGTACACCGCGCTGCCACCCGTCGCTATAATATGGTTGGGGTAGTGCGCATTTAATAACACCTCTTCTTCAATTTCCCGAAATCCTAAATACCCTTGCTCATCTAAAATGTTTTGTGGTGTGTTATCTTTTCTTATTTGGATTAGGGTGTCGGTGTCCACGAGGTCCTTTTGCAATGATTTAGCTAATAATAATCCTGAGGTGCTTTTTCCCGAGCCTGGCATACCAATTAATATTAAGCTATTACGATAGTAGTTCATAAGTTAATCCCTACGATAGGTTTAGTGTGATTGTAAAAACATTAGCGAAAATATTTTTACACAGAAAGCTATAACAGTTCGGAGTTGTCTCGCGAACTACTATGGAAAATAGCGACTAATGAAAATTTAAAAAATGCAGTGCAAGTTGTTAAATAATCAAACAGCCAAAATTTAATTAATTCGCTATCAGCATGTGTTTGTTCTATTCGTGCAGGTTGATGGAGTTGGCTTATTCTAGTCTCTAATTCTGAAAATACACCAATGACACAATGCGGCGCATCTTTTTGCTTGCTTGCATCGGTTAATACTACCGTTAAGGTGGAGCGGGCTGGGCCCCATTCAAATAAAAGGTAGAGAGATTCATCTTGAATATTGTCTTCCAGTAAACTAATTGCTTTTCCTGCACAGGCCTCAACGGCTAATTTTAAGTTAGCTCGTTCAGCTGATAGAAACTCAGTGGTGTGGTTGGTTTTGTTGTTAATTGTATTGATGTGCCAAGTATTCATAATAGGAGATTTTGTAGGTGATTTGACAGATTGTAACAAGCAGTTATATTGAAGTCATTGCATTTAACACAATATGGCTTAACGTTAGTTCCGCCTCTTCTTTGAATTGGCTCTCGGTCTGGGGAATATTCTCAACAATGCGCTCCATTAAATTTTTGAGATGTACTAACTGATCAAAAATTTGGTCGAGCATAACACTGACTTCTGCAAGTGACATATGCTGTTCTGGGGTAAGGCCATGGGTAAAGGTTTCGAGCCAGGTAATTTGTTCGGGTTGCAAAATACCGCTGCGAATAATGGCGATGGCGAGCCTTCCCATCACGGCATTAACAGAGCGAACTTGTGGGTTTTTTGAGTTTATATTGAGTTGTTGTGCAAGCAGTTTTACGTATTCAAATTGTTTTTGCAGCATTTTTTGATGTGTTAATAATTTTTCAATTGATACTGATTGCGTAATGTGGGTGGTGGGTTCAGGTGTGTATTTAAGTAAAACCAGTGTGGCATTATAAACAGGTTCAAAATAAATGTTATCGCTCAGCTTCAGTGCTATTAACAATAAGGTATGAGTATGGATGCCATAATCTTTGTAACGGTGATAATTAACGAGAATATTATCTGAGGCTGCGATGATTTGACTTGCTGGAGTTAACTTATCACCAAAAATATGTCGTGGATAACCCGTGCCATCGATACGTTCGTGATGGTCAACAATCGCAATACCTATTTCTTTAGGTAAGTCCGGCACATAATTAAGAAAACGTTGGGCAATAATGGGATGGGCCTGAAGTGCTTTCCATTCCTCACTGCTAAAACCCTGGGTTTTTTCGCGCAGTTCCGGGGCTAAATACAAAAAACCTATATCGTGAAATAAACCTGCTATAAAAGTTGTCTGTTGTTCTTTAATGCTTAGGTCTAATTTGAGGGCGATTGCCAAACCCGCCAAAGCACAAAAAATTCCCTGAAAATATATCGTAGGTGCACGTAGTGCTAGCACGGTTAAGTTTTGCTGCAATAGTGGAAATTTTTCATAGAATAAACAGGCGCTACGCAGGGATTTTTGATAATCGTCATTATCGGTAACTGCGAGCAATCCTGGTACATCATTAGCAAATTTATTTAATAATGCGAATAGTTGTTTGGCATCAAAACTACTGGCAATACCAATACAGTGTTCCAGTGGTTTCATTAGTTTATGTTGAAGAAGAATTTGCGCGCGTTTTTCGTTAAGGTCTGCACCTTCGGCAAGTAACAATACCCCTTGATCATTGTAAATGGCTTGACTCGTGGTAACGCGCTGTTTCTTATTGACCTCAATAAGATTTACACAATAGTGATTTTGCTCTTCATTCATTATTATATGACTCGCGCAACATGGCATCCTAAAAGGAATGGTGTTTTTATCTATTTACTCAATATTAGTCCAGTGCTATCGAAATGCTAGCATCAAGTAAATAAATACTCTTTTGGCGGGAGGGGATGCCGTTTTTATGGGAGAAAACGGCATTAGTCTGAAGGCTATTGTGGGTTTCTTTGCTGAGATATGTTTAATGCTACGATTTTTTAATGTCACTATTTTTTAATGCTACTGTTTTTTAAGGGTATTGACCCACTCTGCCAGCGCTACTAATTGTGCCTGAGTATTAGCTTTAATTTTTTCATCTGTCAGATTGCCTTCGGCATCAAATGTGTTGGCAAAAGCATTGACAAAAACTTCAGGTTTATTGAGTGGGTGAAGATTCAGAAACACACAGGTTTGACGCATATGATATTGCGCACGTGAAGTGCCCATCCCGCCGCCCGCACCCATTAATGCAACTGCTTTACCGCTCAATAATTTATTCTCAGGTTCGCGCGATGCCCAATCCAATGCATTTTTTAATGCGGGTGCCAGCGAATAATTGTATTCAGTGCAACCAAAAATAAATGCATCTGCATTGGCTATCTGATTTAACAGAGCTACAACAGCCACTGGTTTTTCAGTGATATCTGCATTGTAAAACGGCATTGCCGACAAATCGGCAATGGATATTTCCATGCCTGCAGGTGCAATTGTTTGCGCATAACGCAATAGCCCCATATTGGTGGATTTTTTACGCAAGCTGCCACAGATAGCCAAAATTTTCATAATCATTTTCTCGTAATGTAGGTAAAAAGGTTTAAACGTATATGCATATTTACCTTAATTGTTTAATGAGTGCTAGCAATAATAAAAGCAGCTGGTTTTATATGAATTAAAGAGACTCTATAGGTTAATAAAAAGATTCTATATGTTAATTAAAAGGAGCTTTATTTTATGCTAAGAAAGTCCACTTCAAATACTAGCGCGGCATAGGGAGGTATAACATCATTTCCCTTTTCGCCATAAGCTAAGGCAGCGGGGATATACATGACTACACTAGAGCCTTGAGGTACTTGCGATAATGCTTGAGTGAAACCGGGAATCATCGCGCTTAATTTAAAGGTATCAGGTTTATTGCGTTTATAGCTGCTGTCAAATTCAGTGCCGTCTAACAGCGAGCCTTTGTAATTTACGGTAACAGAATCCTTAGGTTTGGGCGTTTTCCCAGTACCTTTTTTAAGCAGCGCATACTGAATACCAGAATCCAATGAAATCACATCAGGTTTGGTAATGTTGGCGGCAAAAAACATTTTTTCTTCATTGATATAATAGTGACGGCGATTTTCTGCCCAATCGTTATCGGTTTGTTTAATTTTTTCTTTAATCATTTTAAGAATATTCTTTTCTTCTGCGGCCGAGATTTTGGGCGCATCTTTTGTTTGTGTATCCATTAACCCCAGTGCCATGCTAGCTGGCATAACCGGGATGCCACTTTTACCAAAAGTTTGCGCAATGGCTCGTGCAATTAAATAACTTAAGCGCTCTTCCGTAGTGCGTAAACCCTTGGGGGATTCGGGGGTGTCTTCATCCGTGACGGCTACAGTACTTGCAATGGGTGAGGCATTTTTATGCAGGGTGTCGAGCAACTCGTCGTAACTCGTTGCGGGCACGCGTGAGGCAATACCATCGCGCACATCAAATGCCCCAAGTAAAAATGGCTTATCAAGGAGATTAACATTCATTCCCGCCATTTTTTTGCACACATTTTTGCTGGTAATATAGTTTGCTTGTGCTTCCAGCGTATCTAGATTGGCTCCCTTGTTGGGTATTTCGGGGGTACTACTGCAGGCGTTAAATAGCAGTAGTGCGAGGAGGGTGCCAGTCGTAAAAAAAATGCGCATAATTCAAACTCTCGAAAAATTAGTCAGTAAATAAGTGGTGCAATAGGGCGATGTATCATAAACCATATGATGCAAATTCCTACTGAAACACTATAATGCTCGCCCGTTCTATCTGTAAAAATTGGCGCAAAATAACCCTAAGCTTTTGTCTATCAACCCCATACTACCTGTAAATGGAGTCTTATCGTGAAATCACCCGTTAGAGTTACCGTCACTGGCGCCGCCGGTCAAATTAGTTATTCTCTGTTGTTCCGCATTGCCGCTGGCGATATGTTGGGCAAAGATCAACCAGTGATTCTGCAATTGTTAGAAATCACGCCAGCCCTGAAAGCTTTGCAAGGCGTGGCGATGGAATTGGACGACTGCGCCTTCCCATTATTGGCCGGTATTGTGACGACTGATGACCCTACTGTTGCCTTTAAAAATTCTGATTACGCTTTGTTAGTTGGTGCTCGTCCACGTGGCCCAGGCATGGAGCGTAAAGATTTGCTGGCAGCTAACGCTGCAATTTTCTCGGTGCAAGGTCAAGCGATTGACGATCATGCCTCGCGCAATATTAAAGTATTAGTCGTGGGCAACCCTGCGAATACGAACGCGTTGATTGCACAACGCAACGCACCAAATATTAACCCACGTCAATTCACCGCTATGACACGTTTGGATCACAACCGCGGCTTGTCACAACTGGCAACTAAAACCGGTACTAGTATTAATGACATCACCAATTTGACCATCTGGGGCAACCACTCATCAACGCAATATCCGGATTTGCATGAAGCGAAAGTTAAGGGTAAATCAGCAATGACCTTGATCGACCAAACTTGGTATGCAGCAGATTACATTCCTACCGTGCAACAACGCGGTGCTGCAATTATTGCTGCACGTGGTGCATCTTCAGCTGCTTCAGCTGCAAACGCTGCAATCAATCACGTACGTGATTGGGCATTGGGTACTCCAGCAAATGATTGGGTGAGCATGGGCGTATATAGCGATGGTAGCTACGGCATTGATAAAGGTTTGATTTATTCATTCCCAGTCACTTGCAAAAATGGCGATTGGGAAATTGTACAAGGCTTAACTGTTAACGAATTCTCACGTGCAAAAATGCAAGCTACTGAAAAAGAATTGCAAGAAGAGCGCGATGCAGTGAAGGATTTATTGCCTGCGTAATTTTTTACGTTTTTCACCAAAAAAGCCGCTGAAATTTTAGCGGCTTTTTTATTTAAACTTAAAAATTATTTAGCTATTCATAAATGTAGAAACTTGTATTCCTTTAATCTTAATTAATTATTCTAATGCAGATTTTAATGCTCGACCAATTTCAGCAGTGGCTGCATTGCAATCATCAAACGAGGCTTTTGTTTCCGTAATGTAAATACTTACAATCACTGGCTTGCGATGTGTTGGCCAAATTACCGCAATATCATTTACTGTTCCATGTCCGCCTGCACCGGTTTTGTCGCCGATGATCCAATCCTTCGGTAGTCCCGCTCGCAATTTTGTATCACCTGTTTTGTTGGCAATAAGCCAATTTTTTAATTGCTCGCGTGATTTCTCGGAGAGCTTGTTTCCCAAAACTAGCGCGCGTAAGTTAGCGGTCATAGCGCTCGGTGTTGTCGTATCGCGCACATCACCAGGTGTTGCCTCATTGAGCTCAGTTTCAATACGATCAAGCTGTGTGATGGAATCCCCAATAGTGCGTGCAAATTCTGTAACGCCCTTAGGGCCGCCCAGACTTTTCAGAATAATATTTGCAGCTGTATTGTCGCTTTGCGTAATTGCGGCTTCGCAAATTTCTGCAAGCGTCATACCTTCATTACCAACATATTTTTCTGTAACGGGAGAATGCGCAATAAGATCACTGGCATCGAATTGAATATGTCGGTTTAACGCTTCTTTGCCGGCATCAACTCGTGCAAGCACGGCCCCACATGCAAGCATTTTAACTGTGCTACACATGGGAAATCGCTCGTTCGAACGATGTAGCCATTGTCTTCCAGTTGCTGTATCAACAATTGCAACACCCAAGCGAGCACCGAGTTGATTTTCAATCTCAATCAGCTTTTCAGTCAGAGCATCCGCAGATTTTTTTGCCGTTGCTGTTGCGAGCCCTGAATATGCAAACATGCTTGCGGTAAATGCTGAACCCATTATTTTTGAAAAATTTCGTCGAGTTAATTGCATATTCAAACTCCTGTGCGCCTGTATGAAAACTTAAAATTTACGCTTAGCTTTTTCTGCATGATTGGTTCAATTGCAAATGACGTGAACTGTCGTTGTTTGTACGCTGGCGCACCGCGCGCATCAGCTTTTTGGCTTATGTTATGTTTAGATTAAACGAAAGCCGATTTTCTTTGAAATGTTTGTCCTTTTTCAGTAAGTCTTTATGGCGCCTCATAATGCATCTATTTACATGACGAATAAAGACATTAACATTTTCTTAGTAAAACGAATCTTGTTTATTTGTTTGCGCCGTTCAAGGCACTCGGCCGGAACACTAAACCGGAACACTCAGCCGGAAGAAGCGCGGTTATATTTAAACTCATTAAAAAAAGGCATCCTATGAAAAATTCTATTCTTTTACTAGCTCTTGTTGGTTCTATTGCATTGACGGCGTGCGAACGTCATCCAGATACAGTTGTAATCGCGGTTCCTGGTCCAGCAGGCGCGGCCGGCTCTGCTGGCAACGACGGTGCGATTGGCAACAAAGGTGCGACCGGTAACGAAGGTGTAAGTGGCGTGCAAGGTGCAACTGGAGAAAAAGGTAATACCGGCAATACAGGTAATACCGGAAACACAGGCAATACTGGAAACACAGGCAATAACGGGGCAACGGGTGATACAGGTGCGACTGGCGATACCGGGGCGACTGGTGATGCAGGTGCTACGGGTAGTTCTGGCACAGCGGGTTCAAGCGGCAACACTGTAATTATCGTGCCTAAATAAATAGTTTAGAGAATGATGGCTTAAGAATTGACATGTGGATTAGGCGGCTCGCGTAGTTCACATTTAATTTATTTACAGTTGCAACATTCTATTTACGGCGGATGTATAGAGCATGATTACGCGCAAATATCTTACGCGACAGTGTATAGAGGCTTCAGTGTCTCCACTGAAGCCTCCGTCCAGTTTATTTCCTTGGACTTTTTTCGCGAGCATTACCATGGCCACTTTTTACATTGCTTGATTTTCCAGAGGTGCTGTTATCAGCCGATTTTTTACTTTTATCTGTTTTACTTTTATCTTCAGGATGTTGACTCATTTTAAGATCCTCGCGTGATATAAAAATATTGCGTTTAGGTAGGTTGTAAACATCCAACATGGCCATTCCATACAGGATGACGCTAACCCGTTGTTGCGAGTGTTGACATTTATATGCAGCGAGTCAGTGTGATAATTCACGCTACTGCATGCATGACTTGCTGCGGTATTATGTTGGCTTCATTTATGATTTGAATAAATCTAATTGATGAAAAACATTACTGTTCCGCAAGTCAACGAAGCTAACGCCTACCCCAAGCAGCCGAACGGCTAAACCCTTCCGCGCGTGCGCTTCTCTACACAGTTCATTAAGCTCCTCCAGCGATACGGAAGAGGCACTCCGCTCAATCGTCGTTGCCGTAAAATCTGCAAATTTAATTTTGACAAACAATTTTACGACTTTGTAATCATCATCAACCCGGCGTAATCGGGTGATCAATTGCTGGCCGAGTAACGGCAGTTCATTTAAACACTGATCAACATTGGTTAAATCACGGGTGAATGTATTTTCTACACTTAGCGATTTTCGTCTTCGACCCACTTCTACAGCCCTGTCATCTATTCCTCTGCTTAATTTATACAAACGCGATCCCATTTGTCCAAAGCGCTGTGCGAGTTCGAAAATAGAAAACTTTTGGATATCCTCACACGTGAAAATATTCAACTCCCCCAGTTTGGTGCTCATGGCCTTACCCACGCCATAGATCTTTTTCACCGGAAGTGTTGCGATGAATGCGTCGATGTCATTGGGTGTGATGACAAATTGTCCATTGGGTTTATTCCAGTCGCTGGCCACTTTGGCCAAAAATTTATTCGGTGCAATTCCTGCGGAAACTGTAATTCCTACTTCAGCGCGAATACGTTGGCGAATTTCCTGTGCAATGAATGTGGCGCTGCCTTTATGCAATTGTGATTCACTCACATCGAGAAACGCTTCATCGAGCGAAAGCGGTTCAACGAATTCAGTGTAATCGTAAAAGATATGATGCATTTTCTGCGAGACTTCTTTATAAACGTCCATGCGATGTGGTAGAAGCAGGATATCGGGACAAAGACGTTTTGCGGTAGAGGAGGGCATAGCCGAGTGAATGCCGAATCTCCTTGCTTCGTAATTGCAGGTTGAAATAACACCCCGATGATCAGAGCTTCCACCGACTGCGATGGGACGTCCACGCAAAGACGGGTCATCACGCATTTCCACGGATGCATAAAAGCAGTCAGCGTCTATATGAATTATTTTGCGCATGCAATTGGGTATTTGTCTGGATATATATACAGTATAGCTCAATTCAAGCCTACGGGTAATCCCTTGGAAGCACCGCCGATGCATATAAAAAAGTCACTGTTTTACTTATTTGCTTGTCTCAACAATCTCAGTCATGCCGTTTTGTATTTGTGGATAACACCGATAGCGTCAGATTTTTCACGCTTTTAAGAAAACTCAGTCGCATCTTGTAACACCAATACCATACCTTTAATTGCTGCAAAACGTTCAGTCGTCGATTGGACATGGCCTGCAAAAATTTCCGATTCACTGACATTGGAATTGTCGAGAAAATAATAGGCCGCTTTCGTATTTGCGCAATCCTGACACGCAAAAGGAATGCTCATGCCAACACCCGACCACAGGTTTTGCATGAGCTGCCGAAGCCGTTTTCCAAGCCGGTGGTCTTTAAATTGGCTGCCTTGCAATTCAGTATCGAGCCATGTGGCGTCGTTATTATCTGTATTTTGTAAACAAACATCTGCTGAGCTGGCATTTTTTGACACTCATATCAACCTATATTTCTAATTTGATAGATTGTGGCAGATATTTGTGGGTGATTGAAAGGTTCGTGCTGCGCTTACGTTTGTTGTTACAAAGTTAATAGAGCTGAAGCCTATAAATTAGTATCGGTCCTGCAACAAAAAAAGAAGGTACAAATCAATGGGTGGCACCTGGCGGCTAATGGTTGACCCTATTGATACTATTGATAAACGCCGTTTCTGAAATCGTCATGCGCTTGATTCCAGGCATTAAGAAAGTTTTGGCTCTTCCAGATATCACCATGACCAAAACCATCGTAAATAAAGTATTTTGCAGAAATTCCTTGAGTTAAAAGGTGTGCATTCATTTCAGCTGGATTCCATAAGGGCACGGTTGTATCGTTGCCACCATGAAAGATATAAACTTGTTTTACATTGGGCAAAAAATTAAAACGTAGTGGTGAGCTGGAAAGCATTTTTTGGCGCGCTTGCGATTCCGTTTTATTATCAAAGAATTGACATTGATATTGGTAGCCGTAGCGTTCCTTAACTTCATTTCGATAAAAGTCGACGGGACCTGCACCGTCAATAACAGTATGTATCCGGCTGTCCCTCTCTGCCATTAACAGGGCAATATTGCCGCCACGGCTATAACCAGTAGCGAGTATTCTTTTCATATTGGCTAAAGGTGTGGTTGCTTCCAATACATTAACGAGTGCAATCGTATCATCTGTAGCACCATCCCATGCATCACAAGAATCTCCATCGGCGACAAAGCTCAGTCCGTTGTACCGCATTGTTCTGCCACGAAATGCTGGCACCACCAACACTGTATTGCCTTTAAAATAAAGAAGATTGTTTTCAATGGTGATAGATGGATTTGTTTGGTCTAATCCATCTAATGAAAGCTCTACTGGTAACTTTGCATTCGAGGGATTGGTGGGAGTTATTATTGCGCCGTAATGTTTATTCGATCCAACTTTGTGCTCATATATTTTTACATTAACTTCGCCTTCGGTATGCTCATAAGCAATACTTACCTCTTTGGCCGATAAATCACGTTGCGCCCAAATAATTTTTATTTCATTCAGTTCTTCTTGCGTAGATGAGCGATAGCTAAAGCTATCTTTGGTCTCGGCATTGGTACCAGTGGTGGAGTTAACGTCGCTGTTTTGACCGCCACAGGAATATAGAAAAATAATAAAAATGACGATTAAATTTTTTTTATGTTTTAGCATAATAGGCTCTATTTTTAATATCGAGTAAAGGTACAGAAACACAAAATCTGTTTTACCAACATAGTACAAATAATGAATACTGCTTTATTTTAAACCTTATGACGACTGAACCGAATGCAGGAGGTAGAGCAATACGGGAGCAATTGCCGAGGCATGGACGACCTACAGGGATGTAGGAAGTTTCCCGAAGCAACTGGATTGCGTAGGGATGCCGATTCGAGCCTACGCGGAAGTATTCAGGGCGCGTCTTAAATTGAACGGTATTCTTTATAAGTGTCTCATTAGGAATAGAGCATCACATATATTAAGTCGCGCGTCTCAATGTACGTGCGGAATGGTTTTTTTTCATGTTAAACGGTAAATGTTGGGCCTTCACTGGTTTTTATTTTACGGCGAAACTCCTCAATCCATTGACTTACACTAAGCCTCACTAATAACCGGCATTAGCAAAAAGACATTGGCAGAAATTCGCGAGCCAATCAATAAATTCTGGGTGTTAGGTAGATAAATTCAAAACGAAAATTGAAGAATATACTGGCCGTGTAACGTCACTGCGTGCGTGGTGGCGATAGTAACCCCTAATCCTGGTTAGCAGTGTTAGCAGAATTTTAGCGGAAGAGAAAAAGCAGAAATAAAATATGCTTTACTGAAAAGTTATGGTTCCTGCGCAGCGAAATATCCCGCTGAGTTAGCGGGATATTTATTTCATATATCAATTCAGGTAGTGGAACCACACCGGTTTTAAAATACTGCTGAACTTTTTGTATCCAAAAATAATCATCCGTTGGTGGGTTGCCGGTGCCATGAGTTGATACTCCAACACCCGCTCCAAACATAACGGGCATCACGCCCACATTTTTCGCTTCCTGCATGTGGCTACCCCAAGTCACTTGGGGAATCGGAATAGTGTCAGTGAAACTTTGATCGTGAAAGCTATTGCTTCGGCATAGCATCCCAATGCTCCGCAATTTTTCCATTTTCAATACGGAACATATCAAACCATGTAGTGGTATATTTTTGCGTTGCATCTGTTGGGTTAGTGCGTTCGCTTACAAATGCCAGAACTACTAAATTACCTTCAGCTGTGATGGAGACTAATGGAGTAGTGATCTTATCGGCAATTACCTGTGGCTTTTTAAATTGTGAAAAGAAATCTATAAAGGCTTGGCGACCAGTTGGTACATTCGGATTGTGTTGAATGTAAGTTTCGGTCATGTATTTTTCGGCTAATTCCATGTGCCACCTTCAAATACTTCGCGCCAAAAATCGTAAACCAGTTTTTTGTTGGCCGCTAAATGTTTATCTTTACTAGCGAGCAATTGTTTATGGTCTGGGTCGGCTTGTACTGCAACCTGAGCGAAAGAATGGGATGCAATACTGAGAGTAAAAATTGCAATCACAGCTTTTAAATTGATCATTATATAAATCTCCAAATTCCTGAATGCGTAAGAAAAATCTTAGTAAGTAGATAAGATGGTAAATTATTCAATAGAAAAGAATTTTTGGCGAGAAAAAGTGCTAAGTGGTACTGGGTGAGTATAAGCGGGGGTAACAGTAAAACAAGTGGCACAACTACTGATTAGTCGCTTTCCTGCAGCGTCAATCCCCTAACGTCCTGTAGGGGGATAGCTAATAGAGATCAAGCCAATATTAATCTTTAGAGCGAGATTTGTATTCGTGGGTGCGAGTGTCGATAATAATTTTATCGCCGATTTCAACAAAGGCAGAAACTTGCATTTCAGTGCCGTTTGTTAAACGTGCAGTTTTCATTACTTTACCTGAAGTATCGCCGCGAACAGAAGGTTCTGTGTAGGCAACTTCGCGCACAACGGAGTTTGGCGGAGTCACAGAAATAACTTTGCCATCAAAGAATACCGCTTCACACACATCTTCCATACCATCTTCGATATAGGGAGCCATGTCACCCAACTCTTCTTTGTCGAGTTCGTATTGTTCGTAATCGCTATCAACGAATACATAACGTGGCTCTGAATAATAAGAGTAAGTTACTTCTTTGCGATCCAACACTATGTCTTCAAATTTATCATCAGCTTTGTACGGGGTTTCAGTTAAATAACCGGTAAGGAGATTTTTTAATTTGGTTTTAACCACTGCAGTGTTACGGCCTGAGCGAGTGATTTCAGTTTTTTGGATTAACCAAGGTGAGCCGTCGATGTTGATAACATGACCGGCGCGCAATTCTTGACCTGTTTTCATGATAAATCTCTACTAGATGATGTGGGTATGCTGCAATTCGGCGCGAACTATACCTTTTTTTAGTGCATTTCTACAGGGCTTTTTGGCAAAAATCTACTAAGTTACTCGTCAAATTGGATGCTAACGCGAGGTTTTTGCACCAGTTCTGGTTATGTTTGAGCCATTGCTGGTGGTGTTTGAGTAACTGGCTCCATGCATGGCTGCAATCTTCATCCGTATTCCAACCAATCCATAACTGCCTAATAGCGGTGGCTAACTTGGGCTCTGCGGCATCAGTATATTTTTCGAGAAAGGCATTTAGCTTTATAAGATGGGTTTCTTCATCCTGCGGGTAAATATGCCAAACAAAGGGCTTCGCTGCCCATTGCGCCCGTACAAACGAATCTTCACCGCGCACAAAATTGATATCGCACGCCCATAACAGTAGATCGTAATCAGTTTGCGTTAGAAAGGGGATAACTTTTATCTGTAGCGAACCCAGTGTGTAGCCATCACCCCTATTCAGGCTGGGATTGAGAGCAGTCAAGTTGAGATTGAGTGCAGTATTGATGGAGGTTAGTGTTTTACCCATAGGCACCAAACAGATAATAGTAGTAGGCGCTTGGCTCCATGTCTTTAGTAAGCCTGCGATGGCGGAATTTTCGTAGCTGAATAGCGAGATAATCAATGAGTTTTCAGGGTAGTCAATTACAGCTAGCTTGGTGAGAAACGTGCGTTTTTCATCCGTTAAGGCAAAGTTATCCCGTCGTATTAACAGATCGTGCTCACGTATTAATCCGCCGGTTTTCTCGCTAAAACCTGGAAAGAAGAATGTTTTTTTCAGACCGTTTTGCGGATGCATAGACGTTAATTGATGGCAACCTTCCACCCAGGATTCTGCACTTAAGTATTCCAGATTTAACCAGCAAGGCGGGGTACTAACTTGTTTCATTCGCGCGATGTAAAGCTCGGGTAAATGACAGGCAAAGGCTTCAATCACTACGTCTGCGACATACTCTGTAGCGAAATCATCTTGCCAAATACATACCTGCACACCCGCGAGGGTTTGAGTTTGCGCAAGTATTGTTTCCGGCCAAATTTGTTTGAGTGCGGCAAGTTCATCCACCCATACGCGGACATCCAGATGATGCTCATTAGCGAGCTGTCGTGCTAAACGCCAACACACACCTATGTCACCGTAGTTGTCGATCACACGACAAAAAATATCCCAAGTTTTCATGCTAGTTTCTGCTGCCAGTAAAGAGGTCTTGTTGATGGTAAAACTTGCTGATAATAAAAGTAGGGCGCTATTATGCGTAACATTTTATAGATTGTGGAAATATCTTATGGCATCCCTTCAGGATCAACTCCTTAAAGCAGGCTTGATTGACACCAAAAAAGTCAAACAAGCCAATAAAGAAAAACGTAAAGACACTAATGTCGCCCGCCGTGCGCCAGAACCCGTTGTCGACGAAATGAAACAACAAATTGAGCAAGACCGCGCCGAAAAACTGGAGCGCGACCGCGAACTAAATCGCAAGCTCGTATTAGAGCTAGAGCAAAAAGCCATAGCTGCACAAATTAAACAACTGATTGAAAATCACCGCCAACCCAAAGACTCTGGCCACGACGCAGTAGATTATAATTTTACCGATGGCAAACTGATTAAAAAAATTCGTGTATCGCCTTTAGTGCGCGAACAAATCGCACGCGGTTTGTTAGCCGTGGTGAAACTGGGCGAAGGCTACGAATTAGTACCACGCATAGTGTCCGATAAAATTGCACAACGCGATAAAAAAGCAGTAGTAGTTGTGAATACAAAAATTGTGACGAAAGAAGTTGAGGATGATCCCTATAAGGATTATGTAATTCCGGATGATTTGATGTGGTAGGTTTTTAAATCTCCCCCAAAAAACCTCCAGATTGTCGTTCCCATAATTGCGCATAAATTCCCTGTTGCGCAATTAATTCTGCGTGTGAACCTTGCTCAACTATGTTGCCGTTATCTAACACAATTAATCTATCTAACGCAGCAATGGTGGAGAGCCGATGGGCAATAGCGATAACGGTTTTGCCTTGCATGAGTAATTTTAAATTCGCCTGAATGGCAGCTTCTACTTCTGAGTCCAGAGCAGAGGTTGCTTCATCCATAATTAAAATGGGTGCATTTTTTATTAGCACGCGAGCAATGGCAATACGTTGGCGTTGGCCGCCAGAGAGTTTTACACCGCGCTCGCCGACATGGGCGTCATAACCGGTGCGGCCTTTATTGTCGATGAGTTGGATAATGAAGTCATGTGCTTCGGCTTGCTTTGCGGCTTCAATCATTTCTGCTTCACTAGCATCCGGTTTTCCATACATTAAATTTTCGCGAATTGAACGATGTAACAGCGATGTATCTTGGGTAACCATACCAATGTGAGCGCGCAAACTTTCTTGTTGCACTTGTGCGATATTTTTTCCATCCACTAAAATGGCTCCGTTTTCTAGATCGTAAAAACGTAATAATAAATTCACCAAAGTAGATTTTCCGGCGCCAGAGCGACCTACTAAGCCAATTTTTTCGCCAGATTTAATCTGTACATTAAAGTGATTAATAACACCGCTGCCTTTGCCATAGTGAAAACTAACATTATTAAAATCTATATTACTTTTTGTTAGGAGCAAAGGTTTGGCATTTGGTATATCTTGAACATCGCAGGGGATTGATAGTGTATTTAAACCATCCTTCGCGGTGCCAATATTTTCAAATAGAGCCGATACTTCCCACATAATCCATTGTGCCATGCCATTTAAACGCAGCACTAAACCAACGGCTGCTGCGATTGCGCCGGTGGTAATAGCAAGACTGCTCCACAAATAAATTGAAACGGCAGCTACCGCAAAAATAAGTAAGGCATTAATGGCCCATACACTGGAATTGAGCGCTGTAGCTAAACGCATTTGCGGGTGCACTGTGCTTAAAAAATATTCCATACCTTGCCTTGCGTATTCGGCTTCGCGATTGGAGTGGGAAAATAATTTTACGGTAGAAATATTGGTGTAGGTATCCACTAAGCGCCCGGTCATGTCTGAACGCGCATCGGCTTGTAGAGTAGAGACTTTGGTTAAGCGCGGTAAAAAATGATAAAGTAAGCCGGCGTAAGAAAAAATCCAAATGATTAAGGGTATGGCTAAACGGAAATCCAGTGTAATAAATAACACTATAACACCAGAAAAATAAACTAATACATAAAGCAGCACGTCGAGCAATTTCATAATAGTTTCACGCACAGCGAGAGAAGTTTGCATCACTTTTGTGGCTATGCGCCCGGCAAAATCATCTTGATAAAACTGGTAACTTTGCCCTAGTAAATAACGGTGTGCTTGCCAGCGAATACGCATGGGAAAATTGCCGAGCAGGGTTTGGTGCATCACTAAACTGTGTAAAAATACGGTGACAGGGAGACCGATTAATACAATTGCACCCATGACCAATAATTCGTGTTTGGATTCAGTTAGCAAGTTTGCAGGTGTATGGCTATTTAGCCAATCCACTAATTTTCCTAAAAAACCGAACAGTGACACTTCCATCACTGCAATGCCACCCGTTAGAATTGCCATAATAATTAAATAGGGCTCAGTACCGCGTGCATAGTAACGGCAAAAAGCAAACAACGTTTTGGGTGGTTGTTTAGGTGCTTCGGGTGGGAAGGGTTTAATTAGGCTTTCAAAAAAACGATACATGGATATGATGGATTCACTGGTTGTTTAAGAAAGTTGTTTAATTGAGTTACAAGTGCGTAAAACCAGGCGCAATTCTACCATTTATGTTTAATATCTCACTATAAACCTAACTTAATCGATGAGAGAAATATTATGAAAAGTGTATTGCTTGTTTTTGCAGCAGGTTGTTTGGGTGCGCTGGTGCAAATTATTACTATGAATCTTGCAACTCGTTATGGGTTATTTCATCTGCTCCATGTACAGTTAAGTGGTTCATCTTCACTCTTTTGGGTTTACCCACGTATTGTGTGGGGTGGTTTGTGGGGTTGTGTATTCTTATTGCCAGTGCTTGCCAGCAGCATCTTTATGCGTAGTTTTGTGTTGTGTTTAATTCCTACTGGTGTGCAATTATTTGTACTTTATCCATTTTATGAAGGCAAAGGTTTTGCTGGTTTGTCTTTAGGAATGTTAACGCCATTTGTCGTGTTGTTCTTCTATTGGATATGGGCTTTAACGACAAGCATTACGCTCAGATTAGCTAAGTGATTAAAGCGGCCAAATGATTAAGATGACTAAGTGAATAAATTAATTCAGTTCAGTGAATAATATGCATAAAGGTGATTAGCTCGATGAATTGTTTTAAAAGAATCGTAATTATTTCAGCGTTAATGTGGTGCGGTTGGGCACAGGCGCAATTGCTACCCAATAATTCGACGCTGAACATACAGTCTGTTCAGCGTTGGATGGATTCCAATCGCGATTTTACAACGGTTATTCAAACCGTAGATACCATGTTTAAAACTGAAGAGGAATTAAATACATTTGATCTATTATCCACAGTGGAACAAGATCAAAAAATTGATGCTTTCTTGCAGCAGAAGCAAATGCTGGAAACAGCAAAGGCAATTACTTATCAACATGGCTGGAAATCCGTTGGCGAATATCGTCGTCTAAGCACAAGGTTAGGCAATGCAATTGCCGCATATTTTCTCGCCAGTAAAATGGTTCATTTAACCGTTGATGAACAAAAAACCTTGCGAGAAAAATCTGACCCTGCCGTAGTCGCTGTTTCACCAGTCGATATAGATTTTGTACGCGCCAATGAAAATTTGTTAAAACGTTATATTCAAGCCTATGCGCCGAAGCGGTAATGCGCTTAAAAATTCCGCCTCTAATCCGTTAACACACCATTGCGATAATCTTGAATCGCTTGTTCAATTTCTTCCTGGGTATTCATTACAAAAGGGCCGTATTGTGCAATCGGCTCATTAAGTGGAATACCTGCCACTAGAATAAAACGTGTATCTTGCGCGAGTGCTACAACATTTATTTCATCGCCTGCACCCAATAAGCCTGCGTTGCCTGCTGTTAGTTTACGCTGTTCTGCGCTGGCTTTTTCCTTAAGGGGCGCGTCGCCTATAGCAACTTCGCCCTCGTACACATAAATAAACGTATTATGTGTTGTAGGAATTGCATGGCTAAACGCTGCATTTAACGGCAAATGCACATCCCAATAAATGGGATCAGTGGTTAGACCTTGTATTGGCCCACTGACTTTTTTACCATCAATAATTGCTGTATTAGCAATAACTTTTATGCAACCGCCGTTACTTAAATTTGCAACAGGAATTTCACTGCTGGGAATATCTTTATAAGCAGCTGGTTTCATTTTTTCAGCCGCTGGTAAGTTTAACCAAAGCTGAAAGCCGCGCATTACACCTTCTTCTTGCTGTGGCATTTCTGAGTGAATAATCCCGCGCGCGGTCGTCATCCATTGCACATCACCATTTTTTAAATGACCTTTATTGCCCATGTGATCTTCATGCAGCATGTGGCCTTCAAGCATATAGGTAACAGTTTCAAAGCCGCGATGTGGATGGGATGGGAAACCGGCAATGTAATCCGTAGCACTTGCTGAACCAAATTCATCCAACATTAAAAATGGATCAAAGCGCACCCGTTGTGATTGGCCTAAGCTGCGTTTAATTTTTACGCCTGCACCATCGCTAGTCGCCTGGCCTTGAATAATGGATTGCAGCTGCTTTTGCATTTTTTGTACCTCAATAATTGAGATTAATGAATAGTTGAGATTTAATGAATAGTTGAGATTTAATTTTTCACATTTTCAAAAAGTTGTTCAGTTTTTGCCGCCATAATTAAATCATTTTCATGGATGCCTTTGATTTTGTGCGTCCACCAATTTACAGTTACTTTCCCCCACTCAGTTAATAGTGCAGGGTGATGACCGTGTTCTTCTGCGAGTAAACCCACTGTCTGAGTAAATTGCATCGCCGCGACAAAGTTTTTAAATTTGTAAGCACGAGTAAGTTGATCAACAGCATTGACTTGCACCAGTTTCCATTCTGGTAATTGTGCAAGCCCTTCACTTAATTGTTCCGCTGTTGCTTTAGGGGCATCGACATTACAGGCGCTACAAGTTTTTTCACAGAAAAGTTGCATGATTGATTACCTCGGTATGTAGTAACAATCATCATAAATCACTTATGCCGCTGATGCTTGTTCAATTTCTTCGCGAGCGTGAATCAGCGACTGATCTTTTGCTGTGGGTAAATTTAAACCTTCTGCATAGATATAATGAATCGACTGAAAACCCAGAAAATTCAAAAATGTATTTAAATAACTTGTTTGTGAATCTGATGCTTTACCGACATGGAAGCCACCGCGCGCGGCAAGAATATGTACTGGCTTATCTGCAAATAAACCAACGGGGCCAGTATCAGTGTATTTAAACGTCACTCCGGCGCGGGCTAGTTGATCAAAGTAAGCTTTCAATGTAGATGGAATGCCAAAATTATATAAAGGCACGCCAATGACAACAGCATCAGCATTCTTCAATTCATTAATTAAGAAGTCTGAATAATCTACAAAGCTTTGTTGTTCTGCGCTGCGGTTTTCAGCGGGCGTAAAAAAGGCCGATACACGCGCAGCATTCAAGTGTGGTACAGCTTCTTCAGCGAGATCGCGAACAACGACTTTGCCACCGGGATGGGTTGCCAACCAGTTTTGCACGAACTCGTTGCTCAAAGTGCTTGAGTTGCCATTGTCGCCAAACAAGCTGCTTTTAATTTGTAGAAGAGTGCTCATCTTGTATTCCTCGGTATTTTCAATAGTGGGTTTTCAGCGGTTTCGTAGACTCAATCGCCATATGCCTATTAAATGATTTGACGAGCGAATGATAAATAGCGATATTTAGCGGAATTTAATCGAATAATTGGATTGATTACCCATGGATACCCCAAATAGCACAACTGTTACACCTAACAAAGTCACCCTGGAGCAATGGCGTTCGCTGTTGGCGGTGATTGATTCTGGCGGCTATGCCAGGGCTGCCGAGCAGCTGGATAAAAGCCAGTCGGCAGTTTCCTATGCAATTTCCCAGCTGGAGCAGGCATTAGATGTGAAAGTATTTAATCTCCAGGGCCGCAAAGCTGTGGCAACGCCGGTGGGAGAATTGCTGTATCGCCGCGCAAAATTGCTCCTGGATCAAGCCGACCGTTTGGAAAAATCAGCAGGATGTATGGCAGTGCATGTTGAGCCGCTGGTAAAAATTGCAGCGGATTTAATTATTCCACCGGCAAAAGTACTGCAATGCTTGGCGATATTTGCACAGGATTTTCCTGATACTCGTGTAGAAGTTTTTGAATCTGTCTTAAGCGGCACTGAGGATGCGCTCTTGCAACGACAAGTAGATTTAGCGATTGGCGGGCGCGTTCCTACCGGTTTTATGGGTGAAAAACTGATGACGGTTACTATGCACGGTGTGTCTAGCCCTAATCATCCGCTACAACTTTTAGGTAGGCCGGTTACGTTTGAAGATATGCGTGAACATCGCCAAATTATTGTGCGCGATTCTGGTCAATATCGTCGCCACACAGAAGGTTGGCAAGAAGCTGAGCAACGTTGGACTGTCAGCCATATCAATACCTCGCTCGAAGCGATTTGTATGGGGCTCGGTTACGCGTGGTTGCCGGATGCCTATACACACGAAGCTATAGCGGCAGGGGAGTTAAAATATCTCCCGGTGGAAGTGGGTGCAGCGCGCGAAGTGCCAACCTATTTAACTTTTGCAGATAAAGATTTTTCGGGGCCCGCAACGCGAAAATTAGCAGAAATTTTGAAAGAGCATTTGCCAAAAATTTGTTAAGTTGTTAGCGTAACAATAATTGCTTTTTGTGCCAGTTAAAGATTTACACATTAGATGAAGATCTGGGTTCGGTGTCGCACTAACTTGCATCAGTTATAACAGATAACATGAGCAAACCAAGCTACAGTATTTATGGCACGTTATTTTTTAAGATGAGATGTTTAATGACGGCATATGTTTTTCTTCCTGGCTTTGGTAATTCACTTGGCGAGCACTGGCAAAACCAGTGGTTCAAAAAACTCCTTAATAGCTATTGGCTAGAGCAGGAACATTGGAATGAACCTGAATGCACCGCGTGGGTCGCCTGCTTACAATCCTGTGTGCAAAAAATTAATGAACCTATTATTTTTATAAGCCACAGCCTGGGTTGTTTAACCGTGGTGGAGTGGGTAGAGCATGATAAATCTGAAAATCATGCACAGAATATAGCCAAAATTTCTGGTGCATTTATGGTTGCAGTACCCGATCCATTAAACTCAAATGTTCCTCCTTCTATTCGTGGCTACGCTAAATATCCTTTAACACCCTTACCCTTTCCAAGCAAAATGATTGCTAGTACTAATGATCCCTATTGCAACGTTAGACGCACCGAGTTCTTTGCGAAAAACTGGGGCAGTGAATTAGAGTTTATCGGCGCCCAAGGCCACATTAATACCAGTGCCGGTTTTGGTGAGTGGAATGAGGGGATGGCAATACTTCAGCAATGGCGTAAATCACAGCAAATTTAATTGCAAGCGAGGTGTTTAATTTTTCGCCGCTGCAATAAATAACTGGACGTAAAAATTAATATGCATTGCTATCTTCTCTACTGTCAATCTATGTCAACTAACGGGGTTAAGGTACCGGGTGAGCTTTGTACTTTTTATTCATGTTCGCAAACCCTGATTCCTATACAATTCCAGCCAACTGTTAATGAGCCCTATCTCTATTTATGTCGACTAAATTTGTAATTAAAAGTGATTTTGCGCCCGCTGGCGACCAACCGGCGGCTATTGCCGGTTTAATTGAAGGCATTGAAGCTGGCTTGGCGCATCAAACTTTATTGGGTGTGACCGGTTCCGGTAAAACTTTCACCATTGCCAACGTGATTGCCCATGTCCAGCGGCCCACGTTAGTTATGGTGCATAACAAAACCTTGGCGGCGCAGTTGTATGGCGAATTTAAAGAATTTTTTCCTAACAATGCGGTGGAGTATTTTGTTTCCTATTACGACTATTACCAACCCGAAGCCTATGTGCCTTCTTCCAATACTTTTATTGAAAAAGATGCGTCGATAAACGAGCACATCGAGCAGATGCGTTTGTCGGCGACTAAGGCCTTGTTGGAACGTAAGGATGCCATTGTAGTGGCAACTGTATCAGCAATTTATGGTTTGGGTGACCCTGAGTCTTACATGAAAATGCTGCTACATTTGGTACGTGGCGACAAAATAGATCAACGCGCAATTTTACGCCGTCTTGCCGAATTGCAATACACCCGCAACGACGTAGATTTTTATCGCGCTAATTATCGCGTCCGCGGTGATGTGATTGACATTTATCCCGCTGATTCAGATTGTGAAGCACTTCGTGTGGAATTATTTGACGATGAAATTGAAAAGCTTTCAATTTTTGATCCGCTCACTGGCGAAGTATTGCGTAAGGTTCCGCGTTTTACGGTTTATCCAAAATCTCATTACGTAACGCCGCGCGAAAAAATTGTGGATGCGATTGATCACATCAAAGACGAATTAAAAGAACGTTTGGTTTTTTTACGTGAAAATAATAAATTAGTTGAAACACAACGCTTGGAAGAACGCACGCGTTACGATTTGGAAATGATGCAAGAGCTAGGCTATTGCAATGGTATCGAAAACTATTCGCGTTATTTATCCGGGCGCAACGCTGGCGAACCACCACCCACTTTGTTTGATTATTTACCTGCTGAAGCGCTGTTGGTTATCGACGAATCCCACGTTACGGTTTCACAAATTGGCGCCATGTATAAAGGCGACCGCTCGCGCAAAGAAACTCTCGTGCAATATGGTTTTCGTTTGCCCTCTGCATTAGATAATCGCCCCATGCGTTTTGATGAATGGGAAAGTCTTGCACCGCAAATGATTTTTGTATCGGCAACGCCAGGCAATTATGAAAAAGAACACGCAGGGCAGGTGGTCGAACAAATTGTGCGACCAACAGGCTTGATTGACCCCGAAATAGAAATTCGCCCCGCCGGCAAACAAGTAGATGATGCGCTTTCAGAAATTGCCTTGCGTGTAGCTAAAGATGAACGTGTGTTAATCACGGTGCTCACCAAACGCATGGCGGAAGATTTAACAGATTATTTAGCCGAGCATGGCGTTCGCGTGCGCTATTTGCATTCGGATATTGATACGGTTGAGCGTGTAGAAATTATTCGCGATTTTCGTTTAGGTGAATTTGATGTATTGGTCGGCATCAATTTATTGCGCGAAGGTTTGGATATGCCTGAAGTTTCCCTCGTGTGTATTATGGATGCAGACAAAGAAGGTTTCTTGCGTTCAGACCGTTCACTGATTCAAACCATTGGCCGCGCCGCCCGAAATATTAATGGCAAAGCCATTTTATATGCGGACAGAATTACTGGCTCCATGCAGCGCGCCATCGAAGAAACTGATCGCCGCCGCGAAAAACAAGTCGCTCACAATTTAAAACACGGCATCACACCCAAAGGAATTCGTAAAAGCATCACCGATATTATGGAAGGCAACCAAACACCAGGTTCCGGTGGCCGCGCTTCACGTAATCGTGCTGCCGTTGCAGAAAAATTGGGTAAATACACGGTTGAAGTTGATCCGAAAAATTTGTGGAAATCGATTGAGTTGCTGGAGAAACAAATGTTTAACGCCGCGAAAGATTTGGAGTTTGAAGTGGCGGCTAGATTGAGAGATCAGATTGAGAAGTTGAAGGTGAAGGCGTTGTAGATGAAGATATAGTAGGTGCCATTTAAGTTTTTAAACGTTAACATCTTAAAATGTTTCGTTTCGAATTTTATTTACGAAAAAATAAAATGTTAAAATTAATCCTTCCCGTAGTTTTCCCCTCGTGGCGATTCTTCAGCAGCATCGGTGCATCACCGCGTATTCAATTCGCATTTTTACAAAACGAATCCGATGATCCGCAACTATGGCAAGACTTTCGCCCCCGTCCTGAGCGTGTATCTTTTGTTGAAGGCTTGCGTCGTTTGTTGTGGAATCCGCAATGGAATGAAACTCTGTATATAAATACTTGCGCTGAACATTTGTTTGATGAGCCTTCACCCATGCGCGAGCAAGAAATTATGCGCAGGATTTTAGCGGCGGTTAGTCGTGGGGAAATTACATCAGAATACAAGGCGACTTTTTTGCTATTTCGTATTTGTACGATTATTCGCGATAGAAATGAAATAACGCAACCCGTGGTATTTGTTTCCAAACCTGAGGCTCTTTTAGGTAATGCTTTATGAGCATCGAGCAAGCGGTTCGCTTTGCGGAAATAATAATGACGTTTGCTTATTTGCAGCAGAGCCTGGAATTTGTACGCGGCTTGCAGCCTGAAAAAGCCTTGGGAATTGTTCGCGCGGTTTTATCCGTGGTTTTATTCATTGGTTTTCAGACAGTTTATGTGGAGGCGGGATTATTAATCATTGCGCTTATGTTATTGCACCGCTTTCAAGGCCCTTATAATGGCGGTAGTGATTGCATGAGTATATTGGTGCTCTTGTGTTTGTTTTTGTCGCACATAGCACCTAGTAAATTTTGGCAAGAAATGGCCTTGGGCTATTTGGCTTTCCAGCTCACCTTCTCCTATTTTCAGTCCGGTTATATTAAAGTGATTAATCCCGATTGGCGCAGTGGGCGGGCATTGCGTGATGTGTTTGCACTTACGGCTTACCCGGTGAGTGAGCATCTGCGAGAGTGGGCGAAATCACCGCGTTTGCTCTGGTGTATGTCCTGGTCGGTTATTTTATTTGAGCTGGTTTTTCCGCTGTCCTTGTTGTGTTACACCACTTTAATCATCGCATTATCGCTTGCAGCACTCTTTCATTTGGCAAATGCCTGTTTATTTGGTCTAAATCGTTTTTTCTGGATTTGGCCAGCGGCTTATCCTGTTATTATATGGCTCCAGCACCGACTGCTGCACTAATTTATATTCATGTAAGAGCTATTCAATGAACGACACTACCCTCACAACTACCCCCGGATTTTTTACTAACGACGAATTTAGCCAGCAATTATTTTCCGCATGGCGTGAACTGCTGTCGGAAAAACAACTGCCGGCATTGGATCGCTGGTTAAAAGGCCGCAACAAAATTCAATACGCCAAACATGTGCGTAAAGTCGACCAATCTTTTAAACAACAGATGGGGCTTTCTGCTGCGCTGTTTGCGGGCGTGCGTTATTTACAATTTGCTTGCGCGCTTGAGCATGCCTATCAAATAACGGAAACAGCTGTTGAAGGTGAAACATTATTAGATGTGCAAGCCTGGGATGCACAGTGGAAATTCGAAGAAGTTAAAAAAATTCCCGTGGCTAATTTCTGGTTTTGGGTTGAGTTGCGTTTAAAAGGTGCCAATCAAGTGTTGCCACGTAAATTGCGTGATGCAGAACCGCGTGCGCAATTTTTTAAACAATTTGCAGCACAAATGAATCAACCTGATAAGGCACCAGAGTTTTTATTGTGGAATGGCTTACGCCCAATGTGGTACCCCTTATTGCAAGAGCGTGCAGCTGTAAGTGGTTGGTCGCCAGAGCAATTGCAACATTTTATTGTGCAACAAAATCAATCATCCCCTATTTGGCTACGCGTGCAACGCGATAAACCTATACGCGACGCTTACAATGATTTGGTGCATCAAGGCGTGAATGTAAGCATTACTGAAGATGGAAAAATTTCAGCACAGGGCGGCAAGGGTATTAGCGCCACCAAAATATTTCAAGAAGGCTGCATTGAAGTACAAGATTTGGCGAGTCAACAAATTGCTGAAGCTGTCAATGTAAAGACTGGCGAAAAAGTGTGGGATTGTTGTGCAGGGGCAGGTGGTAAAACCGTCGCGATTGCATCGAGCATGAATAATAAAGGTGTGGTGGTAGCAACTGATTTGCACGGCTACAAATTAGAAGAATTAAAGCGTCGCACTAAACGTGCTGAAATTTCGAATGTGCGCACTTTTGAGTGGGCAGGCAACGAACCTTTGCGTTTACCAAAAGAGATTGCACAACAACAAGGTTTTGATTGGGTATTGGTAGATGCGCCCTGTAGTTCTGCGGGAACATGGCGCCGCAATCAAGACGCACGCTGGCGTTTTAATGAAAAAGATACCGCTGAATTAGTTGCACTACAGCAACAAATTTTAACCAACGCAGTACCAGCAGTTCGCGCGAAAGGTCATTTGGTTTATGCAACCTGTAGTTGGCAAGTGAGTGAAAACGAAGCGCAAGTAAAATGGTTTTTAGAAAATCATGCAGATTTTACTTTGCAATCACAGACTTTGTTAGGTGCGCCATTGCAAGATTCGGATACAATGTTTGTGGCGGTGATGCAGAAGAATTAATTTTTACTGCGCCATCTTCACTCGGTGGGGATGGCCGCCACCTCGAAAAATATTAAATTGTCATTTCCTTTTTAGTACTCCATCACTACGCGAAATCCCACGGTTGTGTCATAGGTTGTGGGTGGATAATTATCGCGTGCAGCGGATGCCAATGAAGGTGCGTTATCTTTCGTGGAACCACCACGAACAACCCTTTTTTGGCAATCTTTTTCTTCATGAGCTGCTGCAGTAGTTGCAGTTTTATCGTAATAATCTTGATAACAATCTTGCACCCATTCGGCCACATTGCCAGCGGTATCGTACACGCCAAAAGCGTTGGCGAGGTAGGTGCCTACCGGTGCAGTTTTGCTGCCAAATAATCCTGAATAACTGCTGTAACAGCCTCGTCTGCAATTGGCGTGACCTTTAGCGTCTTGTTCGTTATCGCCCCACCAAAAACGTGTTTTGGTACCCGCTCTTGCAACATATTCCCACTCTGCTTCGGTTGGCAGGCGATATTTTTTGCCTGTAGTTTTGCTCAGCCATTGCGTATAGGCTTGCGCATCATCCCAGCTAACATTAATGATAGGTTGCATATCTCTACCCCAACTATTATCGCCCGGTTGGGGGCGACTAGTGGCTTGTACAAATATGTCATACTCACTAAACGTCACTTCGTATTTACTGATGGCAAATGGTTTGGTGATGTTTACTTGATGTTGTGGCGCGCTGCGCGAGCTAATATCATCGCCCATGAGAAAACTACCCGCAGGGATGCGAATAAATTCCGGGGTAAATTTTCCTTTTGGTTCGGTTATCGCCAAGGTTGGTTTTGTTTCTCTAAATTTTTCAACAGGTGCTTCGGTTAAAATATAATTAAATTCTTTTGCCTGATTTTTAATTTCAATCCATTCTGTTTTTGTTACGTATCCTGGTTTACTGAGTTCTACATGGTAGCGACCTGCTTTTAACTCAATGCCATCTTTGTATTTGTCAGGTACATTTAATAATTTAATTTGTGCTTTTTCGGGCTGTACATTAATTGTTAATGCATAGGTTGGGATTTCGGGTTCTGATAAAGATGAAGCGGCGCTTGAGGTTTTAACTAGTCCACTCGATTGAGCAGCAATGGATACGGAACTTGGTTGCGCAACAATATTAATGTTCGCCACGCTTTGCGTACTGCTTTTTTCCGAGGAGTAGGTATCTATAGTCGGCGTTAACGCTTTATGTTTTGGTGTAAAAAGGTTAAGGGTGGCAGCAGTAGAGTTTTGTAAAAAAGTAGGTAATGCATGTATGTTATCTGAGAATTTATTTTGCACGACAAAACTAAAAGTGCCCCACAGTATTAAACAAGATATTCCTATGCTTAACCATTTTCCCATTGATTTTTTATTGCGACTTTCAGCTGCCTGAAAATGATCTTCATATTGAGTTCGTGGCGACACCATTGTAGGTGAAATGCCGGTTCGTGTTGTTAATGTCAGGTGAGGATTTAGCGAATAAAGCCCTTTTTCTTTTGACCAACGCAGGTTTTTTATATTTTGCCAATGCCAATATATTGCATCAATAGTGGCGTTAAGAAATTCAGAGATCTGCGCCATTAACGATAGTTTTTCAACGGTAGTAACGTTATTGAGACGCGCTCGCCTACCAGCTTCTATTTGCTCAATGGCTTCGGTAATCTCGCGTCCGCGCTGAAAGCGTTGTGCTGGATCTTTCGCTAAAAATTTATTGAGGATTTTTTGATAAGCATGATATTGGCGCGGTAATTTTGGAATAGCTGCACTGATATGTTTAAGTACAATGGTAACTGAATCTTCGCCGGGGTACGGTAAGCTGCCCGTGAGCATTTCATAAAAAAGAACACCCAAACTATATAAGTCTGAACGTGCATCCACCGTTTGACCACGCGCCTGTTCCGGGCTCATATATTGCGGCGTACCGACAACGCTACCGACATGCGTCATCCGCGACACGCCCACCATATTTTTAGCAACGCCAAAATCAGTGAGAACGGCAGAATTATCTAAGCGAAATAAGATATTTTCTGGTTTGATATCACGATGAATATAACCTCTCTCATGGGCATGATCGAGTGCGTTAGCAATATCTTTGGTTACTCGTAATGCTTCTCCGCCGGTTAAACCTTCGATCATTTTGTCGTGTACTGAACCACCTGGCAAATAATCCATCGCGATATAATTTAAATTATCTTCGCGGCCAATATCGTAAATTGCAATAATATTGGGATGCGATAATTGTCCAACAATAGTTGCTTCACGTTGAAATCTTTCGTTAAAGGTTGGGTCGTTGGTTAGCCCAGGGTTCATTACTTTTAGGGCAACAACACGCCCCACGCTAATTTGTATTGCGAGATAGACAGTCGACATTCCGCCATGATTAATTTTGCGGATAATACGATAACCGGATATTTTTATTGCCATAGTTTTAAAATAGTCATACTTGTAACATTTATTGAATGTGATTGATTAATTTAAAATTACAACCAACACAATGATCAGTGAGGTAATTGCTGCCACGAGGAGAATTGTATCAGTTTTTCGGTTACTGGAAATTTGTGGAATCCAGTTCCAAAGATTGGTAATGAAAAGTTTTTGTCCATGAATGGGCGATTCAATAATCTGTACGGTAATGTTGTCGTGCCCGCCACTGCGAAGCGCCTTGTTTAATAATTGATCTACAGCGGTTTGGCTGTTATTATTTTCTACTAAAATTTGGGCAATTGTTTTGTCACTTAATTCATCTGTTAAGCCATCACTACATAATAAAATCCATTGATTTTTTTGCCATTGTCCTTGTGCAGTATCCACATTTACATGTGTAAGTTCTTGCATGCCAAGACATTGCGTGATGATATTTTTATCAGGGTGAGATTCAACTTCTTCAGCAGTTATTGAGCCGGCAACAAACAACATCTGCACATAGGAGTGATCAATTGTTAAGCGTGTTAGCGCTCCACCCTTAGCTGTGGGTGTCCACAAATAGCCACGGCTATCACCCACCCATGCAATTTGATAATTTCTATTACGGCTAAAGAGCGCAACAACCGTTGAGCCCATGCCAACGGCCCCTATGCCATTTTCAGCAGAGGTCAATATAGTTTGGTGAGAAGTTTGAATGGCTTCAGTTAACGAAAAATTTGCAGTTTGGCGCACAAGTTCGGCAATAGTGTCGCGTACTATTGCGCTTGCCACTTCGCCTGCTTCATGGCCGCCCATACCGTCCGCAACCAGCCATAGGCCGGATTCGGGGTCACTGAGGAAACAGTCCTCATTATTGTCACGCTTTAGGCCCGGGTGTGTTGCGGCACTAAATTCGAGGGGGGTGAGTAACGTCATTGCTGAGGTTCAGGCCATTTCAAGTAGTTTATTAATACATCATGGCTTATAACTACAGGTATTTCCAATATTGGATGGTTCCTATTTGTATGTATGCGCAATAAAGTGCATAAATACTTGAGCTGACATAATAAATATGCGGGATTTAAAATTTATAGGCTGCAAATTGTTAACTGCAATGCTTCTAATTTTTCGCGTTGGCTGGCATTACTGACTACTGCAATGCTGGCAAGTTCTGGGCGTAAGTAAGTTGAGGTTACGCGCAGTAAATCCATCAGGGTTGTTTTTACAACCCGGTTGCGAAATAACTCGCGTTTTTCTCGAGTGCGACCAAATAGTTCAGCGTGGTAGGTAGATTTTGCCTCACCTGCTGGCGAGCTTGGTTTGTCAATGCTACTTACCACACCAAGAATCGCTTCTTCCAATGCTTGCTCAGTGTGTTGAGTTTCTTTTAGCCAGATTAGTGCTGTATCAAAATCTGTTAAGGTTTCACTTAAGCGTGGGTCGCGATACGAGTAAAAACGGAATGCTGCAATGCTGCTGTCCTGACTAGCGCCGCCACCATAAGCGCCGCCTTGTTCACGAATAACGCGGTGTAAATAACCGTTGCGTAAAAATCCACCCAGCACAGTTAATGGGGCGGCATCCGGATGATCGGCCGGCACAGTGGCATAAGCTTTAGCGCAAAAATTAACTTGAGTATTCGTCAGCCATGCTTCTTTAATTTGTTCGTTTACCGGGGGTAGGGTTAAGGCAACAAAATTAATATTCGTTTTTACCGCTGGCCATAGATTGCTTAAGGTTTGGCGATATTTTTCCAACTGTTCATCTTCTCCCACTATTAAAAATTGTTTGGGTGCTAGTAAAACCAATTGATGAATGTGTGCGAGCTGCGCTGCGAGTTCTTTGAGTTTATGTTCTTCGGCTATTTGATTATCTAAATCTTTAAGCGCAGCAATACCGGCTAAGCCGCCCAGCTGTTGTGAAAGTTTTGCTGCAGGGCTCATGCCCGCACTTGCCGCGGTCATCGCTAGGCTGTGGCCGTTGCCAGTAATACTTTGTTCGGCGCGCGCGCGCTTTTGCGCAACCAGTTCACGCAAGCGATCTAATTCATCGAAACGCACTTGTTGTAATGTGGTTTGCAATAATTCACTCATTGCAGCTTGATTGCGGCTCAACGCTTTTGCCGAAAAAGTGATGTAAGCACTAATCTTTTGTACATCATTGCCATCGCCGCGAATGCTGCTAAACGCGCGAATTGAGCCAACAACTTCTGCTTGCCAACGTTGTACTGCTAAATAATCTTTATCTCCCAAAGCGAGTTCGGTAATACATGAGCAATAGAGTGATAAAACAGTTTGTAGTTCGGGCGTTAATGCCGGCATTTTGCAGGTAATTTGTTGGTACACAAGGCCATTGGTTCCTGCGCTATAAACACGCAGGTCATGACCGTTAAATGTTTCATTGCTACCGCCGGTGTAATGCAAATGTTCGGGAATATCTTCCAGGCCAACTTTCGGCAAAATGGTTTCATCATCTTGTTGCAACTGACGTGCTTGTAACGCATGAGTGCGTTGAATAATAGTTTGTTTCTCTGTGTCACTTAAATTAGCTTTCATTGCTGCCAAGCGTGCAATTTCAGCTTGTTTAATGCGTTGGTTTAAATGTGCATCGGGTTTCATGGTTAAGCGGACGCGATGATTATTTTCCAACAGCCAGGTTTTTACTAAGGATTTAATAAATTCAGGTTGTTGAATTTTTTTACGTAGGCCCGTTAGTGCGGCCTCCATATCCAGTAATGCAATTGGGTCACCACGATGCGTTGCTGAAGTGAGGCCGGTTAAAATTAATTGCAAGCCATAAGGGTAACCGTCGCCACCGACTTCGCGTTGGTGCAATTCTAATTGATGCAGTGCAGCTTCCAGCTCAGATAATGGCACACCATCATCGGCAATTTTTTGCAATGTCGATAAAATTAATGCTTCAATTTTATCCGCATTTTCCAGCGCACAACCTTCTAATCCGCAGACAAACGCCATTTCGCGGGAGGAGTCATCCATGCCACATAATGGCGATGGTGATTGACCCAAATCAGTGGTTTCTAACACTTGTTGTAAAGGCGATGCGCTGTTGTCTAATAAAATATTAGAGAGCAATTGTGCTTCAAGGCTTTGTTCAAGATCTGTGGTTTTACCGAGTAACCAAGCCATTACAACATGATTTTTTTGCTCGATATCTTCATCGTCTTCCGCGGGATAAAATTCTTCTACGGTAATGGGCGCATGGAAGCGTTTTTCATCGGCTACGCTAATCACCGCATCTAATTTTGTGAAACGTGAAAGTGCTTTCGTTTCAAATTTTTCTTGATGAGTCATTGCGGGAATATCACCATAAGTCATAAAAATGGCATTGCTTGGGTGATAGTGAACGCGATAAAAATCTTTCAGCTCTGCGTAAGTTAAATCAGGAATATGTTCTGGTTCGCCACCACTGTTGTAATGATAAGTGGTAGTGGGGTACAAATATTTACACAGGCTTTGCCATATTTGTGATGGCACAGAGCTCATGGCTCCTTTCATTTCATTAAATACAACGCCTTTAAAAACTAAATCTGAATTTGCATTATCGGCTTCGACAAACTCTACGCGATGACCTTCTTGCGCAAAATCAAGTTCATCCAAACGTGAGAAAAAAACTGCGTCTAAATAAACATCCAACAAGTTATTAAAGTCTTTGAGATTTTGGCTGGCGAAGGGGTAGGCAGTCCAATCTGAACTGGTAAACGCATTCATAAAAGTATTGAGTGAACGGCGCACCATCATAAAAAAGGGGTCGCGTACCGGGTATTTTTCACTGCCACATAATGCCGTGTGTTCTAAAATATGCGCCACGCCTGTTGAGTCGTGCGGTACTGTGCGCAAAGCGACTAAAAATACATTCTCTTGATTATCCGCCGCTAAATGAATGTGCTGCGCGCCAGTTACTTTATGGCGATATTCTTCAACACGTATTTTCAATGCATCAATAGTTTGGCTGCGGATAAATTCAAAAGCAGGGTGGGTCATAATATTTCCATTCATGAATGTGAAGTTGGAAGAAACGTTTGTTGTTGTGCAACAAAATCTGTAAAAGCCTTTAGTAACGGCGTGTAATCGACCATATTTTGTTCGAGCTGTTGCAAAGCGTAGCAACTTGCTTCCAAGGTGGAAAGCTGATTTTCACTATGAGCCTTGCGAATGGTATAGATAGTGGGTGCGTAACTGTGAAGTTTCAAGCGTGGCATGGTTTGCAACGCGTGGTTTAGGTAAAGCATTTTGCGGCTTTTACGCCAGGTTGCATCTAGCACCCACAAGCGAATGCGACTATTTTTGTTCAGTTTATATCCAATAGTCAGTTTTTCATTGTTGAGTCCCTGAAGATTTATCGCTTCAAGATTTAGTCGCGCAACATCTAATGCGGGCGGTGATGCAATATCCAGTGATTTTTCTTCAGGTGTTTCGGGATAAAGTAATACATCATAGCGCTCAGTGTTAGTTGGATTGGTTGAGTCTAGGTTGAAGCGCGTAAAAAAATCATCGTTAAATTGCTCACCTATATGAAGCTGGCTATTATTCAAGCAAAGGCGCAAAAGGCGTGCGGTATTTTTGGCCTCACTCATCTCTAAAGGGTGTTGCAAAATAATTAATTCGACGAGATTATTTACTACATGAATATGTTTGCAGAAGCAGGTGCTTAAAGGGCGCAAGCAGCGTGGGCATGATGGTCGTTTTGTTGGCTGAAATTCTGGTGTTGTCATCTTAATATTTTAGTCGCTCTTAAGCACAAAGCTAGCCGCCAACGATTGAGTTAAAACAAGTAATTCTTTTTCAGCTTTAGATATTTTTTTAATGACAGCTTCGCGTTTACTGGCGCTACTACGATCGGGATGCTCTTCTAAAAAACAAATAGCTTGAGGTTTGCGTGCACGAAAATAACGGGCACCGCCTTTACCGCTAAGGTGCTCTTGCCAGCGCCTTTGCATGTCGGTAGTAATACCAGTGTACAATTGTGCATCGCTGGTGCGAATCATATACACAAACCACATTTTTTTATTCATAAAAACTGTTCACAATAACTATTCATAAGATTCTTCATAAGGCTTTTTATAAGAATCTTAGGACTTTTTATCAGACTCTTAGGGCTTTTATCAAATTCTTAAGGTTTTTATCAGATTCTTAAAGGTTTTATCAAACTCTTAAGGATTTTATCAGGAGTGCGGCCATGTCAGAAATAAATTTTTCAGAAAAAAGGATTGACGATAAATTGATTAATATCAGTCAGATTAATCGCCAATTTCGTGAAATTGCTGCTATAAAAGATTGGCAAGCATACCATACCCCTAAAAATTTGGCCGCTGCGATTGCCGTAGAAGCGGGTGAATTATTGGCTGAGTTTCAATGGCTAACACCAACAGAATCACAAAACTTATCGACAGAGAAAAATAAACAAGTTGCCCATGAAGTAGCCGATGTCATTATGTACTTGAGTGAATTGTGTGAGCAGCTCGGCATCGACATTGTAGCGGCTGTGCAAGAAAAATTCGAAATTAATCAACAGCGTTTTATTACTAGCAATGCAAATGTAGAATAAAAATGGCCAAACAACCCCTCAATCAAGATAGAAATTTTGACGAACTTGCCGCGCGTTTTAAAAAAAATATTTATGGTGGCTTAAAAGGTGAAATTCGTTTGGCCGTATTGCAGCGCGATTTTTGTGAATATATTCCCTGTGCCCCATTTGGCTCCGCATCTACCGCGAAACGATTACGTATTTTGGATGCCGGCGGCGGACAAGGGCAGTTTTCACTGTTATTTGCCCGGGCTGGGCATGATGTTGTTATTTGCGATATCTCGGCAGAAATGCTTAAGCTGGCAGAAGCGGTGGTGGCGCAAGATGGGCTACAAGATCGTGTTACCTTACTACATTGTGCGATTCAAGATCTAGATTGTGCGATTCAAGATTTAGCAGCGCATTCATTAAATGCTAAAGCAGGCTTTGATTTGGTGTTGTGTCATGCGGTAGTTGAATGGATGGTGGAACCGCAGAGTTTATTACCGTGTTTATTAGGCTATTTAAAACCTCAGGGATACTTATCGTTTACTTTTTATAATTTGAATTCATTGATTTATAAAAATTTATTGCGCACAAATTTCAAAAAAATTATTGCACAAGATTATGGTGGAGCGCGTGGTAGCCTAACGCCAATTAACCCGCTAGCGCCAGCAATGGTCGAGACCTGGTTAGCAAGTTTGCCGCTGAGATTGTTAAGCCGTAGTGGTATCCGCGTATTTCATGATTATATTTTTGATACGGAAAATCGTGAGCGTGAGCCAGAAAATATTATTGCGCTTGAACTTCAATACTCAAAACAGGAACCTTTTTTATCATTAGGGCGCTATATTCATATTTTGGCAGTTAAGGTGTAATGATTTCTACCCTGTGGATTTCATTTTGGCACTTATTGTGCAATATGCTTTTAATGTAACGAGCGCTCTTACTGTAATCTTTTTTGTTAGTGTAATAATCTATGTCAAATATCTATCATTATTTTGTGGCTATAAAACCCGGTAGGTTAGTACTCTGGTGTTATTTGCTTTGGTATTTTGTAACCTTATTTTACCATTTTGATTCATCGCCAAAGTTATGGATAAACTCGTTGGGCATTTGTGTGGTGATTGGTTCGGCGTTGATGTTGAGTGTTGCGAGTGGTGGCAAGACTGATCCGTGGCAAACATTTCGTTTGTATTGGATGCCTTTTGCAGTTTCCAGCTTTTCTGCATTAATTAAAAATCAGGGTTACTTTGTTATTTTTTCACCAGATTTATACGAGGTGTTGTCTGCCTTGGCAGTTTGCGGATTATTTTTAGTGGCTGTCGCAGTCATTAAATGGGTCGATAGAGCGCAACGTGAGCTATAAAAAATTGTCATAGCGGGAATGTTGTAACAGAATAATGTTGCAACGGAATAATGTTAAAACAGAGGAGCCCGAAAGCTCCTCTCGAAATATTTCAAGTTAATTGACTACGATTGCGCCAATTTTTGCTTGATCCTTACTGGCTACAGCTTGAATTAATATTTCTCCCTTGACGCTGGCATTCACAGTTAGCGAACGCTGAATAGCTATAAACTTCGCGCCAGTTGCAGCAAATATATCCAGGTTTACAAAAAACGGTGCACCATTTGCGTAGAGAGTAAAAACACGTTTATTCGGCGCAGAAAAATAATTTTCCACAAAGTACGCGGTAATGGTGTGCAGACTATTGGGTGTAAAGCCGGTGAGCTTATAAGAGAAATTTCCTTCCCGATCGCTCTGCAAAACATTTTGTGGTGGGATTGTACCAACCAGCGATGAAGTATCTACAGCATTCGTCCAGGTGACAGCGCCGCCGCCCGTAAAATTACTATCCGCAATAAAGTTACTCGATGCTGCGCCGCCGGCGTTAATCGAAACACTGGGCGGTGGGCTGAAAGCCATATCTGTGCTGCTACCAAAACCTGTGAGTGTTCTGAGAGGTACTGCATTGCCGTCAGCTAGCTGAGGATAGACAGTCACATTACCATCGGAAAGTACGAAAATTTCACCGGTGACCGGGTTGGCTGCGACACCACGAACACTAGAGCCTAAGCCAGTTGCAGCACCCGAAATGATTCGCAATGGGGCGACATTACCATTCGCGTGGCTATCGAATACAAATACTTTTGATTCCGTAGATGAAACACTCGAAATACCTGCGTAGAGCCGTCCAGTCAGTTTTGAATAGCTTACTCTGAAACCCGCATCGGGCCCGCCTGGGCTAAACAAGTGAGTATTGGCGCCAGTGATAACGCGAATAGGTGCGCCACCAACAAGCTGCGGGGCATAGATCTCCAGGGCAGCACTTATATCGTCAGGTAAAAAATTAAAATCCGGTGCTAAACGGCTATAGGTAGCAACTATGACGTTATCTTCGTTATCGACAGTAATTCCATAGGCGTAGGACTTTAACTGGATCCACGAAGAGGCGCGGGTGGCATTGGGAGGAACAATACTAAGGAAAGTACCTCCCGCATTACTTCCAGCTACCCGATAGGTGTACCCCTTTGAATCGACAGCGATACCGTTGGCATCATTTTCCATCCCAGTAGCGCTCAATAAGGGAGTCGCATTTCCACTGGCATAAGGGGGATACACGTAATCCAGAGCCTCTCCTAGATAAGACATTGAATAAAGGCGAAGTGCTGAGTCAAAAGCTAAAGCATAAGCTTCTGTTGGCTGGTTGATCGTTAAAACAGGCACAGCCACACCGCTCGCTGCAGGATTATAGGCCTTCACTGTACCGGGACGATCAAGGCCGCCGGACACATAAAGCAAAGTGGTTGTTGCGGCATGAGCACTGCTGACTCCGAGGATTAATAAGCTGGCGGCGATCCCAGTAGCCATTGAACGTATGGTTTTCATGTTGCTTCCTCTATTTGATGTTAAAAAGTTCGCATCCAATCGGAGGCAAACGCGATAGAAATCGTCTTTGGCATTGCCAAGCCATCTTACCGCCTGACCACATTATTTCAATAAACTTTAAAAATCTTACAAAAGTAACGCAAATTCCTCTGAAAAAGGTTACCTGAAAATGAGTTGTACTGACTCAACAGTAACGCTCATTGATATGCATACTGGAAGCACATCATTTTGGTTATGAATAATATGATTAGGATTGGCAAGATTGCTCGCAGTGCTCTACAAAAAAGTAGAGCAACCTAATGATGGTAATGAAAATAATATGGAAAAAGAAAATATATAAAGAGAGAAATCTCGGGAGTTTTCTCCCGATGATTATTGTGCAAAGCTGCTTTTGATGCTTTAAAAACTTTAATTGAAGTTTTAGGTTATTTTAATTTTTCGAGTATTTAAAAACGTCTTACATCGCCGAATAATTTGGCCCGCCACCACCTTCCGGAGTAACCCATTCGATATTTTGAGTTGGATCTTTAATGTCGCAGGTTTTGCAATGGACGCAATTTTGCGAATTAATGTGTAGTTTTTTCTCACCACTACCTGTGACAATAATTTCATAAACGCCAGCAGGGCAATAACGTTGAGCCGGTTCATCATAGTGCACGAGATTTATATTAATGGGTACGCTTGTATCTTTTAAGTGCAAGTGACAAGGTTGGTTTTCAGCGTGATTGGTATTGGATAAATATACGGACGATAATTTATCAAAGCTTAATTTACCATCAGGTTTTGGGTAGTTAATGGGCGTAGCTTGCGATGTAGTTTTTAATTGTGTGTGATCGGCGCGCTTGTTGTGCAAAGTCCAGGGTAATTTTCCGCGCAGATGCATATCAAAAAAGCTGTAAACGCTACCGAGTTGTGTGCCAAATTTTTGTTGCGCCGGGCCTATATTGCGTTGTGCAAATAATTCTTGATATGCCCATGAATTTGCGTAAGCAGTTTTAAATTCTCTGAGCTCATCATGGGTGCGCCCAGCAGAGAGTGCTTTGATAATGACTTCTGCACCTATCATTCCGCTTTTCATAGCGGTGTGGCTGCCTTTAATTTTAGTAAAATTTAATGTACCTGCATCATCACCTAATAAGAGTCCGCCGGCAAAAAACATTTGTGGTTGCGATTGCACGCCACCTTTAGTGATTGCGCGTGCACCGTAAGCAATACGTTCACCACCTTGCAAATATTGCGCAATAACAGGGTGATGTTTGTAGCGCTGAAATTCATCAAATGGGCTGAGGTGTGGGTTGCTGTAGCAGAGATCAGTTATTAAACCGACGGCAATTTCTGTCGTTTCTGCGTTGCCTGCGTGATATAAAAAACCCCCACCACTAGTGTTGGTTTCACTGAGTGGCCAACCAAAAGAATGCAATACTAATCCAGCTTTATGCTGTGCAGCAGGTACGCGCCAAATTTCTTTAACACCGAGTGCGTAGTGTTGTGGGTCTTTATTTTTATCTAGATTGAAATGAGAAATTAACTCTTTGCCAAGATGGCCGCGTGAGCCTTCGCAAAATAAAGTGTATTTACCGTGCAGTTCTATACCTTCGGCAAAATCAGATTTTTCGCTGCCATCCGCGGCGCGTCCCATGTCACCCGTAATGACACCACCAACGCTACCATCGTCACGGTAAAGTACTTGTGCAGCAGCAAAGCCTGGGAAAATATCTACCCCCAAAGCCGTTGCTTGCTCGCCGAGCCATTGGCATAACTGACCAAGACTGATGATGTAATTACTATCATTATGCAGTGTTGCGGGTAACAGGCCATTGGGGATTTCTAACGCTTTTTTATTGGAGCGCAGGTAAAACCAGTTTTCTGCATTCACTACGGTGGTAATAGGTGCGCCGAGTTCGCGCCAATTGGGAAACAGCTCTGCTAGGGCTTTGGGTTCAAAAACTGCGCCAGAGAGAATGTGGGCTCCAATTTCAGCACCTTTTTCAAGTAGGCATACGCTGACTGACGAGTCGATTTGACGTAAGCGGCAGGCAGCAGCTAATCCTGCCGGGCCAGCACCAATAATAACAACGTCGTAATGCATTTGTTCGCGTGGCATGTGAATCCTTTTGTAAGCGACTATATTTAAGGGAATATTTAGGGGAATATTTTAAGCGAGTATTTTAAACGACAAACAGAGAATGCATTCAATATTAAGTTAAAGATATCAAATTTTAACCAAGAAAAAAGGCCGCTTAAAGCGGCCTTTTTTCTATTACTTAACACCGTAGCGCTAAGTAGCTAATAAAATTAATTAGCCGGTGCTGGTGCAGCAGGAGCAGGTTCAGCTGCAGCAGGAGCAACTTCAGTAGCAGCAGGAGCAGCTTCTGGAGCCGGAGCAACTTCTGCAGCTGGTGCTGGAGCAACTTCTGCAGCTGGTGCTGGAGCTTCTGGAGCTGGAGTTGGTTTTGAACAGCCGCTCAACAAACCTAATGCTAAAACGAATGATGCAATAATATGAGAAATTTTCATGGAAGGCTCCGTCAGTATGGACAATGTATAGAGTGAACGGACTAATTATTGACTTCTAAATTAAGAACTAGGCCCGTGAAAAGAGTGTAACTATTTGTAAACAATATGCATAGAGGTTAGCTACTTGTTGGGGCATAATTTAGCTACAATATGACAATAATTTTACTATTTAAGTTGTTATAGGATCATTTTCACACAATTTGGTTGTGTTATGCCGATTCTTCCTCATGATTGGGCCGCATAGTACATGTAGGCGCGGGCAATCATTTTAAGTTCATCTAAGGAATTAAAATGCGTATATTTTTTATTTTTGCAAAGGTTAGTTTTTGCAGTGTGGTTTTGGTGTTGACGGTCAGTTGCGGTAATCCAACGCCTACAGACTTGACGCCAACGTCGGTAATCGATGCAAGTAAAAATACATCGCTATTGAGTCCTGAGATAAAAGATGCACATATTTTGGTTTTTTCAAAAACCAAAGGTTGGCGTCATGATTCCATTCCTGCTGGATTAGCGGCACTGCAAAAAATGGCGACGGAAAATTTTTTTACCGTAGTGGCCACTGAAGATGCAGAATATTTTACTGATGCGCAACTCAGTACATTCAATACTATTGTCTTTTTAAACACGACATTGGATGTGCTGAATGATGAGCAACAAATTGCTATGGAGCGTTTTATTCAAGCCGGCGGTGGTTTTGTCGGTATTCATGCGGCGGCAGATACAGAATGGGAAGGTGACTGGTATTGGTATCGCAAATTGGTGGGAGCTGTTTTTAAAAGTCATCCCAACCAGCCAAGTAATGTACAAATAGCTAAGGTGGATGTAAAGGATGCACTTTTCTTCGCGGATGAACCCATACCGTCTTCTTTTGAGATTGCGGACGAATGGTATGACTATGGTGATTTTTATGAATTCAATAAAGTATTGCTGACAGTTGATGAAAAATCCTATTACGGGGGCGGGCAAGGTCCGTATCATCCCATCGCCTGGCGGCACGAATTTGATGGTGGTCGATCCTTCTATACGGGCCTTGGTCATACGACAGAAATTTATTCCAATCCCTATTTTATTACGATGCTATTGAAAGGGTTGAAGTATGCCATTGGCGGAAAGCCAAAACTTGATTACAGCAAATCGCGCCCTGAAAATAATCGGTTTATAAAAAAAACCGTGGTAGATAATTTAAATGAACCTATTAATGTCAGCTTTTTTCCCAATGGCGATGCTTTAATTGCGGAGCGCGCTGGTGGTGTAAAAGTAGTTGATTATAAAACGGGAGAGATGCACGAAGCCGGCAATCTCACTGTTAATTATCAAAACTTTCTGGAAATGGGCCTGTTAGGTTTTGCCATTGACCCTGATTTTGAACGTAATCATTTTATTTATGCTGTCTTAAACGTTGAAAAAGAAGGTGACTATTTTCAACGCTTGGCGCGCTTCAAATGGGTTGATGGAAAAATAGATGAAAAATCTCAACAGGTATTACTAGAGTACCCGGTGAATAAAAATTGTTGTCACACTGCGGGTGATTTAGAGTTTGGTAAAAATGGTGAATTATTTATGTCGACTGGGGATAACAGTAATCCTCATGATCAAAATGGTTATGCGCCAATAGATTTTCGCGCCGATTATGAAAAAAATGATGCCTTGCGTAGCGCGGGAAATACGCAAGATTTTCGTGGCAAAATACTTCGTATAAAACCTTTAGAATCGGGCGGTTACGATATCCCCAAAGGTAATTTGTTTACTAATCCGAAAGACGGTCTGCCAGAAATTTATGTTATGGGCGCACGTAACCCTTACAAAATTACCTATGATAAAGCCAGCTCTACGTTATTCTTTGGTGATGTTGGGCCAGATGCGGGAGAAGATTCTGTCGTACAGGGCCCGCGTGGTTATGACGAAATAAATCGGGCTGCAGCTCCAGGTAATTTTGGTTGGCCATTATTTTTAGGTAATAATTATGCATTTATAGATTACGATTACACGACGCAGCAATCAGGGAAAATGTTTAACCCGCTTGCACCTTTAAATAATTCTCCGCGTAATACTGGCTTAAAACAGTTACCTCCCGCGCAGCGCCCATTGCTTTGGTATCCATATGGTGCCTCAGAATTTTTTCCTGAGCTGGGCAAGGGCGGCCGCTGTGCTTTGGTTGCCGACGTTTATCATGCGGAAGAGTATCCTGCGAGTGAATATCGTTATCCTGCGTATTACAACAAAAAATTATTTATTGTAGATTTTATGCGTAACTGGATTAAAGCCGTCAGCTTTGATGAATTTGGCCGCATTATAAAAATTGAACCCTTTGCTCCGCAAATTCCCTATGTTTTACCCATTGATTCGCGCTTCGCACCGGATGGCACTTTGTATGTGCTTGAGTATGGTTCTGCCTGGTTTAAAGCGAATGCTGATGCGCGCTTGTCGCGCATTGAATTTGTTGGCGCGGGTAATCGTCCACCCGAGGCGAAAATTTCCATCGATAAAATGCAAGGCGCTGCACCGTTTAAAACTATGGTGAGTGCACAAAATTCTGTTGATTTAGATGGTGATAAATTAACGTATACCTGGTCGTTAAAACCAAAAAATGTAAAAGCGGAGGCTTTATTTTTGGGTAATAGCGAGCAACAAGAAATTAATATTACCGAACCCGGTGAATATAAATTGACGTTAGTCGCTAAAGATCCTTTGGGTGCAAGTGCCTCCGTTGATAATGAAATTCAAGTAGGTAATGAGCCTGCACAAATAGACGTAAACATTGAAGGCAACAAAACGTTTTATTGGCCTAATACTAAATTATTAAAATACACTGTGACCATTAATGATAAAGAGGATGGTGCTGTTAAAGAGAGCAATCTTGTTAAAGAAGGCAGTGCAGTTAAAGACGGCGATGCATTCAATAATGTCGTTATTGCTTTTGCATTACAAAAAACTGGTGACAGTGCACCTGCAGAAGGTCATCAAACAGCGGATATTGCAACAATAGCGCAAGATTTGATGCGTGCGAATGGCTGTAAAAGTTGCCACAACATTGATATAAAAATTGTGGGGCCTGCTTTTAAAGATGTAGCAGCACGCTACAAAAATGATAAAAATGCACTTAAATATCTAATCAATAAAATTGCTAAAGGTGGCAACGGTGCCTGGGGCGAACCTAATATGCCTGCGTTTGCAACGCTAAGTGAAGGTGATAGAACCGCACTGGCAACCTATGTGCTTTCGCTCGCCACCGTTAAAAAAACAATGCCATTGCAAGGCGAGTTACCATTTTTAGCAAATGCTCAGTTGCAAAAATTATTTGATTCACCTGAAGAACCTAAAGAGTTTGCGACAGAAAAGTATGAACTTAACATTGCCTATACTGACAAGGGTAGCGCTAATATTGGACCAATCACAGCGAAAAAATCTCTTGTATTGATTCCCGCGCGGTTTTTATTAACGTCTATCGTTAATGATTACCCTTTAAACAAATTAATTGTGCAAGATAAATATAACAAGCGAGATACACTTAAAGTTCCGGCAACAGGGAATTGGTTAACTCTGCGTTTAGGTGAATATGATCTCAATAATATTGATGCTTTACGTATTGGTGCCTGGGTGACAAAACAAAATGCACAGTGGCAATTTGAGTTACGTTTAGGCTCAGATACTGGCACTGTGTTGGCGAGTGGTGAAATAATGGGGAAAATACTAGAGACTTATTCGCGTACTTTATTAAAGTTACAAACGCAAAATGATGTGCAAGATATCTATTTGGCTATTCGCAGCACTGAAAAATCAACCAGTGAATTACAGCTGCTAGATATTTCATTTCACAAATAGCTTGTTGAAAACAAAATCGCTTGCTGATAACTTAAAAGCCTATTTGTTACAAAACAACTTTAGGCTTTTAATCGCAAGCGAGGGTTAAATTCCCCGTGGTTTGCCACGAAATGGATTTTTGGAACAAAATTAAACACCTCGCTGCTTGCGGCGAGGTGTTTAATTTTGAGGGATGTTAATTAAAGCTTGCCCAAATGGGACAGTGGTCAGATGATTTTTCCATGCCGCGAATGGTGTAGTCAATACCGGTATCGATACAGCGCGCCTGCAGTACTTGTGTTGCTAAAATTAAATCTATCCGCAGGCCGCGTTTTGGGTTGTCTTCAAAGCCAGCGCTACGATAATCAAACCAGCTAAAAATATTATCAATAGTAGGATTGGCTTCGCGGAACGTATCTTTTAAACCCCATGTTAATAAATCGTTTAGCCACACACGTTCTTCTGGTAAGAAACTGCATTTTCCCGTGCGCAACCAGCGCTTGCGATTATCTTCACCTATGCCGATATCGCAATCCTGATGCGAAATGTTCATATCGCCCATGATGATAATTTGTTGCTCAGGATTAAATTCTGCGCGTAAGTAATTCATTAAATTGGCATAATATTTTTCTTTAGCAGGAAATTTAATGGCGTGGTCGCGGCTTTCACCTTGGGGAAAGTAGCCATTGAATACGGTAATTTCACCCCCAAAAGGCGAGTCAAAAACGCCGCCAATAAAACGGCGTTGCGCGTGCTCATCATCACCCGGGAAGCCCTTAATAACTTTCTTAAATGGATGCTTTGAAAGTAGTGCAACACCATAATGAGTTTTTTGTCCGTGAAAAACAAAGTGATAGCCAAGCTTTTCTATATCCGCTAAAGGAAAGTCAGGGTCGTTTACTTTGGTTTCTTGTAAACCAATAAAATCTGGTTGCTGTGTATCGATTACAGCCTGTAGTTGATGCATTCGCATGCGAATGCTATTTACATTGAATGAGATTGCTTTCATATTGTGTTTAATCCTAATGAAAAAACCCGAGCAATACTCGGGTTTTTTAGTCTTTATTAAATCATTAAATTAATGCTTGGCGACTTTTGCATCAGCTTGTTTTTTTATTTCCTGAATAAAATCACCCATAATTTTTCCCGATTCCATTAAGTAAGGATCTTTTTCTGGCTCCAATTCCTTTTTCTTGGGTTCTTCAGGTGCGTCCTCATCATCTTTCTTTAATTCCTTAGCTTTGTAAGCCGCATAGTTGGCGTAAATCGCTTGGCCTTTGGCTTTGCGTTTTTGGTTTTCCATATCCAGTGTGCGTTGTTCTATTTTTTGTTGTTCTTGTTGGCGGGTAGCCAAACGTAAAGAAACTAATTTTTTATTACTCAGTTCCTCGTAAAGTGAAGCTTGTTGCTTTAGGAATATAAAATCTGGATCAGTTTTCATGCGCTCCTGGTGGAGTGGATTCAATTGTGGAACATAACTATTAATGTTGTAGTAAATGTCATGCGGCGCCGGATGAATTTGATCCCAAGGTAAAGCATTGTCATAACTGCTTTCGCCGATTTCTTTCGTGTTAATTAACGTGGGGAATTCTATATCAGGAATTACGCCGCGATGTTGCGTGCTGTCGCCAGAGACGCGATAGAATTTCGATTGAGTAATTTTTAAGTCACCTTCACCTTTTTCTATCGGCATCATGGTTTGCACTGAGCCCTTACCAAAAGTGGTAGAGCCAACGATCAAGCCACGGCCGTAATCTTGTATGGCGCCGGCAAAAATTTCGGATGCTGAAGCGCTGAGGCGATTGGTAATAATCATTAAAGGCCCACGATAAACGGCAGGGCTTGTTGCACGGTAATCGCGTGAAATACTGTCGTCGTTTTGGCGAATTTGTACGACAGGGCCAGGATCAATAAATAAATTAGTCAGCATTGCCGCTTCTGGTAATGAACCGCCGCCATTTTCACGTAAGTCAATAATTACACCGTCAACTTTTTCTGTATGTAGCTCGTCCAATAATTTATAAACGTCGCGGGTAGTGCTTTTGTAATTGGGATCACGACGATTAAATGCTTCAAAGTCCATGTAAAAAGTTGGGATATCAATAACGCCTACTTTAAAATTTTGCTTGCCATTATTCACACTGAAGATAGCTTTTTTAGCCGCTTGGTCTTCGAGTTTTACCGTCTCACGCTTAATCGTAATTTTTTTATTGCCGGTTGCAGTTGGGTTGGCCGGTATAACTTCAAGCCGTACAATAGTGCCTTTTTCGCCGCGAATTTTTTTAACGACTTCATCTAAACGCCAGCCGACTACATCGTCAAATTCGCCTTTAAGACCTTGGGCAATAGAAATAATTTTATCGTTGGGTTTGAGTTCGCCTTCTTTGTCTGCCGGGCCACCAGGAACAAGGCTAATAACTTTGGTGTAGTCCTCATCACTTTGTAATACTGCGCCAATGCCTTGCAACGACAAGGACATGCTGATATTAAAATTTTCTGAATTTTCAGGTGATAAATAATTGGTGTGCGGATCATAAAGCATGCTGAGTGAATTCATCATGACACTAAAAGCTTCTTCGGAAGTTTGCTGTTTAATGCGACGCAATTGATTGGTATAACGTTTGCGCAACGTAATTTTACTTTCTTCCAGGGATTTCCCCGATAGCATTGAACTTAATAAATTTGATTTAATATATTGTTGCCATAATTTATCGGCGGCTTCCTTGTTTGCTGGCCAGGCTTCATTTTTACGGTCGGTATTAATGGACTCTTCAATCGTAAAATTAAAGTTGCTATCTTTTTTATCAAGCTGTGCAACAACTTCATTTAAACGAGTTATAAAACGCTCGTTAAAACGATTATAAATCGCAAAGCTATGGTCGAGGTTACCCACTTTGAAATCGTCATCAAAGGTTTTACGATATTTATCAAATTCGGCAATATCTGAGGCTAACAAAAAGTTTTTTGCGCTATCCAGAGTCTTAAGGTACTCGTCTAAAAACCGTGAGCTTAAGTTGTCATCAAGCTCTTGTTGGCGGTAATGATGCTTGCTGAGCTGGTTAACAATCTCAACGGTAGTTTTGGATTGAATTTCTACCGGTTTCAATTCTTCAATCTTGAGGTCGAGAGCTAGGGTACTGAGGCTGAAGAAGATGAAAGTAGAGAGAAGCGTGACTTGGACGCGGCGCGAAAACAAACGTTGCATATCAAAATATCTCAAGTGTTGCGCAACAACTAAGTTGTTACTCGTGGGGGGCTTACTATAGCGTAATTATTGCCTTGGAATCCATATTGGTCTGTTCGAGAGTTCACAAAAGAACAACTCTGGCGCCGTGATAGGGATCTGTTTTGAAATATAGAACAGAAAAAAAGATAGGTATAGTTATGTGATACGGAAAAAGGTGGCCAAAGCCACCTTTTTCTTTTTGCATCATAAGCTTAGCTATATCTTAAAGACTTGGTAATATTTTAAACGCTTGGCGATATTTTAAATATTATCGTTGCGGTAAGGTATTTTTAATAGTTTCGCGCATTTTACGAATGGCTTTCTGAGTGGTCTCCCAATCAATACAGGCATCTGTTACTGATACACCGTACTTGAGGTCGCCTAAATCAGCAGGGATGCTTTGGCTGCCAGCGCCAATATTACTTTCAACCATCAAACCAATAATAGATTTGTTACCTTCCACAATCTGATTGGCCACATTTTCCATCACCAGCGTTTGCAGCTCGTGATTTTTATTGGAGTTTGCATGACTGCAATCCACCATGATATTCGGAGTTATTTTTGCCTTGGCCAGGTCTTGTTCACAGAGTGCAACACTGACTGAATCATAATTAGGTTTGCCATTGCCTCCACGTAATACAACATGGCCATAACCATTGCCACGGGTGTGGATAATAGCAACTTGTCCTTCAGTATTAATGCCGAGAAAACGATGCGGTTTGGATACTGATTGCAGTGCATTAATCGCAACGGTTAAACCGCCGTCTGTACCGTTTTTGAATCCCACCGCCGAAGACAAGCCGCTTGCCATTTCACGGTGAGTTTGCGATTCAGTCGTGCGTGCGCCAATCGCCGACCAACTGATGAGGTCGTGCAAGTATTGCGGTGATATAGGGTCAAGTGCTTCAGTTGCACTGGTTAAGCCCATTTCGGCTATATCTAACAACAATTTGCGGCCGATGTGTAAACCTTCCTGAATCTTGAAAGAGTCATTCAGGTAGGGGTCGTTAATCAAACCTTTCCAGCCAACGGTAGTGCGGGGTTTTTCAAAATAAACGCGCATAACGATATGGATAGTATCGCTTACTTCGTCTGCCAATATTTTTAGGCGTTTGGCGTAATCTTTAGCCGCTTCGACGTCGTGAATAGAGCAGGGGCCGATAACCACAAAAATGCGGTGATCTTTGCGGTCGAGAATATTGCGAATAGTAGCGCGGCCTTCAGTGACTACCGCACGCGCTTTGGCGCTTAAAGGTAAGGCTGCTTTAAGCAGTGCCGGGGGTATTAATAGCTCTTGCGATACCACGTTAAGGTCATCCACTTGATTAAGGTCATTAAGTTGGGTGTCGTTCATTATGTTTTTCCTTCTTTTTAGCTAATTAGGAGTCTATTCTACTTAATAAAATAGGTTTTTGTAGACATATTTCTTTGTAAATGACCTAAAAACAACACATTTCTTCATTTTTCTTTAGGGGAGTAGCGTTTATTTAAATCCTTAGCGTGAAAATACCTAATTAATGTGCAAATCATGTCAACCGATTTCATGGTTAAGCGTTATACATACTGACCGCACCCTTATGCGTGCAATCAGTAACCAACCAATTTTTATTGCGGAGACATGTCATGGCCCCATCACTATTTTTTAAATCCTTAATTGCAGTTACTCTCACTATGAGTGTGTGTGCGGCGAACCTGGTATTTGCTGAAGCTCCGGCAACCGCAAGGGTTCATAATCAACATCATAAGGTGGTTTCCCGCCACACTGAAAAAACAAAAACGGACAATGGTTTTGTGCGCACCACCACTAAAACTGATCAGGCTGGCGCAACGGCCGAACGCACCACAACGGTAGTCAATAACAAAGTGGACGGAACACGCAGTCGTACCGTTTCAGGTACCACTTTTGAGGGAAAAACTTACAGTGGTGAGTCGGTGGCACACAAAACTGATAACGGTTTTGCCAGTGAAGGTCAATTTAAGGGTCCTGATGGGAAAATCACAAGTCGATCAGTAACTGCTGTTGTGGATAAAACTGCGGGCACAGTGACGAGAGATATTTCGGTTACACCTGAGGGCGGTGAAACTACCACTAAAACGGTAGTGACGGATATTCATCATCATGAGCAATAGAAAAATGTACATGGTCAAGGATGACTAATGCATTATTATCAAAGACGGTTGATGCATCCCCATCAAAGAAGGCTGATGCATTATTATATCGATGAATACCTAATATTTTTTTTGGAATCCATGCATGTCAGATGTTGTTACCTTGCCAGTGCTACGCGGTTTTTCTCAACCACCGCTGACATTGGATCAATTTTTAGCGCAAGTTGAGCAGCGTGCTTATCGTACGGCGTTGTTGACTACCTCTAAATCGGCAGATGCGTTGGATATTGTGCAGGATGCCATGCTGAAGTTGGTGCAACATTATCGAACGCGAACGGCAGAAGAATGGCCATTATTATTCCAGCGAATTTTGCAGCATCGTATGATGGATTGGCATCGCCAACAAGCGCGCAATCGAAAATGGTTTTGGCAACAACCGAATGACAGTGAAGATGCAGAAGATGAAATAAATCAGATTGTGGATGAGCGCGAACAAAATCCGGCCGAACTGTTAGCGCGAGCAGCTGATATTAATATTGTGTTAAAGGCGTTGGGGAATTTACCCATGCGACAGCGACAAGCGTTTATGTTACGGGCATGGGAAGGGTTTGATGTTAAAGCAACCGCAATTGCAATGGAGTGTAGTGAAGGTAGTGTAAAAACACATTATTTTCGTGCACTACAAACGCTACGTGGGTTACTTATTCAGGCTGAATAAAATTTTCTGATGAATGACATTGGCAATAGACTTGAATTTAAAAAATAGGCTTGGATTTAAAAAATAGACTTGAATTTAAAAAAATAGACGTCGAGATTAAAGTGGTAGGGGTAAAAAATGAAGAATGAATCTGAATTAAAAAGTGATGATGAGTTTGCTAAAATCTTAGTGCATACATTAGATAAGAGTTTGGCAGATATTGATGATTTAAGTTTGCAGCGTTTAAAAAATGCTCGTGTTAATGCATTAGTTAATCCAGCTCAATTGACCTATTCATCACCCAAATGGAAACATTTTGCTGTGGCGGCAAGTTTAATCATGTTGATCGCTGCTCCGGTACTTTGGCAGCAGCATAATGCGCAGCAATTTAACGATGCAGATGCCGAATTTATTTCGCAAGAAATGCCACCTGCCGCGCAAGAATTGGATGATATGGATATGTTACTTGCGATGGATGATGCCGATGCGTAATCACTCACCACATAAAAAATATATCAAGCATGCCAACAACCCAACCATGCTTGATATATTTTTTATGTGGTGAGTGATTACG
>JANYIO010000021.1 GCA_025362015.1 Gammaproteobacteria bacterium | reverse complement strand
AATGAGTTTTTCAGGGCTGACTAAATACCCTCACCCTAGCCCTCTCCCTTTGGGAGAGGGCTAGGGTGAGGGTATTTATTTTTAGTCAAAAACCACAAACACACCGGAATTTGCGTGGTGTAAAAAAGTTGGCCAGACATTGCGATCATGCAATCCACATGATCATTTTTGATTAGTTGTTTGCGAATTTCCCCTTCGCCACTGGTGTTGGTGCTCATGCTGCCATTGGCAAGTACAAAACCGGCGACGCCGCTCTCGCTGAGCTTGCTCAGCATGTGTAAAATCCACGCATAGTTGGCGTTGCCGGTGGGCGGCGTTGGGTAACCTGCCCAGCGCGGGTCGTTGGTGAGTTCGCTGTCGGCGCGCCACTGCTTTTGATTAAACGGCGGGTTGGCCATAATAAAATCGGCTTTTAAATCCGGGTGTTGATCTTTAAAAAAACTATCGCCTGCAACATCACCCAAATTGCCCGCAATGCCGCGAATAGCGAGGTTCATTTTCGCCAGCTTGTAAGTGGTGCTGGTGTATTCCTGCCCGTAAATGGAAATGTCTTTTTGGTTGCCGTTGTAGCTGTTAATAAATTTAATGGATTGCACAAACATACTGCCCGAGCCGCAGCAGGGGTCGTAAATTTTGCCTTTGTAGGGTTCGAGCATTTCAGCCAAAAGCGCAACCACTGATTTGGGCGTATAGAATTCTCCACCACCTTTGCCTTCAGTCGCAGCGAATTTACCTAAAAAATATTCGTAAGCACGGCCCACTGAATCTTCTTCACTGAGGTGGCATTCGTTGGCGAGAGTGTTGATGGTATCCAACAGCGCGGCGAGCTTGCTGCTTTCTAAACCCAAACGCGAAAAATAATTGTCTGGCAATGCGCCCGCGAGGGATTTATTATTTTTTTCGACTGTGTGCAAAGCGGTGTCAATTTTTAACGCTATTTCATCTTGCTTGGCATGTTTGAGCACAGGACTCCAACGTGCTTCTTCGGGTAAATAAAAAATATTTTCCATGGTGTAAAACTCCACCATGTCGAGAAAGGGCGTTTTGTTATCGTCAATTAATGCCTGGCGGCGAGTTTCAAACTTATCGCTAATAAATTTTAAAAAAATCAGATTAAGTGATGTGTTTATACTCAGAGGATTCCACACTGCCGCGTAATTTGTTGGCGGCATCCCACAGGGATTCTTCAAAGTTGGTATTTTGAATGTTTTTGGTTTTGCCTGGCTTATCGACCATCGCTGTCGGTTTTCCTATTAAAGAGTTGTTGTTTTGACTCGGCCCAACTTAGGATGAATATTTAATTTTTAAGCAATAACTTCAGATCCCACAAACACTCTTCGGCTCTGGTCGATAAACCCCAACATTGTCATGCCCCTCACCCTTCAAATTCGCCGCATGTAATTGGCTCATTACCCCTTTCTGGCAGTAGAGAAAATACTGCTTTTGATTGTCTAGCGAAGCAAATTGTTTATTGAGGGAATAGAAGGGCAGTTTCAGAATTTCTGTACCTTCGAGTTTGAGCGGTTTGGTTTCTTCTTCATCGGGGTGGCGGATGTCGATAACGATTTGTCCTGCCGCAACTTCGCCCACTATTGGCACTGACAAATCTGCATCGAGATCTTTCATTACATCATCGATATTTTGATGGCGGCGGTCAGTGATGGCGCGCTCCAACACGGTCATATCGAATTTGGCTTCTTCCTCTATCACCTTGTGCAGTTTGGCGCGAGTGGTAGGGTTTACGGAAATTACGCCACAGTATTCGGGCATGCTTGCAGCAAAAGTTTCGGTGCCGATTTTGCGCGAGAGATCGATAATTTCGCCCTTGTCCATGGTGGCGAGTGGACGCAGCACAATCATGTCGATAGCGCGGTCGATAACGTTAAGATTGACGAGGGTTTGGCTGGAAACTTGTGCCACGCTTTCGCCGGTAACTAACGCGGGAATATCGAGCGACTCAGCGACTTTTTCGGCAGCACGCAGCATCATGCGTTTTAGCGTTACGCCCATATAGGGGTTGTCGACTTTATCGAGAATTTCGTTGACGACTTCTTCAAAGGGTACAGTCACAAATTTCACTCGGTGCGATGAACCGTATTTATTCCACAAATAATAAGCAACTTCTTTTACACCGAGTTCATGAGCGCGGCCACCTAAATTAAAGAAACAATAATGCGCACGCAGGCCGCGTTTAATACATAAGTAAGTCGATACTGTTGAATCGAAGCCGCCAGAGATAAGCGAGAGCACGGGGTCTTGTGCGCCAAGTGGAAAGCCACCTAAACCTTGGGTCTTGTTCGCGATTACAAATAAACGCTCCCATTTTATTTCTAGCTTCACAATCACATCGGGGTTGTGTAAATCCACTCCTTTGGCATTGGAGTTATGCAGCAAACCACCGCCGACAAACTTCTCTACATCCGTTGAACCAAAGGGATGATTGCCGTGACGTTTAACGCGCACGCAAAAAGTTTTTCCTGCGAGTTGATCGCGCCAGTGCGGCAATACTTTTTGAAAAATATCTTCTAAATCGCCAATGGGGTAGGCCTGAATCAGCGCAAAATTGGCAATGCCTGGCGTGTGCGCGAGGACTTCAGCCGTTTGTGCAATGGCGGACTCGTTTGCACCTTCAGCAACTATTTCTATTTTTTCCCAATCGCTTTGCACCTTAATCGCACGATCAATCGGGTTTAATAAATTGCGTAAATTATCGCGCAGCTGGCGAATAAAACGCTTACGCACTGGCGCACTTTTAATAATGATTTCGGGGAAGACTTTAACAATGAAGTGCATAACAGACTCTAATCGCGCTGGGTAAAAAGGCGGCGATTATAGCCTAATGTGATTGAATAAAGTGGGTTGCAGTTAGATACTCTGGTGGCGGAAGAGCTAAAAAATGGCCTGCAAAGTAGGCCATAAAGGGTTTCACTTCGCCATGCAAACAGGTTGGAACTTTATTTCGAACGAAAAATAATTTCTTTCATTTTTTGCAATTTGGGTGCAACGACGGGGATCGTCAGCATGGTACTGGCGACGGCCATAATGAGTAGGGCAGTGAAGGTCTCGCTGGTGATAATTTGTTTATCCAATAATACATTGGCAAAGATGATCATAATCAGCGCTTTCGTTTGCAGCAGCCAGCCTACAATTGAGGCCTCACCTTTTTCCCATCTAAGGATTTTGCCTGCGGCATGGATTCCGGCAAGCTTTCCGGCAACGGAGGCCACCAATAATACTGCGGCAGCAATAAATACTGTTGAACCACCGACTTGCCAATTGGTACGCAAGCCGGTACTTAAGAAGAATACTGGCATGACAATCATCAAGACGAAATGGCGCAATTTATCCATATCGTCTTGATTGAACCATTCTGCATCCATGACTGCACCGGCAAGAAAAGCGCCCACCATAAAATGCAGCCCGGACCAGTCGGCAAAATAACCACATACCGCCAACCAAATAAAGGATACATACCAACGATCGCTCTCTTTCAAAGCCGCCATCATTTTACGGAACAGGTAGCTCGCTAGGGCAAAACCGAGCAGGAACATACCTTGACGACCCACGCGCTCCCAGTCCAAAAGAATCAATGCTAGCACGCCCCAAATAGCCACATCATCAAGGCTTGCATAGCGCAAGATTCGTTGACCTATGGGTTGGCGCAAAATGTTCAGCTTTTCCATTAACAAAATGAGGATTGGCAAAGCCGTTACTGCGCAAGACATTCCTACACCGAGAATAAATTGCCAGGTCAACGCTTTTGACCCTATCCAACCTTCACTAAAACTCAATAAAAACACTGCCGCACCGCAGCCAAATAGCAGCGGAGTGCCCAATGCAAGGCCAGCGGTTATCCCACTTTCACGTTTGTAAGCCCAGGTTTTTTTGAGATCCAATTCAACACCAGCAATCATGACGAAAACCATTACCGCCCACCAAGCAATACCATTCAAAGATTGAATAACGGGTTGGTTAAACACATATTTATAATACTCGGGGAAAATTGCACCCAGAACACCTGGCCCGAGAACTATACCCATAATAATTTGGACGACCACCAGCGGCGCCCAATAATCAGTTCTACCGAGACGCCATATCAAAAAAGGCACGGTGAATATGATCGCCATGGCGATCAGGAAAATCTCTGTTGTATTCATTGTATTGCGCACTCTTCAGGCAGGAATTATTGGCTTTATGGGTTATAGAGAAACAGGCGGATTTGTACAGCAACAGATAAGCTGGGACAACCCGCCGCCGATAAGCTTTAGCTATCGTATTTCTGGATGGGTTGATAGGGCTGCGAGGTAAAAAATAAGAGTATTACTGGCTGAGCTGGTGCAGTTATCAGTCGTCGTAAAGCTGATGATGGCCAGGCACTGCTGATGCTGGCTTTAGATAGGTTAGATCGAGTTATAGCAACCTAAAAAAGCAATTATAAGCCTGTTAACCGAAAGCAAAAGCTCTATAATGGTGCAAATATAAAGTCGCTTCGGTTTAATTCGGTGCATTTTTAATAATTGTTGTTTTCCTAGCACCATATGTTTAAACATCTGTTGCTATTTTTGGTGGATGGCATATATTTTGCCCCTTTCTGAAACCTACCCTCGCCTGATTCGTGAATAGCGGATAGCAAGCCGTAGATGAACACCGGAAAATTTTGATTGTTGCTAGCTCTTTACCTGATTTAGCCGCACTTTTTAATCTGTAACCAACTTTTAATCTGTAACTATAGCCATAACTACTTGGAGGCATTCAATGTCTAAGACTTTAGACCTTATTAAAGAACACGAAGCTCGCTGGATTGACCTGCGTTTCACCGACTTCAAAGGTAAAGAGCAGCACGCTACCTTTCCATCAAATGTTGTAAACGACAGTTTCTTTGTTGACGGCAAGATGTTTGACGGTTCTTCAATTGCTGGCTGGAAGGGTATTAACGATTCAGACATGATTTTAATGCCTGACGATTCTACCGCTGTGTTGGATCCATTCTACGACGAAGCTACTATTAACGTACGTTGCAATATCGTTGAGCCTGCAACCATGCAAGGTTATGACCGCGACCCGCGTTCTTTGGGCTTACGTGCTGAAGAATATTTGAAATCAACTGGTTTGGGCGACAAAGCGTTGTTCGGCCCAGAGCCAGAATTCTTTATTTTTGATAGCGTTCATTACTCAAGCTCTATGGGTGGTGCTTTCTACAAAATCAAATCTGAAGAAGCGGCCTGGTCGTCAGGTGATGACACTGAAGGCAAAACTGGCCACGCACCACGTATCAAAGGCGGTTATTTCCCGGTAGCTCCAGTAGACTCATTGCACGACATTCGTGGTGCTATGTGTAACGCCATGGAAGCTATGGGTTTGGTTATTGAAATTCATCACCATGAAGTAGCAAACGCTGGCCAATGTGAAATTGGTGTTGGTGCTAATACATTGGTTAAAAAAGCAGATGAAGTACAGATTCTTAAGTACTGTATCCACAACGTTGCGCATCAATATGGCAAAACAGCAACCTTTATGCCGAAGCCATTAATTGGCGATAACGGTTCAGGTATGCACGTTCACCAGTCTTTCTCCAAGAATGGCAAAAACCAATTCGCTGGTAATGTATACGCTGACTTGTCAGAAACTGCGTTGTTCTACATTGGCGGTATCATTAAACACGCTAAATCTTTGAACGCTTTCTGTAACGCTTCAACTAACTCGTACAAGCGTTTAGTGCCAGGCTTTGAAGCCCCGGTAATGTTGGCTTACTCAGCACGTAACCGTTCTGCGTCTATTCGTATTCCATACGTTGTTGGTGAAAAAGCCAAGCGTATTGAAACTCGTTTCCCGGATCCAACTGCTAACCCATACTTGTGCTTCGCAGCCCTGTTGATGGCAGGTATTGATGGTATTCAAAACAAAATTCATCCGGGTGAGCCAGCTACTAAAGACTTGTACGACCTGGAGCCAGAAGAAGCAGCAGAAATTCCAACCGTTTGTTCAAGTTTGGAAGAAGCTTTAGCAGCATTGGAAGCGGATCATGATTATTTAACCGCCGGCGGTGTATTCTCTAAAGACTTTATCGATGCTTATATTGAACTGAAAAGAGAAGATATCCAACGCGTTAATATGACGCCACACCCAGTAGAATTCGAACTTTACTATAGTGTGTAATATTTTTAGCTGTTTCATACGGTCTCGGTAGGTCTCCAAAACCCGCACAGTTGCTAGCTTTGCGGGGTTTTTTATGGCTCAAAGAGTCTCATGTAGCGCCAATAAATCTCAGAAATATTCCCACCGAAATTCCCACTGCGCTACAATCAGGGAGAGCTCAATTTTTTGCGGTGGGAAAAATGGCACTTACAGACCTTCAATGCAGGAAAGCAAAGGCTCAAGCCAGCGATTACTGCTTGCCACATGACAAAGGGTTATTCCTTATGATCCGCAAGACAGGGAACAAATTTTGGATGTGTGACTTTGTAAGTAAGGGAGTGCGCCACAAGTTCAGTTATGGTGAGTACCCAGCCATAAGCCTTGAACAAGCAACCAAAGCGCACGCCCTTTCAAGAGAGGTAGCTGCCACGGGCGGCAAGCCTGCTGAACTACTACAAGACGCAAACCTTAAATTAATGGCCTTTGCTGGTAGCAATCTGCGAGAGATTGAGCGAGCGCTAGATGCAAAGAAGGAAGCACAGGCCATAGCCACGTTTGAGCAAGCCAGGGCGCAACGCATGACCTTTACGGAAGCGGCAGAGCACTATTACACCGGACATGGCCTAAAGAACTGGAAGTACCCAGACAAAACCTACTACCCAATAAAAAACTACTTAATTCCATCTGTTGGCGCAATTCCGTTAGAGGATGTTTCAATTGATAGCGTGCGAGAGCTTTGCTATGACATTAGGGAGCGCAACGGCACACAGGCTGCACTTCATGTTCGCGGTAGTGCAGCAAGAGTATTCGACTACGCAATAGAGCATGGCTGGTGCATAGCCAACCCAGCAAGAGCGGTTAAAGCGGAGCACATAGGGCAGAAAGGCAAGCGTGAGCGCTGGTTAAAACCTCAGGAAATTAAACGCTATCTAACATGCCTTTACCAAGCAGATTGTTACAGGGGCTATAAAATCGCCTTGCACTTATTGTTAATGCTGGCAATGCGCAAAAATGAGTTATGTGGCGCATCGTGGAGCGAAATAAACATTCATGAAAAAGAAATATTTATTCCAGCAAAAAGAATGAAAACAGACAAAGACCATCAAGTTTTTTTGCCTCGACAAGCTGTAGACATGCTTGCCGAATTAAAGCGCCTTGGGGGTGGGAGTGTTTGGGTTTTTCCCATGAAAACCGATGCAAGAAAGCCTATGAGCGGGGCACTACTGAACAGGGTTCATAAGGCGGTTATTGAAGCTGCACAGATTGACGATTATGTAATCCATGACCACCGTCACACTGCCAGTACAAATCTTAGAGACATGGGTTTTATGCCAGAGGTTGTGGAAAAGGCATTGAGCCATAGCTTACCCGGAACTGCTGGCGTTTATAGTCATGCGCAATACAAAACACAACGACTAGACATGATGCAAAAATGGGCAGATTACTTAGAAAACTTAATGGCAGAGCAAACAGTAATTGCCGTTAATTTTGGTAAACAAGCAAGTTAATAAAAGTTTTTTCAATCAAAACTCATCAATAAAGGAACCACAACGTGTCTGGATTACATAAGCGGCTACAACAATTGCGTAAAGAAAAAGGGCTCAATCAAATTGAATTTTGTCGCAAAGCCAAAAAAAAGGAATTAATTGTAGATGTGCGTCGATACCGACTTATAGAATCAGGCAAAACTAAAGTTAGTTTAAATGAGATAGCCACAATTGTTAAAGCACTCGGCATAAGCGCAAACGAATTGTTTGGCTCTTATGACGATTCCAGTTCTCCCGTAAATGTTGACTGCAATAGCACAAAGAAAATTTTAATCAATGAATTGCGCGAAATTGGAAAATAGAAATGCCAAACATAGCGATCTAAATATACACATAAAACTCCGCACCTAAAAGTATGAAATCGAATTGCTTTGCCTAGGCTGATCCCCGAAAACCCGAACCCTAACGGGCTGGCAAAGCAACCAATTAGGGGCGCAAGGGGCGCTTTATGTTTGAAAAATTTCCAGAATTAAATAAAGTCGAGATACTTTCAGCCCAACAAATTGCTTTTGCTCTTGCTGGCGTAAACCCGTTTCACGATCCATCATCTGTGCCAGCAGAAACGGAAGAACAGCATTTGAAAATAAAAGGAATTATTTCTGAGCTGCATAGCGCAGCGGCTATGGGGACGCTGCCCATTATAGCCGCGCTTACGCAACTTGCAGACGAAAGTGGTTCTGTAACACAGTACCAGGTTAACTGTTTGCAGCCTTCGGACTATCCGAATATTCTTGAAATTAAAGTATCGCGAGAAGAAGTAAGAAAATATTTTAACCAGCCTGAATCAATGCCTTTCAAAATTAAAGGAGACATGTTCGGCAAGTTATTAAATGCTATTGAACAATTTCCAAATAAATATCCTGAGTATTCAAGTAATCCCCCGCGCCTAGACAAACAAGTGCGGGTATGGCTGGTCGATACATTTCAATGTACCGCAAATGAAAAAGCGATTTTTGGAAAAATAATTTATGAACATTATGAGTTAAAAGACGCTTAATAAGCTGCTACCCAACCCCCACCCAACAGCCCTTTAAAAATAAGGGTTTAACGCCAAAAATAGCGCTAAGTATTTGAGGCTTAGCGAAGGAACCCATTATTTAAATCCGCTGGCATGACAGCCAAATTGATTGATTCTATGTGAACTCTTCCACCCAACGCGCTCAATGAAGCGCAGGAGAGCACAACATGAATCAATCTGTACCTCCCAATCAACACATACTTAGCCTTAAAATAACCACTCATACAGTTAGTTTATCGCGGGCAACAATCTATCGAATGATGAAAAAAGGAGAGTTCCCTAAGAGCATTAGCTTAGGAGGCTCCCGAATTGGCTTTATCGCATCTGAAGTAGCTCAATGGGTGGATGACAAAATCGCAGCATCACGCAGGGAGGCGGCGTAATCATGGACCAAAAAAATGAGCGCACCCACGAAGATGCACCCACTCAATTCACACCTGAAATTTTACACGTTTTAGTAAATGCCTGCCGTACAGATACACAAAAAAATACAGTAAAAGCAGTATTTGGGAATCAAGGAATATTCACGCATGAGTTAAAACTGTACGCCAATAACCCGCACCAACTATCCAAAGGCGTTAATGGGAGAATTGCAAAGGTAGGTTGGAGCATCATCAAAAAAGAAGACATGAAACGCAGCGCTTCATGGCGTTGGTACTTGGTACCTGTTGGCGCTAACGCTATTGGCGGTGAATGATGACTACCAAAATCATGAGATTTCAGTTTCCGAAATCACACCCCCATTTTCTGTTAATGCAACCGAGCGCAAGCCTTATGTTATTTGGCTTTGCGGCTTTTATGACTATTGAAAGCAACTCGGTATTTAATATTATCTATGGTAGTGCTTTAAGAGTCTTTGCCACCTTTAATCCTCATAAGGATGTGAGCGGCCACAATGTAACAAATGAAGAAAATCACCTTTGATGGTGAAATTGAATTGAATGGAAAGCGGCTAGCAATCAATATCAATGCTCAATTAAAACAAGGATGTTTTGTTGAAATGTTGGCGCAGATACATAGTCAGCTAAGCACCATGCAAAGCCACCATTGCAAAGTGTTTGTGTTCATGATGATTTTTCACGTCAATGAATACAGTGAAACGAATTACTTGTTTTCACGCTTCATGGGCAAGTTGAAAAAACGACTAGCGCATAAATACGGGTTTTGTCGTATTGGTCATGTGTGGGTAAGGGAGCAAGGGAAGGGTAAATCGCAGCATTACCATTTAGCTCTATTTTTAGATGGTAATGTTGTTCAGTACCCGCAAAAGGTTTTTGAATTGTGTGTGGATATTTGGGAGGGGTGGAATCAACCGCGACCAGCCTTCAACCCAAAACGCTGTTATTACTTGTTGAAGCGAGGTGATGACCAAACCTACAGAGAGGCATTTAAACACCTCTCATACTTCGCTAAAACGCGTACCAAGGGGAATAGGCCACCGTCAACCAATGACTATTCGGCTAGTCGCTTAAAGCTCACCTGACCCGCCAGCCTGTAAAATGGTTAGGCGGCTTAAAAAAAACAGTAGAGAAGGGTACTTATGCAACCGCTAAAAAACAATGAAATTAATCTCACAGCAAAACAAGCCTGCTTTGTGGGTGAGTACCTTATTGACCTCAATGCCACGCAAGCAGCTATAAGAGCTGGTTACAGCGCTAGAACCGCCGAACAAATGGGTT
>JANYIO010000319.1 GCA_025362015.1 Gammaproteobacteria bacterium | reverse complement strand
GTTTTCAGCTTAAATATATATATCAGACAACAACTTTGGCTGCGGCTGGTTCTAACACCTACCCACAAGCCACCACGGAGTGGGACGATATACCTCGTTATATCGGGGGTATTAATAATGCCGTGGATTCATGTGTAACTTCGAGCTATACCATCGCTGAAGGTTCATCTGATCGAGATGCAGATCTACAGAGTGCCATCAAGGAGGCGTGCCCAAATGTTATCAAAAAATGGCCAAGCGTAGGTTACAAGTGGCCAGCGGGTATGCCGAGATCCTTGTATACGAATACGGGGATATTTAAGGTAACTGATTCAATGGGTAATACGACTGAATACATCCATACTCCGGTGAGTACAGGCTTCAATACACCGCCACCTCCGTATCCATATTCCCCTCGCATTACTCAAATTAAAGTCAATAATAAGGTGAAGATGGAATATAGCTATATTACTGATCCTGCTCCTGGTTCATTTTCATCTGGAATAGATTACACGACTTTTAACTGGCCACAGCCGCAGGGAAGACTATTAAAGTCGTGGATTGGTTCAGATGAGATTCTGTACGGCATATTTGCACCCTATATCACTAATCAAAATGATACTGAAGGTAAGACGCAGACAAGCAGCAGCGGATATAAAGCAATCTCAAAAGTGTATATGACGCCGCGTTATGGTGCTTTTAAAGTCAGCTCATGGGATAAAGACGTCACTCTGGAACAGCAGTTTTCGAATAGAGCCACCTCAATTGTCAATATTTTGGGTGGGACAACCACAGAATTGGGTTATTTTTGCGAGAACGTTAATTCAATCACTGTAAATGGCATGCTTACTGGCAGCGCGGCTGGTTTTGTAAATTGTAATCTCTCCAACTTCAAAACCTGTAACCAAGCCACATCCATGACGGATGCTAAAGGCTACGTTACTGATTATATATATGACCCAGTAACAGGTTTGCCAAGCACTGTCACACTGCCTGCGGACAGAAATAATGTAAGGCCACAAACTCGCTACCAATACCAACCTTATTATGCCTATTACAAAAAAGCTGGATCTGCTTCAGTCACTCGCGCGGACACTCCGGTCTATTTGATATCCCGCGAAAGCAAATGCCAAAAAACCTCAGCCAGCGGTAATGGTTGCACAGACCCTAACGATGAAATCGTCACCCTCTACGAATACGGCCCACAAGACGGTACTGCCAACAACCTATTTTTACGCGGTGTGATTGTAACGGCAACAAACAGTAAAGGTTCCAGGGAATCGCGTCGCACATGCTACGCCTATGATGACTACGGCAATCAGATTGGCGTAACCAAACCAAAAGCTGACCTCAGCGCCTGCCTCTAATTAAAGGATTGCCATTGTCATGAATTGTCAAATGTATAAAAAAATTAGTGCAGTGTTGTTAATGGGTGCTTTGTTTATGAGCGCTTCAGTCAGCGCGGCACAAACCGCTTCAGCCTATATGTATGCCAAACGCTACAATATGGTAGGCCAGGTAACGGGCACCATCAGCCCAGATCCAGATGGGAGAAGCCGCTTTCCAGCAACACGCAACACCTACACCAACGGGCTTTTGGTAACGGTTGAGACGGGCTATCTGAGTAATTTCGCTCCCGAAACGATAGAACCTAAAGATTGGGCTAGTTACGGCTTTACTTTAGTAAGCACCCAAATTATTACCTACGATGATTTGGGCAGAAAAGCGAGCGAAAAAACAGTTGCGGCGGGTGCAGATGTTAGCCCCGTAACCGAATATGCTTACGACGCCTATAGCCGTCCCAAGTGCGTCGCGAAGCGCTTTGCGGGCAACGTCAGCCATACGGGTGCCATTACCGATACAGTTGCCTGTAGCGGAGCAGGAGGTGTAAACCCTGACCGAATTACCACCTATGATTACGAAGACACCTTTGGCAATGCCTTGGCCGAACATCGCGCCGTAGGTACGGTGGATGAGCAAATCTACGTCACCAATGGCTATGATGCATCAGGCAGGCTTACCGATCAAACCGACGCCAATAGCAACCGCACTCACCTCGACTACTACCCAGATGGTCGGTTACAAACCATGTACTTTCCCGATAAAGTCACTAAAGGTTCTTACAGTGCAACGGATAAAGAGAGCTACGGTTACGATCTTAATGGCAACCGCACCACTCTCACCAAACGCGATGGCCGTATCCTTACGTATGATTATGATGCGCTTAATCGAGTGATCTACAAACATACGGGAACCACGGCCGGCGATGTTATCACCGAATACGACCTGCTTAATTTGAAGGCAACCGACCTGTTCAGCACCGGCAAAGGCATTACCACCAACTTCGATGGCTTTGGTGAGCTAGTGGACGAAACAAGCAATGTTAGTGGTGCCGCCTACACGGTTCACAATAATTACGACAAAAATGGCAACCGCACCAAAGTTGTTTATCCCGATGGCAAGTTTTTTACCTACACCTACAATGGGCTGGATCAGTCAAGTGAGCTTTTTGAAGGTGACGTTGCCGGCCCTCGGCTGATTCGTAACGATATCGATACGTTTGCTCGCCCAGCAAGCCAAACAACCTTGGGTGGCGTGGTTACCTCGTTAGGTTACGACAGTCTGTCACGAGTGAATGGTGTTGGCCTCGCGGTGCAAACCCCCGCCTTAAATCTGACTTACACCTTTGGCTATAACCCTGTCAGCCAAATGACAAGCCAAACCTACAGTAACGACCTTTACCAATACAAGGAGGCGGGCAGTAAAGTCGGCAGTTACACGGTGAATGGCTTGAATGAATACACGGTTGTCGGTGCAGCTGCCTACGGTTATGATCAAAATGGCAATTTAACGTGCGATGCAGGTTATGTCGCGAGCCCGGCTAGCTGTACGGGCAACAATTACACCTACGATATCGAAAACCGCCTGACGCAAGCCTCAGGCACCCTCAGCGCCAGCCTGAGTTATGACCCTTCTGGCCGGTTGTATCAAGTCACCACCAGCAGTACCTCCACTTATTTTATGTACTCAGGCGATTCGATGATTGGCGAATACCAAAACGGGGTGATGAAAAAACGCTATGTATTTGGCGTAGGGGTCGATAAGCCGTTAGTGAGTTATACCGTTAATCAGGCCGTGGCCGATCCTCGCCAGTTTTTGCACAGCAATTATCAAGGCTCTGTCATAGCCACATCGGGTAGTACAGGTGCTGTATTAAATGTAAATACCTACGATGCCTATGGCGTACCGGGTGCAGCTAATCAGGGGCGTTTTGCGTATACTGGACAAACGTATTTAGCTGAGTTGGGGATGTATTACTACAAGGCGCGGATATACTCGCCGCCTCTTGGCCGATTCTTGCAAACGGATCCGATTGGGTACAAAGATGATATGGATTCCTACAGTTATGTTGGTAATGATCCAGTAAATCATTCTGATCCGAGTGGGCTTTATTCGTGCGCAAAGGGAGCTGAAGCATCTTGTGATTTAGTTGATGCGGGATTAAAACAAGCCAAGGCCGCAATGGGCAATATGAGTAAAGCAAATGCAGCGAAGGTTTCTGGTGTTCTGAAATTCTATGGAGTTCGTGGTCAGGCAAATCATGTCTCCGTAGCGAGTGGTAAAGTTTCTGGCGCAGCACAAACATCCACTAAGAATGGTGAAACAACTGTTACTTTAAATCAAAGTTTCAAAGGTGATCAGGCAAGGCTTGAAACAACTGGACAACAAAGTTTAGCTTCGTTAGTTATGCATGAAGGACAGCATGGAATTGATGAAACGACTATACTCGGTGGGCGTGATCCGAACACAAAGCAAGAATCATATGATACAGAACGCCGTGCATTTACAATTGGGGCTGCAGTTCAAAAAGCACAAAATGTATCAATATCGCTTGACCCTCTTGTTAAGCCTCCTGCAGCTACTAGTAGTGAGCGAGCTTGGAATGATACTGCTTGGGGGCTTCCCGGAGAAGTTAAGGCTTGGTAAGGGAAAATATATTGCTTCTTATTTCATCAAAGCTAACGGCTAGGATAAAAGTTAAGCCTAGTTCTATTCAAGAAAGGAAAAAAGATATGAGGCAGTTTATTGCAATATTTTTAATGTTAACTTCTTTAAGGGTATATTCAGCGCAATCAGAAGTTTCTTATGTTTGTACAGTTGAAGATTCTGTTGGTTTTATTTATGAAAAAGGTATATGGAAAGTTAGTCAATTCGACATGTCCAAAGATTTATTTTTAATTAGAAAACTCAAAAAAAATGATCCAGGCTTTGAAAATAAAAAAGCGAAGCCATATGGAGTTTTTGCGTTTCATAAAAAAATACCTGATATGTTTTGTTCAACTTATGAGCAAACAACAATGTTTTTGTGCTCGGGGCTTGGAGATCTTAAGTTCTCATCCGAAACCGGTCGGTTTTTAAGAACTTATCCCTTCGGTTATATAGATTCTGATGAAGATAATAATATTAGCCCAAAAATTATGCGTGGTAGATGTTCAGTAACTAAGATGGACGATCAGTTTAGAAAATCAATGGGGTCAGACTCCATTGATTTTCACCATTCTTCGTTCGGGCCAGAGTAAAGTTTAGCTTTTAATTAATTTTTTAGGTGTCACGGAAAAAGAGAAAAATGAGTCCAACAGTATTTCGAGAAAAAGGTTATCGCTTTTTCTTCTTTTCGAGAGAAGAAGAGCGGATGCATGTACATGTAGTTTCCGGTGATGGCGAAGCAAAATTTTGGCTTTCACCGGATATTGAGCTTGCAAAAAATCATCGGCTTTCGAGAGCGCAACTGAAAGAAATTGAACTATTAATTGAGGAACATTGCGATGAGCTTATTAACGCATGGCAAGAACATTTCGGACATTGAAATAACACACATTTCATCTCACGGTGTATGGATACTGGCCCATAACAAAGAAATGTTTATGTCGTATGATGATTTTCCGTGGTTTAAAAATAAAACGGTTCAAACGATTGTTAATGTCGAAGAGCAATCATTGGGACATTATTATTGGCCAGACTTAGATGTCGATTTGACGGAAGAGATCATCGAACATCCAGAGCGGTTTCCATTGCGTGCAAAAGCGGATTGAAATTTTAATTTAAGTAAAAAGCAGTCCCAAGCCCAGTTAATAGCTCGCCTTTTTATGGTCAGTCGCCTTTTGTTATTTTTTGTCGTAAAGCACTTGGCAGCAAAAACCTGCAATATCCTGTTAGAATGGCGACCTTTTTTAAACCACTCTTTTTTACAATGCTCTTTAAACTCCGACTGCCGCAGCCTGAGAAACCCAATCTTAATGAGCAAACTCTATATCTATTAATGAGCAATTTATGAGCGAACATCAAAACTCTGCCACACCATCCCTAAGCTACAAAGACGCCGGCGTTGATATTGAGGCTGGTGATGCCTTGGTGGAGCGCATTAAAAGTGTGGCCAAACGCACTCGCCGGCCAGAAGTTATGGCGGGTTTAGGTGGGTTTGCCGCGCTGTGTGAAATTCCAGCAGGCTACCGTCAGCCGGTTTTGGTATCAGGCACTGATGGCGTGGGCACCAAATTACGCTTGGCGATGATGCTGCAAAAACACGACACCATCGGTATCGACCTGGTTGCCATGTGCGTGAATGACCTGGTAGTGACAGGTGCTGAACCGCTATTTTTTCTCGATTACTATGCCACCGGTAAACTCAATGTAGACGTTGCTGCGGCTGTGGTTTCTGGCATTGGCGACGGTTGTGTACTAGCTGGCTGTTCTCTAGTAGGTGGTGAAACCGCTGAAATGCCGGGCATGTATGAAGGTGAAGATTACGACTTAGCTGGCTTCTGTACCGGAGTAGTAGAAAAGTCAGAAATTATTGACGGCAGTAAAGTACAAGCAGGCGATGTGTTAATCGCACTAACCTCAAGTGGCCCACATTCCAACGGTTACTCGTTAATTCGCAAAATCATCGAAGTAACTAACGCTGATTTAAACCAGGATTGCGGTGGCCGCACATTGGCTGATGCGCTCATGGAGCCAACACGTATTTACGTAAAAGCTCTCCTTAAGTTAATTAAAGAATCCCACGTAAACGCTATGGCGCACATTACTGGCGGCGGCTTAACAGAGAATATCCCACGCGTATTGCCCGATAATTGCAAAGCAGTAATCGACACCAAGAGCTGGGTTTTTCCGCCCGTATTTCAATGGTTGCAACGCGGCGGCAATGTAAACATACGCGAAATGTACCGTACCTTTAACTGTGGCGTGGGCATGGTCATTGCTGTACCGGCAACAGCAAAGGCAAATGCATTAGTTTTACTAACGGCAGCAGGCGAAACGCCTTTTGTGATTGGCCACATTGCTCAAGCCAATGCTGGCGAAGCCCAAGTTGAGCTACAAGGGCTTTAAGTCGCATGATACAAACTTCGTTAAAATCAGCTTCGTTAAAGCCTACGCGCGTAGTTGTACTTATCTCCGGCAGTGGCAGCAACTTGCAAGCATTGATTGATAGCTGTCACGCGGGGGAATTACCGATTGAGTTGGTCGCGGTAATTAGCAACCGCGCTGATGTGTTAGGCTTAACGCGTGCGCAGGATGCCAATATTCCTACCGCTGTGCTTGATCACAAAAACTTTGCTGATCGTGAAACGTTTGATCGCGCACTAATGCAAAAAATTGACAGCTATCAACCAGATTTAGTGGTGCTAGCAGGATTTATGCGCATACTTTTAGCCACATTTACGCAACATTACGAGGGTAGAATGTTTAACATTCATCCTTCGTTATTGCCCAAGTTTCAGGGGCTGCACACACACCAACGCGCGCTGGATGCCGGTGAAAAACACCATGGCGTAACGGTGCATTTCGTCACAGCCGAGTTAGATGGTGGGCCAGCTATTGTGCAAGCCTCTGTACCCATAGTGGCGGGTGATGATGCAAAAAGTTTGGCGAAACGCGTGCAACAACAAGAACATATAATTTACCCACTCGCAGTAAAATGGTTTGCAGAGGGTAAATTAAAAATGATAGAAGGTAAAACACAGTTAAAAGGTGAACTTTTACCGGCAGCTGGTGTTCAAATTCACTCTGACACCCTATAAAGGACTGCTCAAATGCAGCGACGTACCGTAAAAAAACTGCATTGGTTATTTAGCTGTATAGCCATCAGTATGGCCAGTATGGCGCAAGCAACCGATGCACTCTCCGTTTTTAACACACAATACACAGCCAAGCTGTATGGCTTTTCGATTGATGTTACTAGCCGTTTGACAGCATCAAGCAATAACCATTATGAACTGTACTTCAATGCTGAAGCATTGTTTGGCAGCATTACTGAAATCAGTCAGCTGCAATGGAATGCAGAAGACCAAACCGTAATACCACATCATTACTTGTATAACCGCAGTGGCTTAGGTAAAAGCAGTGAAGAGGAACTGAACTTCGATTGGACGAAACACACCATCAGTAACCCTCACAAAAAAACCAACTGGCCAATGCTCGGCGCACTAAAAATTCAAGATAGCCTCAGCTATCAGTTACAATTGCGTCAGGACTTATTAGCGGGCAAAAAAGATTTCTATTACCCTATTAGTAATGGCAAAAAAATTAAAGAATATCGTTTTGAAATTGTTGGCGAAGAAATACTGAATACGCCGCTGGGTGACGTTAACACAGTGAAAGTAAAGCGCAGTTACACCAATGATGATCGCGAGACTTTCGTATGGTTCGCTAAAAACTTTCAGTACCTGTTGGTACGTTTGCAGCAAGAAGAAAATGGTTCTGCTTACACCATCTACATTAGTAAAGCCTCACTAAACGGCAAAGCATTAGAGCATTTCTAATTTTTATATTTACATTTTTACTTTTAATCTCAGGAAAACCTCATGAACATTTCAGAAAACTCCGTTGCCAGCATTCACTACACTCTTACCGATGGCGAAGGCAAAGTTATTGATACATCAGAAGGCCAAGAGCCATTGGCGTATTTGCATGGCGCTGGCAATATTATTCCAGGCTTGGAAAAAGCATTGCTGGGCAAAACCATTGGCGACAAATTCACAGTAAGCATTCCTGCATCTGAAGCTTACGGCTTGCGCGATGACAGCATGGTGCAAGAGTTGCCATCTAACATGTTTAGCGGCATCGACAATATTGAAGTAGGCATGGAATTCCACGCGGAAACTGAACACGGCTTGCAAGTTGTAACCGTAACTAAAGTAGAAGGCGAAAACGTAACTATCGATGGCAACCACCCATTGGCAGGCGTTGATTTGACCTTTGATGTTGAAGTTGCAGAAATTCGCGCAGCCTCTGCAGAAGAGTTGGAACACGGTCACGCACACGGCGCTGGCGGTCATCACCACCACTAAGTTTTACCCGCCCCACGCAATAAAAAAGGAACCGTAAGGTTCCTTTTTTATTGGAAAAGCACCACTTCACAAAGGCTCTGTTCGCGTTAGCTGTTGGTGTCCAGATAATACGTGAGAAAAAGGAAATACAAGTTCCCCCTTAGAAAAAGGGGGCTAGGGGGATTTAAGCCATCAAATCTCCCCTAACCCCTCTTTGCGAAAGAGGGGGACTAGGTACACCGCCAGAAACACCAACAGTTAACGCGACAGAGCTTTCTCTCGCTCCCAGCCGCCCCCTTCACAAAGGAGAGGAGTTATCTTGCCTCAACCTTAGTTTCGCCGCAGCGCTCACACTCAAACACCGTCACTAGCTTGCCTTCTTTCACATCAAATTTTTTATCCGTTTTGATTTTCCATTTGTGAAAGCCGCTTTTGCACAGGGTTTTGCCTTTATGTTTTTCAAAGGGCGATGGGCGTTTAAACGGAAGTATGTCACCCATTAGAATACAACCTCATTAAATAGCGCCTTCATTAAAGAGCACCTTGGTTAACGCGAAACCAACCGGCAATACTTTTGCGCGTGCGGTTTGCA
>JANYIO010000299.1 GCA_025362015.1 Gammaproteobacteria bacterium | reverse complement strand
GCGGGCGTAGTGGTTTCGGTTAAAAAACAAAAAGATGGCAAGTGATCAATCGTCATCAAACCCGCATGGGCGGGTTTGATGTAACCTGAATGTTATTTACTTGCATATAGCGGTTTTAATTCGGGTGATGTTTTTTTGTGTTGCCTTTCTTTTCTGCATTCTTTCAATAGCGCTAATAAAGCATCTGGATTCCATTCGGTTGATAAATGGTTGCTGTAAAGCAATTCGTCGAGTTGCTTGAGTGCTGTGGTTAATGCATCTTTCTGCGCTAGTTTCGCAATTTCATCCAAGGTATTAATGTGTTGTGTTGGCCATTGAAATTTTGCCCAGCTTAATACAGCTTTGCGTAGTGCAGGGGCATCTATATTCGTTGCGGCATGTTTTAATACATCCCAAATATCTTTTTCTTTTTCCGATAATTCAAGATCAGAAATTTCTTGCGCTGCCTGCCATTGTGCTAAGCGTGCTTTTAGTTGCCAGACATAAACAGCTAGAGCAATGGATAAAAGCGCAAATAAAATGCTGCTTGCCCATAACCACGGCGTTACTGCATCAGGTATTTGAATTGCAACAGGAGGTGCTGTTATTTTATTCGTATCGATACTTGTGGATGAAGTGCTTTGTGTTTGCAAATTCGTTAATGGTTGTAATGCTAGCGCATCGCCTGCGACATGAATTGTTTTGGCGGGCAGGGTAGCAGTTTTTATGGTTTGGCTATTGTTATCCCACCAGTCAACATTAATTTCCGGCAGGGTAAAGTCGCCACCGCGATTCGGCACTATGGCTGTGGTTTCTAAACGTGAGCCCTGTACACCTTTGGTGTTTTTATTATCTTTCGTTTGAGCTTGATCCGGGTAAAAAGTTAAACCATCAATTGCATTATTGGCGAGCGGCGCAATTTGGCCGCCGCTTAGGCCATCAGTATTAATAGTAATAGTGCGCGTAACAGGCTCGCCAACTTTTAAATGATCGAGGCTAGCGCTCCAGTTTTCGCTGAGTGTTAGTTGGTTTGCAGGTTGCCAATTTTTACCAGTATTTTGTGAAGGAGCGGGCTTTACGCTGATAGTTTGTTCGGTAGTGCGTAAGCGCAAAATATTATTGCGGCTGCGACCAAAAGGGTCGCCCCAGCCATTGCGCGAATTATCAACTGCGACGTTATAACTCAGGCTGGGAATAATAAGCTCGCCACTTTCCTGTGGAAAAATAGCGAAGCTGGTTTCAACGACTAAGTGTGGTTTACCATTGATATTGGTTTGGTATTGTTGCTGATCTAAATTTACTACCAATGCGTTTTTTAATTCCAGCGGTTGCATTTCCGCCTGACTTAAATTGACTTCTGTAATCAGTTTTATTTTTACTAAAATTTGCTGTTGTACAAAGACCGACTTTTTATCAGTTTCAACAGTAACACGCACTTGTTCATTGCTGTCTGACTGATTTTGGTTTTGTTGGGTTACGTTAATTTCAATGGCGTCGCTTACTGCGTTATCCACATTAAATGAAGGTATCAACAGTGTGCCTGCATGCTTTGGCGCAAGCGTGATATGCCAATCTGTACTGGATTCGGTGACGCCATTAATCATTCGGATGGATGCGCTGCGCGAAGTACTCAGCACTTCAAATTCATTTCTAAGTGCTGAAAAATCTGGCGTATCTTTGGTTTGTTCATCGGCCGTTATTATTAGAGTTAAGGTTTCCTGTAAACCAATATTATTCCTGTCGACACTTGCCGTTAGGGAGTTGGCTTGCGTTAAGGCAGTCGTGCAAAGCATAGTTAGCAAGAAGAGTGCGCGATATATTTTTGGTTGAAAATAGTTAATAGCAAACATAGTCTTCATCTTTTGTGAGTTCATTTACCAGCGTTGATCGGCATTGTTTTTAGGTGATTCAAATTCGCCGTCAGCTTTTTTCTGACGATTTTGTAAATATTGATATTTAAATTTATTGCGCAATAAACCACCCGGGTCATCTGGCACACGGCGTAACCATTGTTCAAGTGCTTGTTTTTGCTCTTCGGTCAAATTACTTTGATCAAGGGTAGCTTGTTGTTGTTTTTGGTCTGCTTTTTTATCATCTTGCGCTTGCGAACTAGCCTGCGCCATTTGCTGAGAATTTTCGGAGGTTGCAGCAGAAGACATGCCTCCCTGAGTAGCAGCGGATTGCTGGGCGGCACTGGATGTTTGACCCTGCTGTTGCGAGTCTTGCGCAGACGAATTCTGATTTTGTTGTTTATCTTGTTCGCCTTGCTGATCCTTTTTATCCTGCTGTTGTTGATCTTTTTCTTCTTGCGATTTTTTATCGTCTTGTTTTTGGTTTTTTGAATCTTTTGAATCTTTAGAATCCTTAGAATCTTTCTGATCCTGTTTTTCCTGGTCCTGTTTATCTTGGCCTTGTTTGTCTTTGTCTTGATCTTTTTTATCCTGATCCTTTTTTTGTTTATCTTGTTCTTTTTGTTGTTTAAGCGCTTTTTCGACAAGTGCGCGATTCTTTTTAGCATCTTCTAAATTGGTATCGCGTTTTAAAGCTTCATCGTAGGCTTTAATAGCGTCTTCCAATTTGCCGGATTTTGCCAATGCATTACCACGGTTGTAATGCGCCGACGCTGAATCGTTTTTGGCAAAATTTTCAGCAGCAGCAGCATAATCGCCAGCACGATATTGAGCTGCGGCTTTCCATTCAGAGTTTTTAAATAGTTCAGCAGCTTTTTTGGCATCGCCAGCGCTGAGAGTATTTTGTGCCTGTTGGTCTTTGGTGAGCCACATTTCTTGTAAATCAGCAGCGTATGCGGATTTTGGTGTTAAGCCCAATAGTGGAATGCAAATTAATAGTAAAATAAAACCGCGCCTAAAGCTGAATAACACTATGGGTAATAATAAGAACACTAGCCAATGGCCTTGATCAAACCATTGGTCGAAATCGCGCTCAAGGGTGGGCTTATTGTTATCCGCTTTTTCTTCGTGCGGTAATAAAGCATTAATGTCGCTATTGTTGTTTGCAATGTCGCTATAGCGGCCGTGTACTTGTTGCGCTAACGTATTCAGTTCGCTGCTGTTGAGCTGTGTGGTAATAATAGCGCCTTGCTTGTCGCGCAAAAATCCACCATTGCCGCTGGCAATCGGTGCAGGTTGATTTGTGCCTACGCCAAGAATGTTTAAATGAATTTTTTTGTTCGATAACAATTCTTTAATTTTCGCAAAAGCTTCGGGTACTACACCGTCAGTAATTAATAATAAATCGCCTTGGGTTACACCAGCATCGTGTAATAGTTGAATACCGCGAGCAATCGCGGCTTCGGTATTGCTGCCTTGTAGCGGCATAATATTAGGCAGTAGCGCGGGTAGTAAGCTTACTATAGTTGCACTGTCATCACTCAGTGGCGTTACGGTATGAGCCTCTCCAGCGTAAACAACTAAAGCTGTTTGACCATCTTTGCGTTCACGTAAAATATCGGCAATTTTTAAACGCGCACGAACTATGCGTGATGGTTTTACATCTTCACTAAACATAGAGATAGAGAGGTCGAGCAATATCACTAATGCGTTTTGATTTTTTTCAACTGGAGTAGGGCGCTTAATCCAACTTGGGCCAGCTAACGCGATGGTGCTAATAAACCACGCGAGTATTAAACCCCAGAGTAATGATTTTTTGGTGGTGATGGTTTTGCCATCTAATAAAAATGGTAATAGTTCCGGTGCAATAAGTTGTTGCCATTGGTGCGCTTGATGTTTTTGTCGCCATAGCAAAATACTTAATGCGAGCATGGGAATGAGCGCCAGCAGCCACCAAGGACGCAGCCAATGAAATTGTGTAGCCATTAATGTGAGTTGTTCGTGCAAAAATGTCATTGCGCAACTCCATTTTTAGTAGTGTTGACTTTATTTAATAATACACCACGATTTTTCAGAATATTAATTATCGGCCAGGCAAAGCTTAGCAGCATGGCTAATGTGAGTGGCCAATAAAATAAATCTTTTACGGGGCGAAACATTTCCTGCTCTGATTCAATGGGTTCAAGGCGGTTTAGTTCCTGGTGAATTTCAGTTAACTCTTCCAGATTCTTTGCGCGAAAATAGTGGCCACCGGTTTTTTCGGCGATGCCTCGCATAGTAGGTTCATCCAGGTCTTGTGAGGGATTGACTTTCCGTGGGCCAAAAAAGCCGTTGTCGACAATCATTTCATCTGCACCAAAACCTATGGTATAAATTTTTACATGTTCTTGTTGTGCCAATTCGGCTGCGCGTAAAGGTTGTAATTCGCCAGTAGTGTTGGCACCATCCGTTAATAAAATTAATACACGTTGTGCATCCGGGCGGGCGCGTAAACGTTTTACCGCTAAACCAATAGCATCGCCAATAGAAGTGTTTTCCCCTGCGAAACCAATTTCAGTTTCTTGCAATAAAGTATTTACTGTTTGCCTGTCGTAGGTTAGCGGCGCTTGTAAGTAGGCTTGAGTGCCAAATAATACTAAACCCAGGCGATCACTTTTTCGCGTTTCAACAAAGTTACCTACCACTTTTTTAACGGCCATTAAACGATTAATGGGTTGCCCATGATCTTTCATATCTTCAATTTTCATACTGCCGGATATATCAACGGCAATTAATAAATCCCGGCCACTATTAGGCATGCTGATAGGTTCGCCAATCCATTGTGGATTAGCGGCGGCTAATAAAACGCACAACCATATTGCCCACAAACACAATGAGCGGCCATGATTTTTCAGGCGAGTGTGATGGCCATGAGTTTGTATGTGTTGTACACGATTAAAAAAAGGTACGCGTAACGCGGCTTCTTCTTTTTTTTGCGCGGGTATTAGCATTATCAATAACGGCAGCGGGGCAAGTGCGAGTAACCAGGGCCATTGCATTTCAAACATTTGGCGTGGCCTCGCTATTTTTGGTTGCTGCCGCTGTGTTCTTTTTAGTGGTAGTGTTAGATTTTTTCTGCCATTGATTGCGATGCTCTTGAATCCATTTTTCACCTAACTTATGGAGTGCGATGCGATCAAATTCAGGATTTTTTTGATAAGGGCCAATAAGTAATGCGCGGCCAACGCCTTCGCTAAAATCTGCGCTGGCTTTTTTACTTTGCGCGTCTAACCATAGCAACCAATCGCCACCTTTTAAGCTGGCATTAAATTCGGCACCAAATCCGCTGAGAGCAACGCGTCGCAACAAAATACTAATGGCTTGTAAATATTCTGAATTTTTTTCAACAGAATATTGTGTTTGAATAGCGTGTAATTCAGCGAGGGCAAGTGCGCGATAGGCATTGCGCGATTTATGCCGACGCAGGAAATAAATAATGCTGCCGAGGGCTACAATAATGACGACTAATAATAACCACCAACCCCATGCGGGCGGCCATAATCCTATGGCGTCAGGTAAGTGAATGTCCTGAAGCTGGGCAAGTGGATCTTGTGCAGATGAAGGTATTTGTGGGTTCATGGCGGATTATTTTTTCACTGAAAATCGTTCACGCAGGGCTTGCTGCACATTGTCGGTGGTGGCATAACTCATTAAGGTGATGCCTAAACGTTTACTGCTGGCGATAACATTTTCCAGACGCTCGTCATAAGCCATTTGATAAGCTTGTTGAAATTCATTTTCATCAGTGGGTAATTGCAAACGTGTTTGACCATTACTTACCGTTAAGCGGGTATTGCTGATCAGTTGTTTCTCCAGTGGATCATAAACGTGAATGAGCGTTACATCGGTATGGCGCGCCAACTCAAATAATTGCTGTTCGCATTCATTACTGTAATCGTGAAAATCACTGACGATAAATAAAGCGCAACCGGGTTTTGCAATACGGCGAGCATCTTTTAAAATATCGCGAAAATTTTTACTGCCAGTAGGTGCAATGGGTGAACGCAACTGTTGATTAAAATCTTGCAGGTGGTGCAGTAATTCCAACACCGCATGTTTGCTGCGACGCGGACGAATATCGCGCTGGTGTTCGTCACCAAAAATTAAGCCACCAACACGGTCACCATTATTAAGTGCGGCCCACGCTAAATTTGCACCAATGTGTGCGGCGAGTACAGATTTAAAACATTGTTTGCTACCAAAAAAAAGTGGTGAGCGCTGGTCCACTAAAATGAAAACGGGGCGCTCGCGCTCTTCGCGATATACTTTGGTGTGGGGAACTTGAGTGCGCGCAGTAACACGCCAATCAATACTGCGCACATCGTCGCCTGCTTGATAAAGTCGCACTTCTTCAAAGTCCATACCGCGGCCGCGAAAGCGTGTACGCTCGCCACCATTCAGCAAACTTTTTACCGGGCGCGGAACAAATAAACGCAAATCTTGCGCAGCAAAACGCACGCGTAATAAGCTCGCTAAATCGGTGTAAGCGCCTTTTGGATTTAAACTCGCAAGAGTTGCGCTGAGATGATCAAGTAGGCTCATTTTGCCAATTCCATTTACGCGACAGGAACAGCGGCAAGCAATTTATCGATCACCTGATCGCTATTGATGCCGTTCGCTTCCGCTTCAAAACTGAGAATTAAACGATGACGTAAACAATCGTGAATTACGGATTGAACATCATCGGGGCTAACAAAATCTTTACCTTGCAACCATGCATAAGCACGAGCACAACGATCAATGGCGATGGTGCCACGTGGGCTCGCGCCGTATTCCAACAGTTGCGTTAAATCCTGATTGTATTGGCCGGGGCGGCGAGACGCATTGATCAATTGAACAATGTATTCCTCCACACTGTCAGCCATATGCAAACCAAGAATTTCCTGGCGTGCAGCAAACAAGGTAGCTTGTGAAAGGCTGGTGGGGGTCGCAGTGGGAACGGCTGCGGCTTCGTTCCGCACTAATTGTAAAATGCGTCGTTCGGCTGCAACATCGGGATAATCCACATTTACATGTAATAAGAAACGGTCAAGTTGCGCTTCCGGTAATGGATAGGTACCCTCTTGTTCAATAGGGTTTTGCGTTGCCATTACCATAAATAAGGGTGGCAGTGGATAGGTTTTGCTGCCCACACTGACTTGGCGTTCGGCCATCGCTTCTAATAAAGCCGACTGCACCTTGGCGGGGGCACGGTTAATTTCATCTGCCAACACCAGGTTGTGAAAAATCGGGCCGGGTTGAAATTCAAAGGTCCCTTGTTGCGGGCGATAAATGTCGGTACCGGTAACGTCGGCAGGAAGTAAATCGGGTGTGAATTGGATGCGGTGGAAGTCGCCTTCTATCGCTTGCGCGAGGGTTTTAATCGCTTTAGTTTTAGCGAGGC
>JANYIO010000298.1 GCA_025362015.1 Gammaproteobacteria bacterium | reverse complement strand
TGTGTCCCTGGTAGAAACGCGCGATGGCTTGTTACGTGTTGTTGGCCACGATGGCGATAATTTTTTAGGTGGCCGCGATATTGATCGCGCCATAGTCGATTGGTTACTGCAAAAATTATTACAAGAAAAAAATATCAACATCAATGCAGATGATGATCAACATAAAATAGTGTTACGTCATATTTATCAGGAAGTTGAAAACGCAAAAATTCGTTTGTCCGCCAATGAACGCACGTCGCTGGAACTGGATTTCACTTTTGCAGATGACCAGGTGGAATTGGATGTGTTGCTGTTGCGCTCTGATGTTGAAAATTTGGCGGCGCCTATAGTGGATCGCGCTATCGAAATTTGTTTACGTTTGATTGCGCAACATGGCCTGACTCGCGAACAAATTGGTCGCGTTGTATTGGTTGGCGGTCCCGCGCATATGCCTATTGTTAAACAGCGAGTCACCGGACATCTTGCACCGCTCGCAGAAGATAGCGGTGACCCTATGACGCTAGTGGCAAGGGGCGCTGCACTTTATGCAACCACTATTGGCCTAAAAAATGAGGCCACACTCATTGCACCTGAAAGCCCTGTTGATGCCTGCGATTTATGGATTCAATACCCAAGTGTGTCATCCGATTTATCACCGGATATTATGGGGCGCCTGGTAAACAGTAAACGTTTTCAACCACACCGCATACAATTTTTTCGCGAAGATGGACTCTGGCTATCCAGCTTGTTGGAAATAGATACGAACGGAGTATTTTCAACGCCGGTGGAATTATTGGTCGGCAAAAATAATCGTTTTAATATTGCACTGTTTGACAAAACTGACCAAAAAATTGTCTGCAAACCTGAACACATTAATATAGTTCATGGCATCACTATTTCTGATCCACCCTTGTCCCGCTCAATTGGTGTTGCACTGGCCAATGGTAATAAGCGTACCTTTATTGAACGCGGTACACCTTTGCCGGCCAAGCGTACTTTTTTACAACACACATCGGAAACTTTAATTCCTGGCGCGCAACAAAAATTAAATATTCCCATTGTTCAGGGCGAACGCGACCTTGCTCGCTTCTGTCGCAAAGTGGGTAATCTGGTCATTAATTCCAATGAATTAACGCATCAGTTAACGGCAGGTTCGGCCATTGAAATCACCATCGAAGTAGATCGCGGCGCCAATTTGAAAGCAAGTGCCGTTATCATTGATCAAAAAATTGTGATTCACGGCGTGGCTGAATTGCTCATGCCAAGCGCAGATCCTGCAGTGTTGCGTGTGGGCTTTGGGCAACTGCAAACACGTTTAGTTTTGCAACAAAAAGAAGCCTTCGCGCGGCGCGATCAAGCTGCCGTTAGTTTGCTAGAGCGACTCACAAATCGCCTAAATGGCGTAGGTAAAGATTTATTAACGGCCACGAGCGATGAAGATGCTTGCTTACGCGCGCAACGCAATTTAATAGAGATTGAAGCGGAAATTGAATTACTTGAAAGCCGCGAACAGTTAGATGAATTATTGGCGGAGTGTCAAAACGCTTATATGAATGCACGTCTCGTGGTGGAATCCTGGGGCAATAGTATTGAAAAGCAAATGCTGGCGGATTGTGAAGTACGTTTGCACAAAGCCTTCGAATTAAAACGTATCACTGAATTAGAACGCCTAATTGAACAAATGAAAGGTATTAATAGTTCTGCTTACAAACGCAGCCCGGAGTTTTGGACCGATCAATTTAGTTACATCGCCGCTCGTGCACACGAAGCAAAAGATTTACGCAAAGCAAACAAACTGGTTGAGGAGGGTCGCCAACTTGTAGCGACTAGGAATAATCACCAGCTGGATCAAAAGCTGGAAAGTATCGTGCGCCAACTCTGGATAATTATTCCCGAACAAACTCAATCTGGTAATCAAACCCATGACTCAGGGATACAGTAACAACCCGTTGTACAGCTGCTGGCCATTTTGGATACTAGAGCTGGATGCAAATGCAGATTCACGAGCTGTAGAAAAAGCTTATGCAAACATTCTCGGTGCCATTAATTTGCAAATACCCGCTGCGGAAAAATACCTATCACCTCTAGGTTTGCAAACGCGCGATGAATTTCAATTGCGCGATGCTAAAGCAATTTTATTGGACCCGGAGCGCAGAGGATTAGCCGAATTTTGGTATTTGTCTCCCGACGTGATTGTCGAACAAAATACTCGCACCACCGCGAATACAACAGAAAAACTAAACTGGAAAGAGTTACTAGGGACGATCTAATGCCTATTGTTTCCATCATTATCCTGATCCGTGTTGTGCTGTATTTCTACAACCGTTCCACTGGCGAAAGCTCTGGCCCAAGTCGCGTCAACGAGCCACCGGCTCCGTGGTTTATTGTCGTATTTTTGGTGCTTTCGACGCTACCCACGGTCATCGTTACCAATGTAGATAATGCGCTGATTAAACTTATTTATATCCCCACATTTCTTTTTTGTTACCCATCCTGGTTCGCAATGATTAGCATTAAATTGGGCTGGGTAAAAATAAGTTATTGGCTCGGTCGCAGCGCCTTGGCAACACACCGCAGGGACAGTTTTGGTGGCGGATTATTCTACGGCTGGCGTGCTCTGCAAAATGTAAAACCCGAAAAAAAGGAAAATTTACATTATTGGTTAGAACAACAATTATTTAAACGAAAAAAAGTACTACGTTCTGGCGCAATGATAATGCAGGTGCTATTAAAAAATAACAAAATAGCCGATGCACAAATAATGGAAATGTTGCGTTTGCTAGATGGCTGCAATAAAAAATTAATTTCTAACAATATCGCTCGCTACACTTTCCGGTTTATGCTGGCAAGAGACTTACCCACGAGCGACTGGAGTATTATTTCTGAAACAACCAGACAATGGAACGATGGCTTTTTGAATCCACTCGCCAGTTGGCTACTTGAAGTCTATTGGGCAAAACTCTCAGGCACTGAAAAAAAATCACGTTATACAATATTGATTAAATATCTATCTGCAGGTATGCCTAAAATTGCAAAACATTTGCCCGCGTATGAATTTACAACAGCAGTCCCCAGCCTACGTGATAAAACGGATCAGACAATTACTTTATCAGATTTAAAATTAGCGGAATGGTGGACAGCACAAAATAAGCACAGCAATACCGAACAGCTCAACCAATGCTGGCAAGATTATCTTAATTCTGCTAATCATACAAAGTGGCTCAGTCGAATTCAGCAACTCGGTAGCTACAATGCAGACGAAGGCTTTCAAAAACTTGAGCAAAGCATTAAAGATGTTATCAGTTATCGCCATGGTGCTGATGCACTTGAAAGCGATGTCGTTTCACAAGAAAAAGACAAAAATTTTGCCTTACTCAAAATTAAAATTGGAGCCGTTAATCAGCGCCTTAGCAATAAAAAGCTGATGACCGGAGTGCAAGAGTTCGAAGAATGGTTTTCGATTGCACTAATCGCAAAAAAATTAAACGCTGATGCCATAAGTCATTCGCAAGTCTATTACATCTTGCGAAGCATTTGTTGGAATTGGGTGGTTGAGCTGTGGAATAACGCCGACAATAAACCCTTAGGCTACTTAATTTGTAGTTTTTTATGCCCCATGGCTTATGAGTTGTCTGATTCCGATGCCAGTCATTTTTTTAGCGGAATTATAAGTAACCGATTTAAATAAATATATACGTTTATAGAGAGGGCTATTCTCCCTAACAAAGTTTCGCTTGGTGTGAAAAATTGAATTTCCTTATTCGGTAATCTAGAAAAGATGGATTTTTTACAGTCTTCCAAGCTACAACTTGCGTGCGCGAAACTTTCTGCCTTTAATTTTTCCATCTTGCAAATGCTGCAAGGCTTGCCGTGCAATGGTGTGATGTACAGCGATATAAGATGCGAATTCAAAAATATCAATTTTTCCTATCATCTCGCCTGACAATCCTGCATCTTTAGTTAGCGCACCAAGAATATCGCCGGGGCGAACTTTTTCTTTTTTGCCGCCATCAATACAGAGCGTAACCATATCGGGTTTTATTTCGACCACATTATTCGTTTTCGGCAAGTCTTCAAGGGTGATGGTTTTTTGCAAATAATCAGCAAGACGATTCAAGCGCGACATTTCATTATGCGCAACCAAACTTAATGCCAAACCACTTTCACCCGCGCGACCGGTACGACCAATGCGATGAATATGTACTTCGCTGTCATGCGCTAATTCTACGTTGATTACTACACCTAAACCTTTTACATCCAATCCGCGCGCGGCTACATCTGTGGCAATTAATACCGGGCAGCTTTTATTAGAAAAACGCACTAATACTTGATCGCGATCTCTTTGCTCTAAATCGCCGTGCAGCGCCAACGCATTTACACCTTGCGCACGCAACAAATCACACACTTCCTGACAGAGAATTTTGGTATTGCAAAATATAATTGCAGATTCAGGATTAAAGTGCGCAAGCAATTGTTGCACCGCAATATCTTTACGATCAGTTTCGCGCAATTCATAAAAATGTTGTTCGATATTTTCATCACTATGCACTGATTCCACACTCACTTCATGTGGATTTTTTTGGCAATGCGCGCTGATTTTTTTAATACCATCAGGATAAGTTGCCGAGAACAATAATGTTTGACGTTCACTATTACAGGCAGCTAATACAGTTTCGATAGAATCAGTAAAACCCATATCTAACATGCGGTCGGCTTCATCTAATACGAGTTGTTTAATGGTGCCTAATTTCAGCGTGCCTTTTTCAATATGATCAACAATGCGCCCCGGTGTACCCACCACAATATGCGCACCACGTTCCAGCGAACCAATTTGTGGGCCAATCGCAACACCACCGCAAAGCGTTAACACTTTTACGTTATGAGTCAGGCGCGCCAAACGGCGAATTTCTTTTGCAACTTGATCTGCTAATTCACGGGTAGGGCACAAGACTAATGCTTGTGTAGTAAAAATTTTTACATCCAGCGCTGCCAGTAAACCAATGCCAAAGGCTGCCGTTTTACCGCTGCCGGTTTTGGCTTTGGCAATAATATCTTGCCCCTGCAAAATAATCGGCAAGCTTTGCGCTTGAATGGGCGTCATTTCGTTGTAGCCAAGCGATTCTAAATTGGCAAGCATGTCTGCGCTTAGATTTAATGATGAAAAAAGTAATGAATTCACGGAGTTCTCTTTTTAAAAATACTAATGGGCTTGAAAAAATACTGATGAACTTAATAAACAATACAGAGGACTAACTAATAGATATAAACATGCTAATAGACTAATAGATATAAACATGGACTCTAACAATGAAACGGCAGTAGTATTCTATCACATCGCACTTAAGCACCCATTATTCACACAGTGAAACTCACTATGTTCCTACGATTATCCTTCTATAAACTGTTTTTAGTGTGCTTAACGTTTGGCTGTACCCATGTTTTTGCAGAGAATGAACTTGATAAAAAATGGGAATTTGGTGTAGGTGTAGGAAGTATCTATGGGCCAGATTATCGCGGCTCCAGCGAATACCGCAACTATACAGCCCCAATTCCCTATGTCATTTATCGCGGCAAATATTTACGCTCTGACCGCGAGGGAATTCGTGGGCAATTTTTAACATTCGATAGAATACAATTTACTTTCAGTGCGAACGCTGCTATTACACCGCACACTGCGGAAAATAAATTTCGCCAGGGCATGCCTGAACTTGGGTCAACACTGGAGCTTGGTCCTTCGCTAAATATTCAACTCACGGGAGACGAAACACAACATGGCTGGCAATTACAATTGCCCTGGCGCGCTGTCTATGCAGTTGGTGGAAAAACCGACCAATTTGTTGGCTCTATTTTTCAACCACAATTTATTTTTCGCGATCAATGGGATCAATGGACCTTCTCTTATCGCATGGGTTTAACTTTTGCAGATCAACAGTATCACGATTATTATTACAGTGTTGCCGCACAATACGCCACGCAAGATCGACCAGAATACTCAGCGCATGGAGGTTACAGTGGGTGGAATAGTCAAGCTAGTTTTTATCGTAAATTGCAGGTGAATAATATAGATACTCGCGTTGCTTTTTTTATTGGCTATGACAATTTAAATTTAACTCCCTTTAGCCAAAGCCCGCTGCTGGAAACCTATTCCGTCGTACACGCTGGTGTTGCATTTATTTGGGTGATTAAATAATTGTTAACGTTTTTTCAAAACACCCAAACTTTTCACCAACGGTAAAGCTTCAAATAAACCTGACTCCTGCGCAAGCCGCCAAATTTCATAAGGTGGGCGACCACCGTCCGCAGGGTTGGGGAATACATCGTGAATCGCAAGTAAACCACCGCGTATCACATGGTGACTCCACAAATTAAAATCCGTAAGCGCAGCTTGCATGCTGTGGCCACCGTCAATAAAAACCATCGCTAAAGGTGTTGTCCATGCGCGCGCAGTTAATGCAGATGGCGCAACGATGGGCACCACAGTATCTTCTAATTTTGCGCGTGCAAGCGTATTGCGAAATTCGCGAAAGCTATCCATTTTGCCAAACTCTGCATCGTACAAAGTAGCGTCATGATATTCCTCACCCAACTGATGCTCTTCTGAGCCACGGTGATGGTCTACCGCAAACAAAACACTGCCTGCTTGCTTACAGGCAGCGCCAAGATACACAGTGGATTTTCCGCAATAACTGCCCACCTCTAACACCGAACCATTTTGCGCTGCGATAAGCGCATGCTGATACAAGGCCGCACCTTCTTCTGAATCCAAAAAGCCTTTAACGCTGTTTATGTCCAGCAGCAGACTCATCGTTATTTCAATGTTAGCAATTTCAATTGGCAGCATGACAGTTCTCGTTGATAATCGTGCGTCATTCTAACAGAGTCGTGCAACGACAATTTTTTCATGCGCCGAAACAATACCCCTTATTTTATCAAACGCCTCTATAACGCGATAAACCGTTTTTATGTACGGCGTTTTATTGCGCCGCAATTTGATAGCTTAGGCACAGGCCTGGAAATTGCGCACCCACGCTGCCTGGTCATTTTTGGCCACAATATTCACATCGGTAAATTCGCGCAAATGATTGCCGCGCCCGACAACGTTATTCGCCTTACCACATGGCCTGGCAAAGAGCGCAACAATAAAAAAAGCGGAGGCAACATTATGATTGGCGATTATTGTTTAATATCACCCGGTGTGCGCATCTCTTCTGCGGAATCCATTCGTATTGGCGATAACTGCATGTTTGCGGCGAATGTATATATTAGCGATAGCGATTGGCACGGCATTTACAATCGCATTCGCCCATTTCGCTGCACCAAACCGGTAGTGCTGGAAAATAATGTGTGGCTTGGTGAAAGTGTGATTGTAAACAAAGGTGTAACCATTGGCGAAAATTCGGTGATTGGTGCCGGCGCAGTGGTCACTAAAGACATTCCAGCAAATGTAATTGCTGCAGGCAACCCAGCACGCATTATAAAAACCATCGACCCAAAACGCCGTATGTTAAAACGCGAATTATTATTTAGTGATCCCGAGCATTATTTTTATAATCAGGATCAAATGGATCGCTATGTGCTGGATAAAAATACGCTGTGGGGTTGGCTGCGGGGGTTGGTTAAACCGAATCAATTGGATTAATTAGAGCGACCCAAGCCACATAAGATCTGAATTAAATGACTTGGAATTTAAACTTGTGGGTTATATAGTTTACGCTTTCTAATAAACTGTTAGGACAAAAAAATATGAAGAATGAGCCGGAGGATATAGAAAAGCTTTACTCAGCTATTGAATATATAATTATTAAATGGTCCTTTATTGAAGCAGCTCTAGACTTTGCTGCATCAACTATTTATTCCAAGTGTGAAGATAATAAGCTAGCCAAACAATTACCAAAGTTTTTACAAGAAAAGTGTAATTTTATCGCTGAAGCTGTATCAAAGATTCAGGCATTATCTTCGCATAAATCTAAAGCTCTAAATATAACTGGCAGAATAATTAATTCCAAAAATATACGACATCGCTTTGCTCATAGTGTATTAACAAATTTAGAACATGTTAATGGTGTCTATAGTTTTGTTAAGCTAGACGCTAAGCAAGAAGAACATGAGTCTGATGAGTGGGAATTTGATGTAAAGAAATTTCCTGATATGGCAAAGGCCCTTGAATTACTCGCTCGTGACGCACAAAATTTTGCGCAATTATTGCAGGCTGAGTTTTATGACGATATTTAAAAATTGAAAAATTATTGAATTTTATTGAATAATAAATAAAAATTCAAAATTTGTCGTGGAAAAAAATCTAACAAATTATCAGGATTTTAAACATATGCTAACAGCAACCATCATTTTTCAATGTATTTTATTAGCCTATCATCAATTCACTACATGGATAGATTTATTTCCGTTTAACGGCGTTCGGTTTTACACGAGAAAAGAAAGGCTTATTGAGTGCGCATCTAATGGAATACTTATGGGGTTACCTATTATAGGATTTCTATTTAACCTAAGAAGTTTAATGAATTTTGGAGTGGTTTATTATTTTATTCTTTTCATCCTGGAAATTAAAACATGGTGGTTACCTTACTGGTTTTCAGTTAGCGAAAAATGGAAGGAGGAATACGCAAAAATTCATGCAAAAACATTAATTATATTACCTAAAATAAGGAAAAACCCCATTCCAAATCTGGAACATATGATTTTGCACGGCATAACACTATTAACGGCTATTTTTACTTTAGTGGTATTTTTAAAGAAATAATTGGGTGCACTATCTTTACATCATGGTGATGCTCGCCGTTGAATCGTTCAGTAAGTCTCAGATGGAATACAAAAACCTTGAGAGAATAAAGGTGTCATAATTTACTGAACCTTATTCCATTTTTTGGAGAACTCTATGCGCACCCTATTCACCTTTGCAGTTGTTACCTTACTCGCCGCCATAAGCAGCTGTGGTGGCGGTGGCAAACATGACGAGCCGCCCACACCACCGATCGTGGCCGCCACCGTACTTACTGCCAACCAATTGGTGTTCGATTCTGACCGCACCGGCAATCATGAAATTTTCGTCATGAAAACGGATGGCAGCGCGGTACAACAACTCACTCGTGACACGAACTACGAAAACTGGTGGCCGCGCATTTCACCTGATCGCAAGAAGGTGCTCTTTTATCGTTCACCTGCTGGCAAGCCAGAGAACTACGCTGAAGCCAGCTTATGGTCGATGAATGCTGATGGAACTGGAGTAACCCAGTTACGCGCTAAAGGTGATGATGGCTGGACATTACAGGGGCACGGCGAGTGGTCACCCGATGGCACTAAGATCGCAATGTTTGGTAGTGTAGGTTCTGCACTGGAAATTTTCGTCACCGACGCACTAGGCAAGAACCCGGTGCAGTACACCAGCCGCGGTGGTGTTAATACGGATGTTTCCTGGGCCCCCGATGGCAGCAAACTCTTGTTCAACGGCTGCGCCGCAACACCCTGCGCACCTGCCAACTATGAGATCTACGTGATGGCCGCAACTCCATTCAGCCCTGAAACACGGCTTACCAACGATGGTTTGGCCGATTACGACCCTTACTTCTCACCTGACGGCAGCCGGATAGCCTGGCTCGTCAATGTCGACCCTGCCAAGTTTCCTGTCGGCAACGTGACCCTGGGCGCCTGGGCCATACGCATAGCCAACAGCGACGGCAGCAACGCGAGCTATCTGATCAATGATGGCAATATCAATAGCAAACCTGCCTGGAGCCTGGACGGCCAAACTATCTTCTTTCACCGTATGGAACTCGACCCATTGGTTGAAGGAAAATTTGGCGTTTTCCGCATGAGTAAAACCGGCACTGATCTCACGCGATTAACCGCCGTAGGCAATGGTCATAACGAACACCCATCCAACTAACAAGTTTGTTTTACAATTTAAAAAAAGTGTGATGAACTCTCAATTAGCGCACGAAAAAGCCTGATAGGCTGCGGACTTTTTATGGGCTAATTTACTGCTTTTTATTAGCGTTAATATTGGCATATTTTTCATTATTAGGAGGCAGCATGGCCACACGTTTAGATATTGTAAGGAAAGCAAAATGGGAAGCTAACGCGGATGCGAGTGTTAACGGTGGGCATTGGAAACCTACTTCTGACGAGATGACTGAGATTTTTACCGTAGCAGGGCTGCCTGCTCCGTCAAAAGGTGATTTAGAACTATTTAAAAGTGCCCACGGAAATATCGTTCTTGGCAGTACATACGATAAGAAAAAGAAAATGTATGTAGGCGGCAAATCTACAGCATGGTGCGGCATATTTGCTACTTACGTATTAAAAAAGTGGGGCGGGCTAGATGTAAAGTGGGTGTGGGGCGATGGCATTCGAGGTGATGGTATAAATAAAACATGGGATCACAATGGAATGCGCCCAGGTGATGTTGCAGTAGTAAAAGGAAAGCCCGACGTTCATGGGCAATTTGTTCATCACCATTTTATTATTACCGACATCGACTACTCCAAAAATACTTTGCAATCTGTCGATGGAAACTCTACCAACGATGAAATTGTTTGGCACACCAATAAAAAAATTGTTTACGCAGGCAAGGATGACACTGCCTGGACCCCTTACTGCCATTACAAGCTCAACATATAAAAAACATGTTGTATGCAAAAAATTTTGTAATTAAACACCTCGCCGCAAGCGGCGAGGTATATTTTTGTTCCAAAAATCTATTTCGTAGCAAGCCACGCGGAATTTAACCCTCGCTTGCGATTCAATTATAAATCCAACGCCAAACGCAGCAATGCTGCTACTGAGATGCCATCCGTAATTTCACCGCGTTTTACCATTTCAATCGCTTCGGAGAGCGGTAATTTTTTAACTTCGATATCTTCTGTAGTTTCCAACTCTTGCTTGCCTGCAAATAAATTCTTTGCCACAAACACCACGCAAAATTCATCGGTGACTGAGTTGGACATATGCAGTGTCATTAACTGTTGCCAATCTCTAGCTTGCAAACCTACTTCTTCTTCGAGTTCACGTTTCGCAGCATTAATAGGCTCTTCGTCGTATGGACAACCGCCCTCAGGAATTTCCCAAGTATATTGGTTAAGCGTATAGCGACTTTGTTTGACGAGCCAGGTGTTGCCTTGATCATCAATCGGTACCACACCAATAGCCGTGTTTTTAAAATGCACTATGCCGTAAATTCCATCTGTACCTTTGGGCGTAATAACTTCTTCGTGTATGATTTTAATCCATGGATTCTCATAAGTGACTGTTGATGTTTTGGTTTTCCATCCACCTATTTTTTCAACATGTTGTTCAAAATGAATTTTTTGCTCGCTCATACAAACCATTCCGAAAATTAATAATTACTTTTCAACATCCATGCGCGCGGGTTGTGAACAAAACCTAACTTTGGATAATAGTCATTGGCTTTCGGTGATGCCAGCAATACCATCATGCATTCAGGTTCCGTACGCTTTTGTGTTTCTTCGATAAGTTGTTTACCTATACCTTGCTGCTGATATTCTTCATCTACCGCTAAATCAGCAAGGTAGGTAACGTAGGTGTAATCTGTAAGTGCGCGTGAAATACCGACTAATTTTTCATCGTGCCATGCGCTAATAATTATATCGGCATTAGCAATCATGCCTAAAAAAATATCAGGGCGATCAACCGGGCGACGTTCGCCAAGCGTGGATTTTTTATAAAGCTCAATCACTTGCTCGACGGTAAAGAGAGCATCATCGCGATAAATAATATTCATAAAATTTTAATGAAATCTATGGGGGTCAAGTTGTACTGCTGTTATTTTTTTGCCGAGCAGAGTGACGCGACCAAAATAGCGGTCATCACCACTCACTGTAAATTCAAAATAAAATTCGCGCCATAGGCTTAAATGGCCAAGATCATTACGTTTGAACCAAATGCGCTTGAGATAAACACTTTGATCAAGAAACTGTACCTGCATTTCTTCGCAATGCTTTTCTGCAACTTTGAGCGCAACTTCTTTAGTACGCGAGGCGTGTAGCCAATAGAAGACTACCAAGGATAAAAAAGTAAGCCAAAGGATCGCGTTAATATCAAACATCATATAAGGGTGTATAACATGGAGAAAGGAGTGACCAGCCTGATATTGAGTATCTAGCTTGAAAGGTTTTATGGGCAATGTATAAACGCCAGATACAGCAAGGGGCGATCGATTGCTCTCTCGCCCCTTGAAACTTAACTCAACTTACAGAGGAGTTACGTTTTCCGCTTGCGGACCTTTTTGACCTGAGGTCACTTCGAAAGTCACTTTCTGACCTTCTTTCAAAGTTTTACGGCCATTGCCGTTAATTGCGCGGAAGTGAACGAATACATCAGCACCGCCCTCACGCTCAATAAAACCGTAACCTTTATCATCGTTGAACCACTTAACAACACCAGAGACTACATCTGACATACTTTCCTCGACTTACATAAAAACGTCAGCGAAGCTGACCGAACAAAAAAACCGACTTTACTAAAAGCCAGGGTGAAATAGCTTGTTAATAAAGCTATTGCTCAGGTCGTGGTACGTCCAAGGGTCTCCAGCAAGCGGATGTCTTACAAAAGCTTAGTCTTGGCTCGAATCTCAATCTGTGCAGTTAAAAATTAAAGCACTTGTGGCAGCCTAGTTCAAGCAGTAATCCACTAATTTAACGAATATCCTTCTTTTTTATTTTCTTGTGTCGCTAAGACTCATTTTATTAGGGCAAATCGTCTTCGTTTACTGCATTTGTGACACTTTTTTGCGCATTTATATTTTGTTGTTTGCCCAAAATTTCGTGCAAAAATAGTGCGACAGGAATAATCAGAACACCTATTGTCATCACTTGATGTTTTATTCCCTGAAATTCGTAGCCTTGTTTTGCAAGTTGGAAGCAGGCTAAACCCCAGGTAGCAGCGGCAAAATAAGCCCAACGCTTATTTTTATAGGTGCCCCAAGCGATTAATGTTGTAATAGACGCCAAAAAAACCCCATACGCATTCGTAAATGATAAAAAGCCAACAACAGCTGTTATTAACAATACGACCAGTGCCCACTGCAAAATGTTTGCGACTGTTATAATTTTTATCATTCCACTTTGCTCAAAAAAATGTGTTACTTTTTGAAACTTGATTTATTCAGACATAGTATTTGATTTGGTTTTATCCATCCAATCTTGATATTTTTTATGCACACCACGTCGTAGCGCTTGCGAATAATCTTCTAGAATATCTACACCCGCTAAAACTACCACCACCACTATCGATAATTTTATTGCAATCAGGTCATAACCGATTGCGATACAAACACCAATCGATGCCAATGCCCATATAGTTGCCGCAGAAGTTACACCGAGCACCATACCATCCCGCGCCAACATAACGCCGGCACCGATAAAACCAATACCGGTAATCACCTGCCCAATAATTCGCGTAGGGTCAGTGGCGCTAGTGGAAACCAACATAGAGGCTGCGATAAAAATATAGGTGCCAAGAGTAATCAATGCAGAGGTGCGAATTCCCACCGGCTTGCCGCGCAATTGACGTTCAATGCCAATGATTGTCCCACACATGATCGATGTACCTACGGCGCGCCAATCAAATGGAGAAATGGAAAAAACTTCTACTAAACTCATAATAACCCCGGTGAACAAAAAAATTTGTTAGTGCAAACCTATTGCCGCTTTGACAATGATTTTCTTCAGCTCTGTTAAGGAGTTTAGTTGATGCATACCAGTATTGCGTAACCAACTTATGGTTAAAGATTCACTGCCAAATAAGCGTTTAAATGCCTCCATTGCACTCATCATCAACAAATTGTTGGTTAGGCGTTGGCGTTGGTAGCGGCGCAGAATGGAAAAGTCATTGAGTGGAATGCCGCGTTCACCAGCACGCTCAATTTCTTGCGCAAGTGTTGCAACATCTAACAAACCCAGATTGACGCCCTGCCCGGCTAAAGGATGAATATTGTGTGCAGCATCACCCACTAATACTATCTGCGACTGAATATAATTTTTTGCGTGACGCTGACGTAGGGGAACCGCAAAACGCGTTGCGGAGTGCAAAATTTTCCCCAGCTTATGTTCAAATGCAAAACCTAAACGTGCACAAAAATCCGCATCATTTAGCGTCATTAATTCATCGGCTAATGCATGCTCTGCTGACCACACGATCGAACAAAAATATTTTCCATCCACCGTTGAAAGCGGTAAAAAAGCTAAAGGTCCCGTGCGCATAAAACGTTGCCATGCGGTTGCCTGATGTGGTAATTCGGTTTGCACGGTGGTGATAATAGCGGTGTGGCCGTAATCCCATTCACGCGTTGCAAACTCCGCCAGCTCGCGCACTTTGGAGTGTCCACCATCGGCAGCGATTAATAAATCTGTTGTGAGTGTGGCACCATTATCTAATGCGATTTGCGTCCTTTCACCCTTGCTCAATCCGACAAGGGTAGCTGGTTGAATTAGCGTAATTTGTGGATGTTTTATTAATTGCTCCCGCAATGCCGTGACGATCAACGAATTTTCAATGATGTGGCCTAAACAATTCTGACGCACTTCAGCAGCGCTGAAATGGATATTGGCCGTGCCTTCGCCGTCCCATACTTCCATATCGCTATATGCGCAGGCGCGCTGCGTAACAATTTTTTCCCACACACCAATTTTAGTCAATAAGTGTTGCGATGCAGGAGTCAGTGCTACCACACGCGGGTCGAACTGTTCACCGCTAAAATGTTGTGGATCAGCGCCTGCTTCAATTAATGCGATGCGTAATGAAGAACAAGTATTTTGTTGTGCAATTACGCAAGCGAGGGTTGCACCAACAAGACCAGCGCCGACAATAATAATATCGTAATTTTGTGTCATAACCATTTGGTTCCTGCAGTGCCCATTGTTTGCGCCGCAAATTGATTTTTAATCGCAGGCATTAAGTCCAATCCGATAAAACCTAAATGGCGCAATATTATTAATGGCAATGACGCGCTTGAAAATATGCGCACCAGCTTATCGCTAAATTCAATCGTGAATGTTTGATCAAGTTGCTGACGCTGTAGATAATC